>JBMOJB010000025.1:0-30804 GCA_049316985.1 Saprospiraceae bacterium | reverse complement strand
GATATGCTGAACCTTGCAAAGGAATTCAATCTGGAGCTCGTAGATCTGCTAAAAGACCAGCAGGACAAAAAATTGATAAAAGATATTTTCTTTTTTGATGACAGAATTATTTCTGAAAAACAGGTGCTCAGGGAATTTTCAAAGATTTCAATAAAAATTGCTCGTGACATAGACTCTTTGGATGAGAATTATAGAAATGCAGCGGCAATCAGGCTGGATCATTTACCACTCAGCGAATATTTTAATGGTCTGAAATGTGCGAAGTGGCTTAAGGAACTCCTGTCAGCAGCCTATGTTGCAGAATACGGATTGGATTGTTCGGAACAATCGACGCTTAATTTTCTTGATTTGATCAATCCAAAAACCAGTTCGGGTTTTGAGGTTTTTGGTGACAGTGATGAGAGATTTCGAATTAAAGGAGGAAATTCTAAGATTATCGAAGGCCTGGAAAGGAAAATTGGGGAACAAAGAATTAAAAAAGAGCATTTATTGACCGAAGTACTGGAAATGGATAACGGACAATATGCGATGATTTTTTCCAATAAAACAGTAGTTGTAGCAGATTATGTTGTACTTACTTTGCCTTTCACCATGCTGAGAAATGTGAAATTGCGTTTGAAGTCAATTTCAAAAGAGAAAAAGCAGTGTATTGATGAACTTGGATACGGGACCAATACAAAGCTTGTTCTTGCGTATCATGGTACACCCTGGAACAATGACTTAAATAAAGCGTATGGTTATTTATTTCATAAAGACATCACTAATGGTTGGGATAGTTCATTGAACAAAACATCCGAAAGTACATACGGAGCCTATGTTTGTTTTTTCGGTGGCAAGTACGCTGAAAAATTACATGCGGAGTCTTTTAAAAATCCTTCAGCTCCACCTTTTCATGTATGGAAAACCGCTTTGCCTGAAGAAACAGTTGGCGGCATCGTGAATGAACTAGACAGGATATTTTTGCAATCGGCAAAAAGTTATACCGGAAAGCATGTATTTGTAAATTGGATAGATTATCCGTACGCAAAGGGAAGTTACAGTTGCTTTAAAGTGGGTCAATGGACTAGCATGTCGGGCAAAGCTTTAGAGCCCACAGGCAAAGTTTTTTTTACCGGAGAACATTGCAGCAAAGATTTTATGGGGTTTATGAATGGAGCAGCAGAAACTGGCAGGCAAGTAGCGGAAACTATCGCTGAGTTGCTACTCAAAAAATAAATCTGCGAGAATCCATTTATCCTCACAGATCTGCTTTTTGAAAGATCATTGGTCGGTATGTAATTACACCATGTGACCACCCTTGATACGGATGATTTGCTTGGTTTTAGCAGCAAGATCCATATCGTGTGTAACCAGCACCAGCGTGGTACCCATTTCTCTGTTTAAGTCAAATAAAAGCGATATAACTTTGGAGCCGGTTTCTTCGTCCAGATTTCCGGTTGGTTCGTCAGCAAAAAGAATTTTTGGGTTATTGGAGAATGCTCTGGCCAAAGACACGCGCTGTTGCTCTCCACCCGATAATTGGGTTGGATAATGGTGGTGTCGTTGACTGAGACCTACTCTTTCAAGTAGTTCGGCAGCTTTTTTTGCCGCATTTCTTTCTCCTTTCAACTCCATGGGAACCATAACATTTTCAAGAGCGGTCAGCGTTGGGATCAACTGGAAATTTTGGAAAACAAATCCAACATGTTCATTTCGAACTTTTGCGCGTTCGTCTTCATTTAAATTGTCTATGTTTATCCCGTCAAGAATAACTGATCCGGAGCTGGCTTTATCGAGACCCGCGCACAATCCCAGCAATGTCGTTTTTCCTGATCCCGAAGGACCCACGATTGAAAAAGTTTCACCTTTTTCGATGTTAAAATTCACATCATACAAGACGACCAATTCTGAATCGCCACTTTTGTATGTCTTTGTCAAATGTCTGACCTCCAGCATAAAAAAACCACCTATTTTTTTTCAGATGATATTGTATAGACCAATTAATAAGTAAAATATTGTAAATTTGTTCAATTTTGTAAAATAAACATAAAAAGATGTCAAATGTTGCAAATTTGCGATTGGAATATAAATTGAAATCGCTGGATGTCAAAGATGTGGTGGTGGATCCTATTTCGCAGTTTCGAACGTGGTTCAATGAGGCTTTATCATCTGAAATCAGAGAGCCAAATGCAATGGTTATTGCTACTGCAGATTTTAATGCAATCCCAAATGCCAGAGTAGTTTTGCTCAAGGGTTTTGATGAGAAAGGATTTACATTTTACACCAATTACGAAAGTGTTAAAGGGAAGGAACTTGTTGATAATCCCTATGCTGCTTTGGTTTTCAATTGGATGGAATTGGAAAGACAAGTGCGAATTATGGGTACAGTTCACAAAACTTCCTTTGAGGAATCCACTGAATATTTTAAAAGCCGGCCGAAATCAAGTCAGATTGGGGCATGGGCTTCTCCACAAAGTCGGGTTATTTCCGATAGAAAAGTAATCGAAGACAACGAAAGTTTTCTGAGTGAAGAATACAGTAATTCACTTGAATTGCCTTGTCCTGAATATTGGGGCGGTTTTCGGGTGGTGCCGACTCATATTGAATTTTGGCAAGGGAGAAGCAGTAGGCTTCACGATCGAATTCAATACCGTTTACATGATTCACAATGGATCATCGAAAGACTCGCTCCTTAACCCAAACAAACAACTATTAAAATTTTAGACAATGAAATTATCCAATTACATATTGGGTGCATGGGCACCCTATTCAGGAGAAGGATTCGCACAATACAATGCAGTAAACGGTGAATTAATCGGTACAGTTGGAAGTGAAGGCCTTGATTATAACGCCATGTATGACTACGCAAGGCAAACAGGAGGAAAAGTTTTAAGAAAGATGACTTTTCAGGAAAGGGGTAGAATGATCAAATCTTTGGCTTTTTACCTGCTTGAAAGAAAGGAAAGATACTATTCCATAAGTTATCAAAGTGGAGCAACGCGGCTCGATAGCTGGATAGATATAGAAGGAGGAATCGGGACGTTGTTTGCTTATGCAAGTTTAAGAAGGCAATTTCCAGACAAACCCTTTCATGTCGAAGGTGCTGCGGTGAGACTATCCAAGGACAATGGCTTTATCGGGCATCATATTTTATCCCCTAAGCCGGGTGTAGCCGTACATATCAACGCATTTAATTTTCCAATTTGGGGGATGTTGGAAAAGTTGTCTAGCGCATGGATGGGGGGAATGCCGGCAATTGTAAAACCTTCAGAGATTACCTCCTATATTACAGAGGCGATGGTTCGCGATATACATGAATCCGGATTAATTCCTGACGGAGCCTTGCAATTGGTATGTGGAAATGGTCACGGGATTTTGTTGCCCGCAGGAATGAATGACGTAATTGCATTCACCGGTTCTGCCAGTACCGGCAAGAAGCTGAAAGCTTTGCCGCCTATTATCGAAAATTCAGTGCCTTTTCATATCGAGGCAGACAGTTTAAATGCAATCGTATTGGGCCCGGATGCAGTTCCCGGCACAGCGGAGTTCGACTTGTTGATCAAAGAGGTTAGAAAAGAAGTGGTGACAAAAACAGGTCAAAAATGCACTGCTATACGCCGCATCATTGTTCCTTCTTCTGTAGTACAGGAAGTTCAGCGTGCACTTGCTAACGAATTGTCTAAAACAAAAATTGGAGATCCACAAACAGAGGGCGTTCGGATGGGATCGTTAGTAAGTAGGATTCAGTTGGAAAAAGTCAAGCATCAAGTACAAATGTTGGCTCAAAAAACACCTATCGTTTATGGAGATTTAGAAAAATTTGATGTAACAGGTGCCACTAAAGAGAAAGGGGCGTTTCTTTCACCGATTTTGATGTTAAATGAACGACCATTTGAATACACTGATACACATAATGTTGAAGCATTTGGACCGGTTTGTACATTGATGCCGTACGATTCGCTTGAAGAAGCAATCGAACTGGCCAACATGGGCAAAGGATCTTTGGTGTCGACCATTGTAACTTATAATCAGGATGTAATGAATGAGTATGTTTATGGCGCAGCTGCATATCATGGAAGAATTCTGATTCTTAACCGTGAAAGTGCAAAGGAAAGCACTGGTCACGGATCGCCGATGCCATTAATGATGCACGGTGGGCCAGGTCGGGCAGGCGGGAGTGAAGAATTGGGTGGAATAAGAGGTGTGCTGCACTATATGCAGAGAACGGCAATTCAAGGACATCCTTCTGCAATCTCTAGAGTTACTGGTGTTTATCAGCAAGGTGCAGCTCAACACGAAGAAGACAAGCATCCATTTAAAAAACATTTTGAAGAGTTATCAGTAGGGGATACATTGATTACAGCCAAGCACACGGTGAGTGAAGCTGACATTAGTAATTTTGCCAATGTGAGTGGCGATAATTTCTACGCGCATATGGATGCAACGGCATTGGAAGGAACCCCTTTTACAGGTAGGGTAGCACATGGATATTTTGTCCTCTCGAAAGCTGCCGGATTATTTGTTGATGCTAAAAAAGGTCCGGTATTGCTCAATTATGGTCTGGATGAATGTAGATTTACAAAGCCAGTATATCCCGGAATGACAATAGGGGTTAGATTTACGTGTAAGGAAAAGATTGATCAGGAAAAACGGTCAGAAGATGACATAGCAAAAGGAATCGTTAAATGGTTGGTAGATGTTTATGATGAGACTGGAGAAACTGTCGCGATTGCTACTATTTTGACCATGGTAAGAAAGCTAAACCAGGCCTAAATAAGTTGCTGAGTTTTCAAATATAATGCTAATTGCGGTGTTCTATTAGAGGGTTTCAAACGAAGTGGCCAAGCCATTAGGATACTGTTTCTGCAAAAAAGCGCTTTCCCTTTTAATATTGAGAAGGCGCTTTTTTCTTTCAAACAATTCTTTAAAACCACTGTCGCTTGATCGCTATTTTTACAGCATCTACTTTGGAACACACATGTAGTTTTTTGTAGATATTTCCGATATGGGTACGGACGGTATGAGGACTAACAAATAATTTTTCACCGATCTGGCGATAATCAAGGCCTTCAACCATACCTTTTATTATTTCTATCTCTCTCTCTGTAAGGTTGTAGTCGTCTTTTGCATTATTTTGTATTCCTATATTTTGGCTATTATTATTTTTGGAAAGCATCATCATCGCTTTTCGTGCCACAATTGGGGACATCGCAACGGCTCCGAATTCTTTGACTTGTAGCACTGCCTCGGCCAATTTCTCCATGCTTTCTTCTTTCAGCAGATAACCGGAAGCTCCGGACTTGATGGCCTCAAATATTTTTTCGTCGTCGTCGAAAATAGTTAACATTAAAAAATCAACCTTTGGGTACAGCTCTTTTGCAATATTAACAGCTGCAATACCGTTCATTATCGGCATGTCAATATCCATGAGTACCACATCAGGAAAGTCATCGTTTAGGGAAAATGTTTTCATTTTTTCCAAAAATGTAGAACCATTATCTGCCATAAAAAGTATCTGCATACCAGAAGCCATCAAGATGCGTTCTCTTATCGATTGTCTATTTATGGGTTTATCATCAACTATTGCTACTTTTATCATTGCCCCGCTTTTTTCTTGTGATTCAAAGGCAAAAATAAAATAAAAAAACCCCAAAGGCTAATAAATTATCCTTCAGGGTTTAGAATCATTCTATTTTTTCACCTTTCGATACAAAGATGCGGCACATTGAGTAGTGGTGCAATAGTACAAATTGCGTATTTTCTAAATTTTTTGAAAATCAAAAAATGCATTTATATTTGTTGAATCTAAATCTTAAGTTCAATCGAATTGAGTAAACAAGGGAATTAACAAAGTTGTACTAAATTTCATTAAATTATTTTTGTTTATAGAATTGAAAACCCAAACACTCAACCAATTCAACATATTGTTAAATCTATGTCTTTCTTTCGTTTGGTTTTATTGTCTTCGGTATTTACTTTTTTTTGTACCTGTAGTTACGGACAAGAATCGTATCTTATTGAAAAGTTGGGGTCGCAGATTAACAGTACATACGATGAAATAACGCCTATTGTTGATTGGGATGGGAAAGTGCTTTATTTTACCCGATCTGGCTATCCCGATTTTAACAAGACGCTTGTGGTAGACGATTTGGATCAGTCACAGGTATTATCGACAATGGAGTATCGTACTTTATTGAATGATATTTTCGGTAAGATATCTAATACAACTATTGCGGAACCGGAATCTTCAGGTTATAATCAGGATATTTGGATTGCAAATTCTGACAAAAGTGAATTTGACAAAATCGTACACCCGCCGGCACCGCTGAATAATGCTTTGCCCAACAGCATAAGTACAATGATGCCGCAACTTCGCACCTTTATGGTTATTAATCAGTTTATTCCAGAAGGAGGGATGGATATTGGTTTTTCCGTTGTTCGGCAGATGGATGACAGTACCTGGACTTTTCCCCAAGCAATGCATATCGATGATTTTTACACGAATCAAGCGGGTACAAGTATTGCTATGAGTAGTGATGGGAAAGTGATGATTTTGGGGCTTTCCAGAAATGACGCATTGGGTGATCTTGACCTTTATTTCTCTATCAGGAAAGAAGATAGCACATGGTCAGCACCGCGGAACATGGGAATTGGTCTGAATACAAAATGGCGGGAATCGACCCCGTTTTTATCACTGGACATGAAAAGGCTATATTTTTCGTCCAATCGAACCGGGTCTTTAGGTGGTATGGATTTGTTTTATGCCGACCGGTTGGATGATTCCTGGTATAGTTGGTCAGAAATCCGGCATTTTGTTTCTCCCATCAATTCAAGCGCGGACGAAAGTCAACCTTTCTTCAATTATGCTACCGGCTACCTGTATTTTACTTCAAAAAGGGAGGGTTCGAGCGATATTTTTCGGGTAAAGACCGCACCGGCGATGCCTCAGATTGCTTCTGTCGTAGGAAAAATTGTTAACACCAGCGATAACACGAATATGGATGCAGACGTCATTTTTAACGTGAAAAATTCCGAAGCATTACTTCTAAATTATAGTCAGGATGGCCACTTTAGTTTTTCAATTCCAAAAGGTGATACAATTAAAGTATTTGCTAAAAAAAGAGGGTTTATTTCCAGTATTCACTACATAAAAATTGAAAAATTTCAACATTTCCCATTGGGATACCCTTTGCAAATCAATATGACACCGATTGTAGATGGTGGAAAAATAGCTTTACAGAATTTGTATTTTAAGCAATCGGAACCCGAGATTCTTTCCGAATCTTTTGACGAACTGAATGAGATCGCTCAGATACTAACTGACCACAAAGATATTTCGATTATGATTGAGGGTTACACCGACAACGCAGGCAAAGCTGATGAATTAATGCAGCTTTCTGAAAAACGCGCAGAGGCTGTAAAATCATTCTTGGCACAAAAGAAGATTAATCCGGCAAGAATTTCAATTAAAGCTTTTGGAGGGACCAGGCCAGTATATGAAAATCCAAAAAACGAGGATGAGCGACGAGCGAATCGCAGGGTAGAAATACGAATTATAAAAAAATGATTGGTCATGCAACCAATTTGAGTTCAATCACCTCTTTTTCAACAGAACTGTTCAGAATGACAGAAAAACAACTAATTGAAGGCTGCATTTCCGGACAAAGGATAGCTCAAAAAGAATTGTATGAGCGATATAAAAATGCAATGTTTACTTTGGCTTATCGTATTACCAACGATTTCGAACTTGCTAACGATGTATTGCAGGAAGGATTTGTGCAAGTATTCAGAGCAATTGAACAATTTAGGGGCGAATCCACTATTGGTGCTTGGATCAAAACGATTGTTGTCCGAACCGCGTACAAAAAAGTAAAACAAAGAGTTGTTTTTGAAGATCTTGAACTCATTCCACAACAATCAAATATCGAATGGGGCAATTCTTTAGATATCGAATATCTTGAAAAGGCCATTCAATCGTTGCCGGAAGGGTACAGAACAGTTTTTACATTGATTGAAATAGAAGGTTACACTCATAGAGAAGCTGCTGAATTGCTGCAGATCTCTGAAGGCACTTCAAAATCACAATTGTTTTACGCAAAGAAAAAATTGCGAGAGATGTTAAAAGACGTAATTAATTGAGAATTACGAATTACGAATTACGAATTACGAATTTGACTGACTTCGGTAGTTTGGGAATATCTGAAACATCTGTTTTGCATAGCTTACTATATTGATAGATTGTGGCAGATTTATGTTTTTAATTTCAACTTGATATCAATAATTAGGACATTTTTTATAATTTTTTAATGCAGGAAAGGGATAATATTGATCTGAATTTGCAAAAAGCTTTGCAAGAACTTCCTCAGCATCGTCCACCGGATGATTGCTGGATGGGAATTGCGGCTTTATTAGATAGCGAGATTTCCAAGGATTCTGTTTTAAGGAATTCGCTGTCTAAACTTCCTGAATATCCCGCTCCTGAAATAATCTGGGATCGAATTGTTGCTGATTTGCCGAAAGTAAAAAAAGATACTCAAATTTTTACTTTACTTAGAATGGCATCGGCGGCTTCTTTCATTGGAATTATAGTGATATTCGGTATTATATACAATAGTAACAAGCCGACAGGTGATAGTATCGCGTACAGCTATTCCACGGAACAATTTGTGCCTGATAATCCAACATTTTTAGGTGTGGGCGCAATGAAAGCGGAACAAGATGCATTTGCGAAGGTCAAGGAGATTTGTCAGGCCCAGCCACTTGTTTGCGAACAACCGCATGTTCAAGCACTTCAATCTGAACTTGATGAACTAGACCAAGCAACATCTTCAATAAAGGAAGTACTTGGTGAATTTGATGATGAACCGGAACTTAGGCAGCAGTTGTTACAACTTGAACAAGAAAAAGCCGAAGTGCTGAAGAAAATAATTGCAGAAATCTAATATTGCTTCAATCCTCAATTTGCAATGATAAAGTACATGTTGGTTTTGTTGGTGCTACTTAGCAGTCGGCTTGTCGAAGGTCAGTCTGTTCTTCAGGTAATTAGCAAAAATATTGAAAAGACACTTCCATACAAATCTGGATATGAGCTTAGTATTGATGGCGAGAAAGCAGATGTTACGGTCCAGGCAGGAAATACTAGTGTCATAAAAGTTAGTGTTGAAATTGTAGCGAAACATATTGATTTGACCACTGCCCGACTCGATCTAGAGCAAGTACAATTTGATGCTGAATTACAAGGTAGAAAAGTGGTACTGAGAAATTTTATAAAGCCTTATCCCAATGGTAAAAAACCTGCCTCAAGCATTAAGACGAAATATTTGATTGTAGTTCCTTCCGATTGTGCCGTACAACTGAAGAATAATTTTGGAAAAACAAATGTTAGCAATTTGTACAATTTTCTACAGATGTATACTGAGTTTTCACAAGTTGGGTTAAATAATATTAAAGGTACGGTGAGCGTTGATTCAAAATTTGGTGATATTTATGCAAAAAATATTGACGGCGATGTGAAAATCAATACTCGAAGGTCTAATATTACCATGAGTGACTTAAGGGGGAATTACCAGATTCAAATGAGTTATGGTAAGGCAAATATTTCTTCTAACCTTGAACCTATTAATTTGAACATACAAGGTGATCACGCCGACATACTTTTTTTGCCGTTTAATAAACCTTATTCTTACGACCTTAATACAAAAAGCGGCTTAATTGATTTGCCTCAGAATCTCGCTTTTAACATCAGTGATGCGGGTCAAAATGTCAAATCTGCCTACCTTCGGCCGCAAGGACAAATTCGTGGTGTAGTCACAATCAAGATGAATTTTGGCAATATTAAAGTTGTAAATTAGACAAAAACGGGTCTGCTTTGTTAAGGTAAGCATTGTTTAAACTTTTATTGCGTTTTTTTTCTAATTTTGCCTCGAATTTTGATCTATTCTCTATTGTACAATATCCCATAATGCCTTATCGTTTTTTATTTTCTGTGGTGCTTTTTTTACGTTTAGGGAGCACAGTCGCCAATAATGATTATCCGAAAAATTACTTTTTTTCACCCGTTAAACACGAAATTCAGCTTACCGGTACTTTTGGCGAATTGAGACCCAATCACTTTCATGCAGGAATTGATATTCGCCCGCGTCAAAGTGGCGTTGCTGAACCTATTTTAGCGAGTGCTGAAGGATGGGTTTCCAGAATTCAGGTACAATCTTCAGGATATGGCAATGTTTTATTTGTAGATCACCCCAATGGATTTACCACCGTTTATGCTCATCTGCAAAATTTTACACCCGAGATTGACTCCTTGGTGAAGTCTTCTCAATACCAGCAAGAAAAATTTGAAGTCAATTTGTTAATGCTTCCAGGGCAGCTCAGGATAATTAAAGCTCAAACAATTGGGATCATGGGTAACACAGGAGCTTCGCAAGGGATGCATTTGCATTTTGAAATTCGCAGAACAGGGTCGGATGAAGCTTTGAATCCACTATTGTTTGGTTTTGAAATATCTGATGAAAAGGCGCCAAAATTTTATGAGCTGAAAATTTATAATTTGGATTATGAAAACAAAACAGTAAGCAGCAGAGAAATTTACTTAAGAGAAAAAGCCAAGAAAAAACGAGTAAAAAAAGGTAAGAAATGGAAAACCATAACGATCGCCCCTGACCCGGATGCGCCTTATGTAATTCAAAATGACACGTTAGATATCAATTCTGGACGAGTAGCTTTTGGAATAAAAGCTTATGATTCCCACAATTGGTCAAACAATAGCAATGGCATTTTTGGTTTAGAAATGTACCAGGATGGTTTGCCGGTATACTCCTTCGATACAGAGTGCTTTTATTTTGACGATACCCGTTACATTAATGCACACATCGACTATACAGAAAAACAAAACGGTGGTGGTTATTTTAACCGCTGCTTTTGTCTGCCCGGAAATAATTTAAGTATCTACAAGGATAGAATCAATAATGGAGTACTTAATTTAAGGAAAGGGCAGCGTTCAAAAATTTTACTTGTAGCAAAAGATGCTTCTGAAAATAGGGATACGCTTGAATTCTGGGTGCGTTGTCTGGATAATGCCATTCCAAAGAAGAGTAACAAAAATTATTTCAAGCATCTTTGTTTTGATGAAAATAATCATTTTTCGTACGGAAATTTAAAAGCGGAAATTCCCGCCGGGGCACTTTACGAATCAACAGATATTAATGTTGGAGAAACCGAGACTCGAAATGCACTCGCTTTTTCACCCGTCTACAGGATTCATAACTCGGAGATTCCACTACACAAAAGCATGATAATTTCCATTAGACCAAGTAGATTTATTGCCGATTCTTTGTTAAATAAAGTCTGTATTGCCCATAAAGCTGGTGATGGCAATCTTATCAATTGCGGCAAAGAGTGGGTGCGTGGTGATTTAACCGCTGTTGCGGCCTCATTCGGCTCTTTTTTTATTTTTGCTGATACTGTAAAACCAACCATTAAGCCAATTCGTTTTCAACAAAAAATGGAGAAGGAAAACCGCATGTCTTTTAAAGTAAGTGATAACATGGGTCTGGATAAATTTATGGATTGGCGAGCTGAAGTTGACGGCAAATGGATTTTAATGAGTTTTGATTACAAAAGCAGAATGCTGACACATTATTTCGATGACAGAATCTCAAGCGGGGAACATACATTAAAGTTGTCGGTGAGCGATAAACAAGGAAATGAACAAATTTTGCAGGCTACTTTCATTAGGTAAGCGGAACTCCATTTAATTCATTTCAGCAAAAAAGGATTTAGGCAAATTATGGCTGTAGCCCCATTAATCGTATTTTGTATCGGTTATTTGTTCATTATTTTTGAACACGCTTCCAAGGTTAATAAAACTGTCTCGGCACTTCTGGTTGGTGTTTTGATTTGGGCAATAATTTTTGTTTTTGAGCTGCCGTTGATCGGCATAGAAGATAAAGACCAGTCGCTATTGCACCATATCGGTAAAATCGCCGAAATTATCTTTTTTTTAAAGGGAGCGATGACAATTGTTGAGCTCGTGGATCTGCACCGGGGATTTGGCTGGATTACAAGGTACGTACAAACCGATAGTAAACGTAAGCTTTTGTGGTTAATTGGTGTAGGAACTTTTTTCATGTCTGCAATACTTGATAATCTAACAACCACAATCGTAGTCATTTCTTTATTGAAAAAACTAATGGATGACAAGGAAGATCGACTTTGGTTCGCTTCTTTTGTAGTACTGGCTGCAAATGCCGGCGGTGCTTGGTCGCCAATCGGTGATGTGACGACCACAATGCTCTGGATTGACCATAAAGTAAGTGGTCCAATGCTTGTTTTACAATTATTCCTTCCTTCTTTGATTTGTTTGGCTGTACCGTTGATAATCTGTAGTTTAATGCCAAGATTTAAAACTTCAATCAAGCGAGTGGCGGTGATGCCTGATCAGGCTGAAGATTTATTGAGCAGCAGGGTGATGTTTTGGATCGGATTAGCTGCTTTGGTATTTGTTCCGGTTTTCAAGACTATAAGCCATTTGCCACCCTATATGGGAATGCTTTTCGCTTTAGCGATGGTTTGGATGGCATCTGAATTTATGCACCCTGAAGAAAATTTTGATGAGGAGCGACGATATCTTTATTCTGCTCAAAAAGCACTATCCAGAGTTGATTTTTCAAGTTTACTTTTTTTCATTGGCATTCTTTTGGCTATTGCCGGATTGGAGGCCCAAGGAAGCCTATCCAGTTTCGCCGAATTGATCAATAAATTTATTAGTTCGAAGGCGATTGTAGCGGTCTGCATGGGTTTGTCCTCTGCCGTAATTGACAATGTGCCCTTAGTGGCTGCAGCGATGAGTATGTACCACGAGCCAATTGATAGCGAATTTTGGCATTTGCTTGCGTACACTTGCGGAACCGGCGGGTCATTGCTGATCATAGGTTCGGCAGCAGGAGTAGCGGCAATGGGGATTGTTGAAATTGATTTTATTTGGTACTTTAAAAAAATTAGCTGGATTGCTACGCTGGGATATTTCGCAGGAGTTGCCGTGTTTCTACTGATGAATTGAATTTGTTTTTTTATCTTAACCAGTGCTAATGTCACTTATTTATGTACTAAGCGTATTCCTATTTAACCTATTGGCTTCAAACCAACAGGATGAGTTGGGGTTTGATTTATCAGAAACTACCAACATTGCAGATACTACTTCTGTTCGCTATCTGATGGGGAAATTTGATGCATCCAAACACGTAGATTTTGAGAGAATTAGTCTGAAATATTGTAATAGAGAAGATTTATTCCTTCGAAAAGAAGCACTACATGCATATTTTGAGATGGAAAAGACGGCTCGAAAAGCGGGTGTAAAACTGGTAATTATTTCTGCGACGAGAAATTTTCAGCAGCAAAAACGTATTTGGGAGAAGAAATGGAGTAAACTGTTGAGCGATGAGCAAAGTGGTAAAGTAGGGAAACGTATTGCAGAAGAAAAGGCAAAGGAAATTCTTAAATTCAGTTCTATGCCGGGCAGCTCGCGGCACCACTGGGGCACCGATATTGATCTCAACAGCCTTACTGATGATTATTTTAGAAAAGGGGAGGGAGAAAAAGTGTATCGATGGCTCATTTTGAACGCAGCTCGATTTGGATTTTGTCAGCCTTACACTTCAAAAAAAAATGGCAGAACCGGCTATGAAGAAGAAAAATGGCATTGGACTTATGTGCCACTTTCAAAGGAGTTTACCTTAGCAGCAAGAAATAAGTTGAAAGATAATATGTTCGATGGTTTTTTGGGCTCCGAAGTAGCTCCCAATCTCAGGATTGTCAATCATTATATGCTGGGTGTTTCTGAGGCTTGCAGCAAATAGCTATTCAAAAGCTCTACTTTTCATCGTACAGTTTGATTAATCTTACCATTTCAATTTTCTTGTTGCTGACGTGTTCAAATACAAAACGAAAGCCATCCAAATCAATAGTCGAACCTTGCTCAGGTATTTCACCTGTTGTCATTACAATATAACCGGATAGTGTAGAATAGTCATTGTCTTCAGGTATTTTTAAGTCATATTGTGCATATTTTTCGTTGATATAGTTGATTTCCAATCTTCCGGAAAATCTGAATTCATGATCAGTCAGTACTTCCTCAACATATTCTTCTTCATCATATTCATCTTCTATATCCCCAAAAATTTGCTCCAAAATATCCTCAAGAGTGATTACGCCAACTGTACTGCCAAATTCATCAACCACACAGGCAATAGACCGCTTTTTCGTAAAAAGTTGCAATAATTGGTCGACTCTCATTGTTTCCGGAATGATGACGATATCCATAACAATAGAGCGGATGCTTTTTGGCTTTCTTAGTACCTGGTGATGATGCACATAGCCAAGTACGGTATCGAGATCATCATCGCAGATAATTACTTTAGAGAGTTTAGTATCAATGAATAATTGGACCAGGTTTTCAATAGGCTCGTTTACATCCATGAAAATAATTTCTGAACGGGGCACCATGCAGGATTTGACTTTTACCTCTTTCAGATAAAGTGCATTTTCAAATAATTGTGAATCTATCTCCTGTTCAGTTTCTTTAACACTTTTTCTGACAAAATTTTCAAGATCAAGGGAAGTAAATCCTTGATTTTCATATTCATCAGACACTTTAGTAAACAATCTCAGCAAATTTTTTGCAATCTTGGTCATGAACCATGTAATAGGAGCCAGCAAAAACATTACAATTTGCAAGGGGAAAGCCAGATAGTATAAAATATCATCTGCATAGGCCTTAAATAGCACTTTGGGTATAAATTCACCGAAAAGCAGGATGAAAACGGTAATAATTATCGTAATGAGACTAAATAAGAAAAATTCCTCGTGGATATATGGTTCGAGATAAGGCTTAAGAAATTCGGTAGCCAAAGATGTAGTTATAACCAGCGTAATATTAATCCCCACCAGCATAGTGCCGATGAATTCCGAAGGTCTTTCATAAAATCTGGCCAAAATCATTCCTTTGGTAGATCCTCTTTCACGTTTCAGTTGCACGCGTAATTTACTTGCAGAAATAAATGCAATTTCGGCGCCAGCAAAAATGGCTGTTAAGATTAAAAATATTATAATGGCACTGATGAGCATTGTAGATACTTGTTTTTTTGTACAAAGGTACGATTTTTCAGCTAAGGAGACCAGAAAAATCTGCGCTGCAGTATTTTGTTCAATTTATGATTTTATTATTTTCTTCAGGCAATGTTTGTGGGTAGTTTGAATATCTATCAGGTACATTCCGGGACTAAGATGTAAATGAGCTGTCGAAATTGTTGTAATTTTTGATTCCAATTTGTCGTCGTCAAGGACGGCGTTAAATACTCCACGTTGCCTTCCATTTAGGTCGAATAGTCGAACAATAATTGGGCCACCTGACTCAGGTGGACTTTTTATGAATATCGACTGATCAAAAACTGTCGGAAAAACTTCAATTTCACAATTATCTGTCGTTTCCGTCTTCTGATTTGTACTTAATGTGTTTTTTATGAATTCAGCCGTTATGGCTGCTGAAGATTCCGGATAGAACAGTGCAACTCCTGGCTTAATTGTTTGTATTTTGACTTTATCATCATTTTTCCAATTGTTAAATTGATATTCTGCATCGTTAGGTTTTGCAGTTATACTAATTCCTAAATCCCCAAAAAAATCCGAAGTATAAGGGAATTTTTCGATGCTTAGACTGTTTATTTCCAATGTAGGATTGGGTGCTCCTGTCGCGTCAAATGTTACTTTATACGGCCCTTCTAATTGGTAACAGTCTTGTAAACTTGCCTCTAGATATTCACCACGCCTTTCTATGTAGTTGCGCAACTTGTTGACATTTGCTTGCCATTCACTTATGGAGCCTCCCCATCTTTTGATATGTTCAGGCATTTCCTGCGTAATAGAATTTACGACTTCATCGAGATTCATCAGCATATTTTCCTTTGAAAACACCGTTTTCATCAAA
This sequence comes from Saprospiraceae bacterium, assembly GCA_049316985.1. Lineage (GTDB taxonomy): Bacteria > Bacteroidota > Bacteroidia > Chitinophagales > Saprospiraceae > CANHEE01. The sequence continues at coordinate 14,843 of JBMOJB010000025.1, read as the reverse complement.
TCATGGTAACGACTGATATAATATTGTTTAAATATCGGATTTTTCATTAAAGAATTGAAAATCGCTATATGCTTATTCAAATCCACCAATGTTTTGTAAGTGCCGGCTGGGTGCAGCGTATCACCCGGGAAATAAGTGACGCCACCAAAAATTATTGTATCAGGTGTTATATAAGCTTCAAAAGAAATAGAAACAGAATCGCTTAGTAATTCGATATCACAAGGATTAGCAATTACGGCAGCAGTATCTTTGATGCCAGTAAAATTTTTATAGTATCCAAATGTTGCATCATTGTCCCAAAGCTGGAAGCCCCATTTTTTATGTGAACCTGCCGGATTCATGCCTCGCCACCATCCTGTATTGTAATTGATCCAATCTGAACAAACTGAAACCGAATTAGTAATGATGTAGTCTGACAGGCTTTTAATATCTAGTTGTTCAATTACTTTATCATATTTTTCAGTTTGGCTTAAATCTGCAGTTGAGGCAAACTTTGCGAAATTAGTCCATTTTGCTATTGCCGTATCTCCCCCATATTCTGCCCAGGTATTGCTCCAGGTCTGTAGCATTTCCAGGTCATATTTTCCTTGCTTGTAGTAATAGTTAGTAAAATCATGATCATCCGGTCTTTCCCTGATGTCGTATATACCCCAATATTTGCCATTGATGTACAAAACGGTTTTTTCTGCGGTACGCACATCAAGACTCAAGCCTCCTTTTTTTACGAGGTTTTGTAAGAATGCATCCCGAACATGAGCTCCACCGCCTTTTGTCATTGAACCATCAGGATAGTTGTCATCTCCTGCAGCTCGTAATATGATTCTTTGGAATTCATTTCTGTCTGTAAGATCGAAAAGTTTTTCATTTATTGATTTATTGTATCCACACTCATCTCTGCTGATGAAGTCTAAGCTACGCTGATCATTGACCCAGGAGTCCTGCCCATGGCTATTGAATTCGCCATATGTTGTTGCTTTTCGTTGTCCATTTTCATCAAAGAATTCAAAAGTGCCAAACGGTTCAATATTTTTATTTCCGCCAGCCAATGAGTCCAGCTCTGTTCCGCCACTTATCGAAATTACTTTTAAGTTGTGTTTTTTAAATAGAAAATAGGTGGCAAATTCGATTAGACTTGGCTGCACCATGAAATCATTAGCAATTACTATAGCTTTTACTACTGTTGTTTTATCGATGGTAATGGGTGAAGTGTACTTTTTACTTTTTTTATCTGGATCAGTCCCATCAAGCGTGTAATAGATCGCTGCACCTGAAATTTTGCTGCTGATATTTAGCATAAAGGCAGTATTGTAAAATCCTGCTTTAACACTGAATTCCGGCTTTTCTGCATTCGATGTAAAATATAAACCATCGTTATTGGCGGATGGCGTCGGATGGTCAAAGATGACCCACTGTGCTGCCGCATCCGTCAATCGGCCTCTGGATTGACCTGCTCTGGTTTTTTTAACTTCAACCTGGTCAAGCCGCGCACCATTAATATCAGAAAGCACTAAAGTTTGTGCATTTTTCTTTGTTTGTGTCAGGTTGAAATTACTATGGAAATATTTTTCATTCTTTAATTTGGATAGTGTGTCACGGTTGTCGCAATAAATAATTAAAAAACCTCTTGCAGTAATTATAGTGCCTTTGGGGATTTTCCATTTTAGGGGTTCTTTCAAATCATCTGAAATCGCAAAGCCAGAGACATCATTGACTACGTCGGAATTGTTATAGATTTCTATCCAATCTTCATGTTTTTCAAAATCATCAGTAATAGTTGAGAGATTAGCAGCAGAATATTCATTAATAAGAATTTGGCCATCCAATAGATTTGCGAACAGCAGCAGTGTTAATACATTCAGCAAGTATTTTTTCATTATATGAGCTGTTATTTTTCTCTTAAAAGATAAGTTCCGATGGCGCACTCCAGGCATCGTTTTGAATCGCAATACTTTCTTTTTTGTTGAATGAGCGCCTGAGTATCTGCAGCAGAATTTACCGGCACCTGCATTTCTACCCATTTGTTAATAATGTGATTTTGTTCAGGATCGAGTTGTTCTAATAATTTAAATGCCCGGTCTTGATAGATTACATTCTCTTTAATTTTGCCAAAAGTAAATAAAAAGGGACAAATAGTATTGATAATTATTGTTTTTACACCATTCTTTCCCATCTGTTTTTTTTGAGATACCGACAGTTTGTCAAATATAAAATGATTTTCCCAATATAAATTGATCTTAAGCTCGAAGATAGATTCAATGCTTTTTATTTCGTCAGCCTCCATTAATGTGGAGAAAAGCGATTCGATGCTTGTAATGAAAGCTGCAAATTCAGCGATTCGAATCGTTGGGAAACTAGCAGGGCGCATTCGGAGAAATTTCCAAATGCTGTTATTTATTGGTTTAAGACTGTATTTGTTTTGTAAGTGTTGGAATTCTTTTTTTAGACTTTTTGGATATGCATCTGTAAAATTTTTATTTTCCAGCATACCGGCTTGGCCGAAAAATAGTGCTTCAATTTGAAATTGGCGGTTTTTGTGTTTTCTGATGATGGAAAGTGGTAGGGCTCGTGCGAGCATTTCAAATGGTAGTTCATTGTTTTTAATGCCAAAACTCCTGGCCAGGTGTCTGTAAAATACTTCTTCCCAATTCCAGTTGTTTTGTTGGAGGTCAGAGATAATTGAACTGGTCTTTTCCTCCATTCTTTCGATCAGCAATCTTTCCCACCAGCTAGTTTTGCAAATTTCTGAGACCTGCGCAAATTGATTTTGGCAGGGGATCCATTCGGTATTGCACAACAACTGCTCATAGCTGCCCAGCAAATTTTCATTGATGTATTTTTTTAGTTGGAGGCAGGGGATTCTTTCTCCATTATTTCTGAAAATAGGTATATCTTCTTCAAAAACCACATGTAGGATAACGTTGTCGTAAGCTTTGTCATCTTGATGTCGGTGATTAATCCATTCTGAAGAGCGGACATGTATTTCGACATTTCCTATCCATAGGATATTGCCTATTTTAAGTTTGGCATGTAAAAAATCAGGGCCGGAATGTGTATTGTAGTCTCCTGAATAAAGAATTTCAATTAACTGATTTTTAGTGGTGTGGATACCCAATACGTCAAATCTCTTGTATCTCCACAAGAAATGTAAGAATTTTTCTTTCATGGTATTTTAGTTTTTCATGTAAAAATAAGCACCGAAGGTATGGGTATTTTTCCTATATTCGTCCTAAAAAATTGTTAAAATGCAATGGTTAGATGAAAATGAAATGTCTTTTCCTGATCCCGGTGATGGCGACGATGATGGGTTGATAGCGATAGGGGGAGATCTGTCGCCGGAAAGGTTGCTGTTTGCATATTCACTTGGACTATTTCCTTGGTTTAATGAGGATGATCCAATCTTGTGGTGGTCACCAAACCCTCGTTTGGTTTTGTTTCCCGCGGATCTGAAAGTCTCAAAAAGTATGCGTCCTTATTTTAATCAAGGGAAATTTACAGTAAGCTATAATCGTTGTTTTAGGAAAGTAATGGAGCAATGTGCAGCGAAAAGTAGGATAGGGCAGGAAGGAGGGACCTGGATTAGTGCAGATATCATTGATGCATACAGCAAGTTGCATCAGCTTGGTTTTGCACATTCTGTTGAAGTGTGGGATAAAAATGAACAATTGATTGGTGGTCTGTACGGGATTGCACTGGGCAAGGTATTTTACGGAGAATCTATGTTTTCTCACGTTTCAAATGCTTCGAAATTTGGTTTTATTACTATGGTGCAAAATTTATCAGCGCACGAATTCAAGATGATCGATTGTCAACAAGAGACAGCTCATCTTACTAGTCTGGGAGCAAAAAGTATAGCCAGAACAGAATTTATGGACAAGTTATTTGAATGGACGAAAGCAAAACCCCTTACTGGTTTTCTGAAAAGTTGATGTCTTTTAGGTACTAAAAAAAATACCCGCTAAGGAACTTTTCTTTAGCGGGTAGAGGTTATCAGATTTTTTAAAGAAAATCGAGTTTTTATTTATTCGATTCTCCTGTAATTGTAAAGTTGATCGTTGTGCTGACATCTTTATGCAAATTGATAGTTGCCGTGTGTGCACCAGCTTCCTTGATATCATCAAGAACGATTTTTTTACGTTCAATATCCAAACCCACTTGACTTCTGATAGCAGCTGCCAATTGTGCAGGTCCGATACTTCCAAACAATCTTCCGGTAATACCGGCTTTTGCTTGAATAGTGATGTTAGAATTGCTAAGTGTTTCGGCCATTGTCTGGAATTCACCAACCATTTTACCTTCTTTAGCAGCTTGCTGACGCATAAGGTCAGTCAGACGTTTGCGATTGCCGGTATTGGCAACAAGAGCAACACCTCTTGGTATTAGATAGTTACGCGCAAATCCGTCTTTTACTTTGACGATCTCGTGGCGGTCACCAACTTTATCGACGTTTTGTAATAAGATAATTTCCATTTTTATATAGAATATTAATCGTTTTTAAAATAAATTTTACTGATAAAGGATTTTGGGAAATCGAAAAACAAGCAATATGATGTTTCGATATTCAAAGCCTTTATTACTTTAAAAGATCCGCATTGTACGGTAATAAAGCCAAGTGACGTGCTCTCTTGATTGCCGTAGCTACTTTGCGTTGGTATTTCAATGAATTGCCGGTAATACGGCGAGGTAAAATTTTACCTTGTTCGTTAATAAATTGCAGCAAAAAATCTGCATCTTTATAATCGATGTGTTTAATCCCGAATTTGCGGAAACGACAGTACTTTTTGCGTAGTGCGCCAATATTCGGATTGCTCAGAAATTTGATATCATCTCTATTTGCCATGATACTCTGTTTTTTTGATGAATGAAGTGGGTTAATTACGCAACGTTGTCTGCGACGTTTTCAGAAGTAGCAACATTAAGGGTAGCTTCTGTAGCAGGAACTTCTTCGACTGCTGTAGTAGTTTTCTTCTTATTCTTGTCTGCCTTCTTTTTAACAGTTCCGATCTTGCCTGCACGCTTGTCTTCGTTAAATTTAACACCAAACTTATCTAAAGCTATGGTTAAATAACGCATGATTCTTTCGTCACGACGTAGATTCAGTTCAATCTTCGTGTTGAAGCCTGCTTTGTCAATCCTGTATTCTACGCAGTAGAATACACCAGAAGAACGTTTGTTAATTGAGTACGCCATAGGGCGTAAACCCATTTCGTCTATATGTACGATTTCACCACCTTCTTTGGTAATAAAATCGATATAGATCTGTGCTACCGCTTTCAATTCATCACTCGATAGCACCGGGTCTATGATGAATGTCAATTCATACTGTTTCATTTTACTGAAAATCAATGATTTAATTAAAAAAATGTTTAAAACGGCTGCAAAGGTAAGTGATTTTATTTTAAAATCAAAGTTTTAACTGCGATATTGAGTTTTTTGCAAAAAAAAAGCTAATAATCAAGCAGATATTTATTTTAGGTATGCATTTGAGCGTTAAATTAGCCGAAGTTGTCTTTTTTTCTTAAATTTTCCGCCCAGCTGTTAAAAAGGATAACGACAAAAAAAAGACAAAGTCCGGGGAAAAGAGCCAACCACCAGGCGTCAATATCATTCTGTGCTTGTCTGAGGATTGAGCCCCAGGTGACGGTATTTAAAGGCAGGCCGATTCCAAGAAATGTCAATGCTGATTCTGTGGTAATTGCAGCAGGTATCAATGCTGCAGCTGCAACATAAACAGGTTGAAGACAATTTGGAAGAATATGCTTGGTGAGGATTCTCCATTTGCTGAAGCCCAAAGCTTTCGCAGCCGTGATATAGTCTTCATTTTTTACCTTAATAACCGATGATCGCACCAATAAAGCAATATTGGGCCAGCTGAGGAGAGCTATAATTAAGATGATCTGAAAAAGACTGCATTGTCGCAATATTGCGGCAACTGCGAAAATCCAGAGAATGCCGGGTACCGACCTTTTAATTTCGATAAGGGACATAATCGGGTAGTCCCAAAATACTGGAAAGTACCCTGCGACAACTCCAAACAACAAACCGAGGAATACTGCTATTATCATCACAGAAAAACCAGTTTTAAAAGCTACTGCACATCCTTCAATCAAACCGGCTAAAACATCGCGGCCCAATCGGTCAGTCCCTAGCAAATGGGGATGCCGGAATGGTCCGTCAAAATGCTCGCCTCTAAGGTCGATGGTTCCGGCAGAAAAGTGAACCGGGGCTCTTACTGCCCAATCGTATTCAGAAAAGGTGAGCCAGTTGCGGGCGTAAAAACTTGAATCGCTCTCAGCAATCCTCCATTCAATACCTTTTTGCCGAAACGCAGGAAATTCCATCTTACCTTTTACCTGGCAAATTAGAGGCTTTTCATTGGCAATAAAATCGCCAAAGAAGGCAAAAAATAGGAATATAACGAAGCCTGAACGCATAATAATTATGGACAAAGATACTTTAATTTAAAAAATGAATCCTATCTTTGATATCTGTTTTAATTTTTAACATATATGCTAGTAAAAACATTTGCAAGCGCCGTTTACGGTGTTAATGCTCAAACCATCACCATTGAAGTCAATACAGGGGGAGTTTCCCTTGAAAAAGACAAACCCAGTTATTTCATTGTCGGATTGCCGGACAACGCTGTAAAAGAAGGACTCCTTCGAATGGAGGCGGCCATCCGAAATATTAAACTGGAATTTCCCCGAATCAATATGGTAGTAAATTTGGCTCCGGCTGATATAAGAAAAGAAGGAGCCACTTATGATTTACCCATTGCAATCGGAATACTTGCTGCAAGCAGGCAGATTCATTGCCCCGATCTCGATAAGTACATCATTATGGGGGAATTATCGCTGGATGGAGGCCTTCGACCCATGAAAGGTGCTTTGCCAATTGCAATTCAGGCAAGAAAAGAAAAATTCAAAGGAATTATTTTGCCTAAAGAAAATGCCCGTGAAGCAGCCATTGTTAATGATGTAGAAGTGTACGGAGTTGACAATCTACGTGAAGCCGTCGGATTTCTAAACGGCGATCTGAAAATTGACCGGGTAACGGTCAATACCAGGGAAGAGTTCGAGGATGCTCAAAATGTGTATGATGTCGACTTTTCCGATGTTAAAGGACAAGAAAATATCAAAAGAGCCCTGGAGATAGCAGCAGCCGGTGGTCACAATGTCATTTTAATCGGACCACCAGGAGCTGGAAAGACCATGCTGGCAAGAAGATTGCCGACCATCATGCCTCCTTTGAGTTTGTTGGAAGCACTTGAAACGACTAAAATTCATTCGGTGGCGGGCTTGTTGCCTGTAAATGCTTCTCTGGTAGCAACTCGGCCATTTAGAGCGCCTCATCATACCGTATCCGATGTAGCGCTGGTCGGTGGCGGGTCAAATCCCCAACCGGGTGAAATTTCGCTGGCGCACAATGGGGTGCTATTCCTGGATGAATTGCCAGAATTCAAAAGAGCGGTTCTTGAAGTAATGCGTCAACCGATGGAGGAGGGGAGAGTGACAATTTCAAGAGCAAGGATCTCAATAGACTTCCCATCCCGCTTTATGCTGATAGCATCTATGAATCCATGCCCATGTGGGTATTTCAATCATCCGGAAAAAGAATGTGTTTGTGGACCGGGAGTTGTAAAAAAATACTTAAGTAAAATCTCAGGCCCCTTATTAGATCGGATTGATCTGCACGTTGAAGTAACGCCTGTTTCCTATGATGAATTAGCAGATTTTCAACCGTCAAAAAGCAATAGTAAAGACATCGCAATAAGAGTTGACCACGCCCGTGAAATTCAGCTGAAAAGATTTGAAGGAACCGGAATTCATAGCAATGCTCAAATGCCAGGCAGAATGGTCAGAGAAATGTGCCAAATCAACCAGGCTGGGCAGATATTGCTTAAAACAGCAATGGAAAGATTGCAGTTGTCAGCAAGGGCATATGACAGAATCCTTAAAGTGGCACGTACCATCGCAGATCTGGCAAATAGTGAAGAAATAAAAATTGAGCATTTGGCAGAAGCCATTCAATTCCGTAGCCTAGACAGAGAAGGTTGGGCCGGATAAAAGAGTTATGATCGAAAAAGTAAACAAAATAAAGCAGCCACCGATTTTTGAGGTCAAGGATATTCCGCTGCCTCTGGTAGAAACGTTTAAGCTTGACAATGGAATTCCAGTCTATTTAATTAATAGAGGAAAAATTGATGCCATCAAAATTGAGGTCCTGTTTAAAATAGGCCGGCCACATGAGCACAAAGCAACAGTAGCAAGGGCAACAGCTGCTTTGTTGAAAGAAGGTAGTCAACAAAAAAGCGCTGCTGAAATTGCTGAACATTTTGATTTTTATGGTGGTAGCCTTAGCGCACCTTTTAGTCTGGACTATTCCAGTCTGATCATGTATAGTTTAACCAAGCATATCGACAAATTACTTCCCGTCTTTGCAGAGCTTATCCATACACCCGCTTTTGCTGAAAAAGAGCTTTCGACCTATATAGAAAACAATATCAATGATCTGCAAGTTGAGTTGTCAAAAAATGATGTGCTTGCTTATCGAAAATTAACGGAATCTATTTTCGGAATAAAACATCCTTATGGTTATAACAGCGATAGGAAAAGCTTCAAAGCACTAAAGAGGGAAGATCTTCTTCGCCATTACGACAATCATTTTCACGCAGATAATGCAGTAATACTGATTAGCGGTAATATTCCGGCTCATTTGATGGGTCAAATTAATTTGTACCTGGGCAATTTGAGAAATGGTCAAAAGGTATTACCGCTTTCATTAAAAACTCCTAAAAGGAAATCTGCTACCTATTTTATTGAGAAAAAAAATTCGCACCAAACAGCTATTGCAATGGGTCGAAAACTCTTTAGCAGAAGCCATAAAGATTATGCGGGTATGTTTGTATTGAATACAATCTTAGGTGGTTACTTCGGGTCTCGACTAATGGAAAATATTCGTGAAGAAAAAGGCTATACCTACAACATATACTCATCAGTGGAACACTTGATGTACGATGGTTTTTTTTATATTTCTACAGAAGTCGCCAGTGAATTTTCTGAGGAGGTCATTCGTGAGATAGGATTGGAATTAGAAAAATTGCAGAACGAACCTGTTGATCGAAAGGAAATGAAAATGGTGCGCAATTATATACTTGGTAATATGCTAAATCTGGTTGACGGTCCTTTTAATATCGCGGATTTGTATAAAACTTATATTATCGAAAATATTGATATAAGTGAATTTGGTCGATTTGTTCAACATATTCTGACAATACAACCTGTTGAATTGCAAGCCCTTGCCCAAAAATATTTCAAAAGTGCTGAAATGACGTTCGTTGTAGCGGGAACAGCACATGGAAATGCAAAAAATTGATTGTCAGAGCTTTGAGTTAAAAAATAATGATCTGAAGTTTTGCTTCTTTATTAAAAAATCAACAATTTCCTCCTCCGTCTATAGACACGTTTATTTTGCTTAAATATTTGATAATCAGCATTTTAATTTTTAAATAAAATCTATTTGCAGTCACAAAAATTAGAAATTTAATTAAGGCTTTTCTTCGGGTAAAGCTAACTTTGTAGCTTTAATATACTATTCTATAAATCTACATATAGATGTAAAATTGTGTGAGTAAGTGAGTGCATACAAATTGCCGCTACTGGAAAGACGGGGCGGCTTTTTTTTGGCTTATAGTAGGTGCTTTCATGTTGATTACTTCGGCACTTTGCAAATTAAATAATTGTAATTGTTTTCGAACAACTGAAAAAAGTTCTAATTTTGACCAAGAATAAGGTATTTTTGCGTTTATCGAATGTCTTACACAATGATGAAATACACTTTGATCTTTTTCGCGGTTTGTTTTTTTTCGGTTTCACTTAGGTCTCAAATCATATTGAATCCTCGATTTTTTAGCGGCCAAATTGTAACCGCTTCAAACGATACCGTAAAAGGTTTGATCAAGTTGCCTAAGTCAGCTTCTAAAGGAGATTTTACTTTTACAGATATATTATGGAAAATCCGTTTTATTGACAAATCTGGAATTGAAACTAAGTATTATCCGGGTCAATTGAAGTCATTTTCATTCAAGCTGGATGATGGCAGAAGGGTTGCCTTTGTTTCCCATATAAACACAGTCAAGGCATTCGGAGGATTTAGTGCTGATAACAGGAATTTATTTCTCGAGTTGGCTGTGAACGGTCAGCTAAAACTGCTTCGGGGTTATTTTTTTACTTCAACGCCAAATGGTCGTCAGTCAAGTGTTGTTAATTATCTGCAAAAAGGTAACGGACCACTTTTCCGATATCGTTATGTGCTTTTTCGATTGGATATGGCAGAGTATTTATCAGAAGATACTGAATTGGTGCAGAAAATCAGGAAACGCAATTACCATCCTCGCGATATTGATGAAATTGTAACGGAATACAACAACCGGTACTATCGGAAAAAATAATCAAATTCCACCTTAACTGCAATATGCCCAAAAAATTAGATTTGAGAAAGCCGTTTATTTACCTGCTTTTAACCTGTGTTCTTTTTGGAGCGTGTTATACCTTCAAAGGTTTTAGTATTGATCCCAATACTACTTCCTTTTATGTTAGCAACCTCGAGAGTAGGGCGCCTCTCGCTAATCCGGGCTTAGCACAGGAATTTACCGAAAAGCTCAAAGCGCAACTGAGAAATGAAACCAGACTCAGCATCAACCAGGAAACTCCTGATCTCGAATTCAGCGGGTATATTTCCGATTACCGTGTGAGTGCTGAAGCACCAAATGCACAGCAGGGATCTGCATTGAACAGATTGACAATGATTGTTCATATCGACTTTAAAGACAATAAAACTGAGAAAAACAATTATAGTCAGGATTTTCAGTTCTATTACAATTTCAGTTCAACGGAAACGCTGGCTTCGGTGCAGGATGACCTGAATCGAAAGATCAGCAGCCAGATTATTAACGAAATTATACTGAAAACTTTTAATAACTGGTAGATTTTGTTGACTTTTTAAGAAATACTAAGATGGATTCCCAAAGTTTTATCAAATATCTTTCTGATTATTCTGCTTTGAAAACGGTTGGTTTTCAAGACCTGCAAGCTTGGATTGAGCACTATCCCTATTGCCAGAATCTCCGCTTTTTAATTTGTAAAAAAGCAATGGACGAACAAAACGAAGATCAATTAAAGTATCTGAATCTTGCAGCAACTTACAGTACAGATAGAAGTTATTTGTACAAATTGATTCACCAAAATGAAGATCACTTAAGGGCCGAAAATGCAAATCGTAGTATTGAGCAAGAAAAGTTAGCCGTCCATACTGTGGAAGATTTTCCTATAGCAGTGCCAATTCAAAGAGAAAGTATGGAAGAAGGAATGATTTCCAAAACGCTGGCTGATTTCAAACATATGCAAAGTGCGGTCGCTGATGCGGAACACATAGACGAAGAAGAGGATGTGCATGTGAATTTTTCTTCCGGCTTGCTTCATTCCAATGATTACATGTCAGATCAGGATAATTTGCATCAACCTGATCAGGAAATCCAAGACAAAACAGAGGAAGTCAGTAAAAATGGGCCATTGCCCAAATCCAGATTTCGCACTTATTCCGGAAATTCAGGTGGTAGTGCAATTGGAAAATTAATCTGGACAGACGAGTCAGAAATAGAGAAACATCGTTTTCTGGCAGAGGCTAAACTATCAAAGGAAGAATTCAAACGCCAGGAAAAGCAAGTAGAACGCAAAAAAACGGAAGAATTGGTTAATTATGCGGAGAGCAGTCTACGTGAAAAACAAGATAATGCGACTGAAACTTTAGCGAGCCTTTTAGCGTTACAAGGTCATAAAGAAAAAGCAATTGCCATGTATGAAAAACTAAAGTTGCAAATACCGGAAAAAAGTACGTACTTTGGGGCTCAAATTGAAAAAATAAAAATTTCCTAATTTTAAATTGATGTTCCATGTTGTCTACCGTAGCAATTGTAATCGCTATCATTTGCGTACTCCTGATCACTATTATACTTATCCAAAACCCTAAGGGTGGTGGAGTAGATTCTACTTTCGGTGGCAGTGCTGCCAATCAGATGTTCGGTGCAGCTCGTTCTGCCGACATTGTTGAAAAATGGACTTGGTACCTTGCTGCTGCATTGTTCGTGCTTTGTGTCACAGCAACACTTGTTGTAAGCAGTGGTTCGGCAGGAAATGTAGAATTGCTTTCTCGTTAATCTGAGAAGTCAAAAGTTGAATAGTTTTCTATAAAAAGATTTTCATTTTTGAACGCATTCAAAATGAGTCACTCCGACTTGGTCGAAATGACTCATTTTTTGTGTTTGGTCGGTAAAAGTTGCGATATAAGCGAGATATTTACCGATATTTGGCACAATTTATTACATTTGACACTTAATCAATACAATTCTGAATGAGTATTCTCATCTATTTAGTGGTTTTATACCTTTTGGTCTGCGCGACCTTAGCCAAGCTTTTTACTAAAGCTGGTATTTCTGCAAGCAAAGCCTGGATCCCCGGAGTAAACTTTGTTGAATGGTGCGACCTTGTAGGTCGTCCAAGATGGTGGGCAGCTTTGATGTTAGTGCCAATTGTCAATATTTTCATTTACTGTGGAATAGCAGTTGATCTGGTCCGTTCATTCGGTCGTTATCAATTCATAGACAGTTTTTGGGCAGTAGTCTTTACTCCTTATATTTTCTGGAAAATCGGCAATGATGATCAGATAAAATACCTCGGTAAAACATTAGAATTAGAGGCTGATTATGCAAGGCAATTGCAAGAAGCTAATAATTCAAAAGATGAATACCTTCGGAAAAAACTGACTTTCAACAATCCCTACAAGAAATCTGAAATCAGGGAATGGACGGAAGCGATCGTTTTTGCGGTGTTTGCGGCCTCTTTTATCCGGATGTTTTTGATTGAGGCCTATGTGATTCCTACTTCTTCGATGGAAAGTTCGCTTTTGGTTGGTGATTTTCTATTTGTAAGTAAAGCAAATTACGGGATTCGCACACCGCAGACAGTTGCTTCAATCCCTCTATTGCACAACAGGCTGCCTTTTAACTTGGGTGAATCCTATTTGGACAATCCACATTTGGGTTATCATCGTTTCTTCAAATTTGAAGACATCAAACGCAACGATCCGGTCGTATTTAATTATCCGGAAGGGGACAGTGTATTTATTCGCCCGGAGCGTACTTACAGCATACATGATTATCGTAGGTTTGGTGTATTTAACAATCCCAACAGCAGCGCTTTGTTAGATGAAATGATTGTTCGTCCAATGGATAAAATGGATTTTTATATCAAGCGTTGTGTTGCGATTTCCGGAGATTCCATCAAGGTTGTCAACAAACAGTTGTACCTAAGAACTGCCTCAACGCCTTGGGAAGCGTCGACTAACGCACCCAATCAACAATTGCAATACACAGTAAAAGCTAAAGGTGGAGGGCCTGTAAATACGGCTAAACTGGATGAAATCGGGGTAAATGTCACCGATACTGATTACAAAAACAATCAATTCAATCTGAACGTAACGCAGGTCGCACAGTTGAAAACTATGGGTGCGGAAGTTACTGAGGGTCAGCGTCAGGAATCATTTCCTACTTACTTTTTCCCTCACGATACGTTGAGATTTAAGTGGGATGCCGATAATTTTGGTCCACTTTTTATACCAAAAGCTGGTGAAACGATCCAACTAAGTCCTGAGAATATGACTTTCTATCGGAGAACTATTAAGGTTTATGAAGAAAATGAACTGGAAGAAAAAGGAGGAAAAATATTTATCAATGGAAAGGAAGCAACGACCTACACTTTCAAATTGAATTACTACTGGATGATGGGAGATAATCGCCACAATTCTGAAGATGCACGCGTCTGGGGGTTTGTGCCTGAAACCCATGTGGTGGGTAAACCCTTGTTTATTTGGTTTTCAACAAAAGGAGCGAGTATCATGAATGGCATTCGATGGAGGCGGATTTTTACCGGTGCCTATAAGATGTAAAATAAATTGCAATTTTAAAACCCGAATTTTCGATGTGAAAATTCGGGTTTTTTTTGCGCTGAAATATTCTATATTATACAGATTCAATACGGAATACCTTGTACAGAAACATCAAGAGGATTGCTTCTGCAAAAATTTGAATAATTTTATTTAATGATTACCTTTGCAGATTATTTTCGGTTCAAATCCTTCACCGAAGAGAATAATAGAAAAGTAAATGTTTGCATATATTTCTAAAACAAACAACAACGAATGCGAAAAACTGCTGCTATTACAGGCGTTTATGGTTATGTTCCGGAATACCGTCTCACCAATCTTGAACTGGAAAAAATGGTTGACACAAACGATGAGTGGATTACTTCCAGAACCGGAATTAAAGAGCGTAGAATCCTTAAAGATCCGAGTAAAGGGAGCTCTTTTATGGCTGTACAAGCAGTTGAAGCGTTGCTAAAAAAGACAGGAACTAAGCCTGATGAAGTAGATTTGCTGATTTGCGCCACTGTAACACCCGATATGACTTTTCCGGATAATGCCAATACCATTTGCGACACCGTGGGTATTAACAATGCATTTGGTTTTGATATCAATGCGGCTTGTTCGGGCTTTTTATTTGCTTTGGTTACTGGATCAAAGTACGTTGAGTCCGGGATGTACAAGAAAGTAATTGTTGTGGGTACGGATAAAATGTCCTCTATTGTAGACTACACCGACAGAGCGACTTGTATCATTTTTGGTGATGGTGCTGGTGCTGTTTTACTGGAACCCAATGAAGATGGATTTGGCGTGATAGATGCCAAATTGCGAGGAGATGGTTCTGGTCGTCATTATTTACATAAAAAAGCTGG
>JBMOJB010000024.1:0-31599 GCA_049316985.1 Saprospiraceae bacterium | reverse complement strand
TGATGGAACACCTGGCGGAAAAAGTGGAAAACTGGTGGTGATGACATCCCGATAATGTCTATTAAAATGTTTTCATCTTGTGAATAATGAATAACCGACTCATCTTAGCTTTTTTTCTGCAGTCTTCATTTAGCTTTCTTGTTGCGCAAAATGCGACTTTAGACAAAAAGCGGGACTACCAATGGCCTTTTGGGTACTATTATTACCAGAATGGCAACCTGATGGACTTCAATACTAAACCAGTCATGATCAAAGATTTTCCTAATCGAATGAAAGAAGGTTTTAATGAATACAACAGTGCGATCTGTAGTACAAGTGGGCAACTTGAATTCTCCACCAATGGTTGCGATGTGTACAACAAAAAATTTCAAGTCATGAAAAATGGGGATAAGATAAATCCGGGCGTTTATACTGAAGGATTGTTTTGTAGAAATGAATTTAGTGTACGGATTCGAAATGGCTCATTAATCTTACCTTATCAGAATAGATATTTGATGCTACACACAACATATGATGTTAATATACAAGACCCTAACGCACGACTGTATGTGCCTCGTTTGAGTTATAGCATCGTGGATATGAAAAAAGATACGGGATATGGTGAAGTTATTGTAAAAAACAAGACAATCATTCAAGACACCTTAAGCGCGGGAGATATTGCCGCTTGCCGCCATGCCAATGGAAAAGACTGGTGGGTGATAGTGCCTCAATGGACTTGGGACACTACTGATAGCACTGATAACAATAAGTATTATCGCTTGCTGGTTACGCAAGATACCATCCTGGGACCTTGGGAGCAGCAAATAGGAATGAAACCAAATAAAAGAAGGTTTAATGAGCAAGTTTGCTTCTCACCTGATGGCACTAAATATGCAAGACTGAGGAGCAGAGATGGGCTAATGTTATTCGAATTCGACCGACTAACGGGGCTTTTTTCAAAACCAAAGGTGGTGACTTTAAAACGAACAGGATATAGAGGAGGTGTTTGCTTCTCGTCCGACTCGCGATATTTATATGCTTTAATGGACAGCGTAATCTATCAAATTGACACATCAGTTCCGGATCCGAATCAAGCAAAAGAGGTAATTGCTGTATTTGATGGCTTTACTTTGGACGGTCTTTGGTTAAGTACATTTGATGGAGCTTATCTTGGGCCCGATTGTAAAATTTATATTGTGCCACAGAGCAACAATGAATACCTCACAGTCATCAACTATCCGAATCGAAAAGGTTTGGCTTCAGGGGTTGAGCAGCATGGCTTGAAAGTGCCAACCAAAATAGACTGGAGTGTTCCGAATTATCCTCATTTTCGACTTGGAGCGATTGGTGAGGAGCACACACCCTGCGACAGCACGATTTCTCCCTATATTTCTGCAGTAAGTTCTCCTGACGAAGTTCCGGTTTCTGTGGCAATTTATCCGAATCCTGCACAGGATCATGTGAATCTGGATATCTTTGGATATGTCAATCGATTTGAAAAGGGCAATTTTGAACTGTTTGACCTTTCAGGACGAATAGTTGCTCAGTTCCCAATTTACCAGGGGCATGATCAGTACGATTTTGATATTTCCGGAATTCTCAACGGAGTATACATCTGGCGACTGACTTTTGATGGAACACCTGGCGGAAAAAGTGGAAAACTGGTGGTGATGACATCCCGATAAGTTTATGTTGACTGTTTTTACAATTCTAATACCCCTACAAAAACAAAACCTATCAACGCTCATAATGCCACCCCAGCGCCAAATAAAAAAGCATCGAAATCCATAGGGATCCGATGCTTTAGTATCTGTAGCGCGAGGCGGGCTTGAACCGCCGACCTCATGATTATGAATCATGCGCTCTAACCAGCTGAGCTACCGCGCCAAAAACGGTGCAAAAGTACGCTTCTTTTTTTAAAAATGCAAAATTAATGCGCGATTTTTATTGCCCTGGTTTCGATTTTTTTATCAGATTCGGGTAAATATCAACTTCCCATTGTGATTCAGCAGAAAATTGAGATAAAAACGACAGGCAATTAGTTTTTTGGCTCTTATAAATAGCTACGTTAATTATTCATTCATCTTTGATGCTTCCATCGCTTATGCGACCAAAGCCAGTCTTCCGGCTTAAGTCTGATATTCTCCTCCACCTGATGGGCATACAATGCTGAAATTTGCTGGGGACTATAATCCAGTGGTGATTGTACAATTGTAATTAATGTACTTTCATAATAACCTCGTCTAACGCGTGTGGTTTCCAGATAGTAGACCGGGAAATCATTTTGAAATGCAATTTCACCGACACCTTGCAACCACGGAGTATCATGATGAAGAAAATTAACCCAATGGCAGGTGCTCGTATTATGTGGACTTTGATCGCCAAACAAGACAAAGATGCAAGGAGTATTATTAGCCAACGCCAATGAAGCCCGTGTCTCCTTGGGACCGACTAATTTCATCCCAAGATCTTCTCTGCGCGCATTCATATACCCTTCGACGGTTTTATTGGAAAGCGGTTTATAGATACCCATTACTTGATGTTTAAACCACAAACTCCAGGACCTTACCCCCCATTCCCAGTTGCAATAATGTGCTCCCGCCAGAATAATACTTTTCCCCTCATTAAAATGCACATCAAGAATTTCGGGATTTAAGATTTTATACCTCTTCTGGATACTGCTTTTAGCCAACGTCAGACCTTTGATAGATTCAATGGTGATGTCACAAAGATTCCGATAGGATAAATTGGCTATGGCGTCAATTTCAGCTGCATTTTTCTCAGGGAAACTGGAGCTTAAGTTCGCTTTTATTACTTTCTTCCGATATTTGATAATGTCCTTTAGCAGAAAAAATAATAAATCTGCCAGGAGATATAAGCAGAAAAAGGGAACCCAGCGAAAAAGCTGAATTCCCATTTTTGTGAAGAACAAAGTCAAAATATGTTTTACTCGCATTAACAATTACTTTCTGCGATTATCATTCGGATTGTTTCGGTTTCTGTCGTTCGGATTGTTGCGATTTGCGTTAGGATTTGGATTGCGATTGTTATTGCGATCACCTACATTCCTGTCGTTACCACTCCTATCGTTTCGATCATTTCCACCGCGGTCATTGCGGTCATTTCCGCTACGATTATTGTTAGGACGCATATTTCTATCATTCCCTCCAGAAGACCGGTAATTATTCTGCGAACCCGTGCGATTGTCGGGGCGGTCGTCCTTTATTCGACGCTTGTTGGCAGATGACAATCTATCTATAGCGACATCATCTTGCAACTGCAATTGTCCACCGGACAATGATTCAAGATCACCTTTTATAATATCATCACTGACGTAATGTTCCTTATTCCAGGTGCGATAGGCAAGCTTCATATATGCACCGATTGTATTTACCATTCCTATCTTTTTAACCTTATCCTCCATTGACAAAGCCTTCTTTATCAATTTGTGAACATTGTTCCCATAATGACGATAGCGCGCACCAGAAACGGGATATGCAATTCTTTCCGGGCGTTTGATCACATCATCAGGTGTAGGATGAATACCACTTGGAGGCAAAACACCACCGAGATTGTACTCTGCCAAGTGAAAGACGTGTTTCCACAGTTTTTCCTTGTAATCATCTACATTTTTACTTTGTGGATTCATTTGGTACATCAGGTTGACTATCGCTTCGATCATCAGCTGACGTTTTTCCATATTACTTTCGCTCTTTGCGAACATGATCATGGATTGAATATTTCTTCCATACTCAGGATACTGCAGGATCTCTTGATCACTGTTGTAATCCATATTATGTGGTTCCAATTTTGCTCTTTTCATTGTATTGTTGCTTTCACTAAAGCAGAAATATGCTTTAACGATCTTGATTTCAAATTTAAATAATTTTATTATTCTACTGTAACTGATTTCGCCAGATTTCTTGGCTGATCAACGTCACATCCTCGCATAACAGCGATATAATACGACAATAATTGTAGTGGAATGACAGACAATAAAGGCGTCAAAGGTTCAACTGTTTCAGGGATTTCAATGGAATAATCGGCCAGTTCCTTAATGACAGTATCGCCTTTCGTAACTATGGCAATAACGATGCCTTTTCTTGCTTTAACCTCCTGGATATTGCTGACAATCTTCTCATAGGCACTCTTATTGGTACATACCACGATTACCGGCATGTTTTCATCAATCAAAGCAATCGGACCGTGTTTCATCTCAGCTGCAGGATATCCCTCTGCATGAATATAGGAAATTTCCTTGAGTTTCAAAGCACCTTCCAATGCCACAGGAAAATTATAACCTCTTCCTAAGTACAACATATTCGGTGAATCCTTGATTTCTTCTGCGATATATTTGACAACCTGATCAACTTCCAAAAGCAATTCTTCCACTTTGTGCGGTAATGCTTCCATCTCACTCAATAACTGGTGATAATAGGAAGTCTTTATCTTACCTCTGCTGTTGGCCAACGACAAAGCCATCATAGTTAGTAAAGTAACCTGTCCGGTAAAAGCTTTTGTAGAAGCTACACCGATCTCCGGACCGGCATGAATATAAGAACCCGCATCTGTTAATCTCGATATGGAAGAACCCACCACATTGACTACTCCGTAGATTAATGCGCCGCGGTCTTTTGCCATCGTCAACGCCGCCAAAGTATCTGCCGTCTCACCGGATTGTGACATCGCGATCACTACATCTTTTTCACCAATTATTGGGTTGCGATACCTGAATTCAGAAGCGTATTCCACCTCAACCGGAATCCTGGCCAGGTCTTCAAAAAGATATTCTCCAACCAAAGCAGCATGCCATGATGTACCACAGGCAACCATTATTATTCGTTCTGCATTGGAAATTCGACTTAAATGCTCTTCCAGACCACTGAGCTTGATCCATCCTTCTTCGGCATTCATACGACCACGCATACAATCGGCGATTCTGGTAGGTTGCTCATGAATTTCTTTTAGCATGAAATGATCATACCCGCCTTTTTCAAGCATTTCAATCTCCAGCTCGATTTCATGTACCAGCGGAGTTAACTCTTGATTCTGAATTGTTTTTACAACGATAGATCCGTCGGAAGAAACACAAGCCATTTCCTCGTCATTCAAATATATGACTCTTTTAGTATATTCAACGATTGGAGAAGCATCAGATGCCATAAAGAATTCACCTTCATCACCGACTCCAACTACTAGTGGACTGCCTTTACGCGCACCTACAATCTTCGTTGGGTCATCTTTATCAATGACTACGATTGCATAAGCTCCGATTACCCTTGTCAGTGCTTTTCGAACGGCTTCCTCTAAGGTTAGGAAAAAATGGGATTGAAGTTCTTCAATGAAGTGCACCAATACTTCTGTATCGGTTTGACTGGTGAAAGTATGACCTTTTCGCTCCAATGCTTTTTTAATGATGTCGTAATTCTCGATGATGCCATTGTGCACGATCACCAGGCGATGATTGCCTGAATAATGCGGGTGAGCGTTGATGTCATCCGGTTTACCATGTGTGGCCCAACGAGTATGCCCTATTCCGACATGTCCCGAAACATTCTTTTCTCCGATGAAGTTAATTAGGTCATTCACCTTGCCTTTTTTCTTATAAACATTAAGGCCGCCATTCATAAGCGCAACACCGGCACTGTCGTAACCTCTATATTCTAGCCGTTGAAGACCTTTGATTAGGATGGGATAGGCTTCTTTTTTACCTATATATGCTACAATTCCACACATTGAAATAGTATTTAAAAGATTCTGGAAAGAAAAACGACGCTGTAACTATAGTTTTGTGTAAAAAATCCTCAGTTTCATAGGAAACTTAGAATGCTTGGCACCATAAAATACGACACGACCTATACTGGAACTTTTATTTTCAAATGTAACGAAAAAACTGTCACTTATGCTGCTGTCGTCGATCATTTTTTGGGCGTAATAGGACAGATTAAACTTGTATTTTAAAAGCGAAACCCCATTAATGTTCACTTTTTCCGGTTTCCCTCCGAAGGATATTAGCCTAGTAGAACTATTGAGTGAAAAATTAAAATCCTCAATCAGGTCAGTAGAAACCGTGCCAAAGTTCTTTTTTCGAATAGCAAGCTGTGGTGGAGTTTCAAATCCGTCTGCCGTTGGTTTGACGAATAATTCCAGTTCTGCTTTGTCCACAATAAGGTTTTTACCCTTCAATTGTTTGATATTGGGCAAGGTTATTTTGACATCCGCCCCATTCATTCCTTGCAAGTAAACAATAGTATCACCAATGCTTTGGTTGTTGATGGCATTTTTCAACGCTGCACTGGGTTCATTTACAAAATTTACTGATTTGGTTGATGTGGTGGTTGCATCGGCATAGGCATAAAGTGTCATAATCCGTTTGACATTATTATTATCCCTGTAATAAATATTGACATTGGTAAGCTGGTTGTAAGTAGCAATGGTACCATCAAATTTAGTTAGAAAAAAACGAATCAGTCCTTTGTCTTCACTCAAAGGCTTTATGTACAATCCTTTGAAAATTTTTGCGAATTCAGAATTGGTATTGAGTTTGGTACTATCTAGAGAAAGAATTTCTTTTCCGATGGTATTATCCAATTTTATTCTCAAGTGTGGCGCCAAAACTAATTTTGCCGAATCAGTATAACCGATCACTTTTACACTATCCTTGACGTACTTAATCCTGGAAATAAATGATTGATTGATATCATTTAGGGGATTGGTTTGCGTTTTAAAAACGACATTTGAATAATGATCCTGTGTAGAGATATCATCCAGAACACGATATACACCGAGTGTTCTCGGTTGGGATATGTTGCCAAAACTCAAAGTATCGTATTTCAAAGAAAGCACAACCGAATCAACAACAGCATTGGTAGTATTTCGGGTACTATACGCAAGTGTCGTAAACATCTGCATATAAAAGCCTGCCGAAGTTTTCCCGAAGACCGGATCCGTTATATTACCGCTGGGATAAGTCAGCGTAAAATTGTTAGAACTGGGACTAATCACACTATCGTTTTTAACAGATACAGAACGCAGGGTTAAAGTATCAATTAACCCTAGTCCAACCTGATCCTGATCGAGGATATCTCCTCCGACGTCAGTGGATTTACTACATGAGCTAACAAGAGCCAGACAAGCCGACAAGAACAGAAGAAATAACTGGCCTGAAAATATTTTTTTCATTATAGTGAAAACGCTTAAATAACTAAAAGTGTTGCTGCTAATTACAGACACAAGGAGCAATTATCGTTTGTATTGGTTGGTAATCTGAGGTTAAATAATTATTCAGCCACACTTTCGGCCAAAAGATGATTGTAAAATTCCATGTAAGCAGGTAAGTAGCCTTCTTCACTTTGATGCTCAAGAAGCGGCTTTGAAGTCTCATCCAGAATTTTTGTCAATGCCTCGTTGTAGGTCTCACTGCCCATGATGATTCCGTCTGCAAACAAGGTTGCGCCCGCGTCGATACTTAATTTATTGTCAATCATATAGGCACCCAAAGCCTCCGTATCCATACCATTAATCGCAGCTTTTTGGACAAAATTCTCTGCAATTGGCATTTCCGGTGTAGAATTATACGCAGAATAGATTACTTTCGAATTCTTGAAAATTGGCTCGTGAGCATAAGCATTCTTCACAAACAAAGGCAACATCCCGGTCAACCATCCGTGACAATGTATGATATCGGGTGACCATCCAAATTTCTTTACAATCTCAAGGACTCCTTTTCCAAAAAATATCATTCTTTCATGGTTGTCCTCAAAGGGAACGCCATTCTCATCGGCGAATAAATTTTTACGCTTAAAATAGTCTTCATTTTCCAGAAAATAGACCTGCATTCTAGAATTGGGCATGGAAGCTACCTTAATTACCAAAGGGTAATCGTCATCATCAATGATAATATTCATTCCTGACAACCTTACCACTTCGTGGAGGCGATGCCTGCGCTCATTAATTGAACTATAACGCGGCATCAAAACCCTTAACTCAAATCCTCCCTTATCTTGGGCATATTGTGGCAATCGACTCACTAAACTGGCTATTTCGGAAAGTTCGGTGTAGGGATCCAACTCCTGTGTTACAACCAGCAATTTTAGTTTAGACATATATGGATTATAAATAGTAAATTACTAAAAATTGCTGCAAAGGTACAACATAATAATCGGCTTTTTTAATTATACTTGCTTTTTAGCTATATAAACAATAAAATATTACAATATTTTAGCAATTCACGCCAATAAAATGAAAATTAGTATCCCCATTTGACCTATTTTTTTTATTTCATAAACATACTTCAGTTTGTAATTTGACCTTGTAGTAACTTGGTTGAGAAACCTTTATTATCTTTGCCTTTACTTTTTGAAAACATTTTCAAATTGTTATTATGTCCGGGACATAAATATACAAAACCCATTGTCTATAATTCATCGAATTTTTTTTCCAAATGAGAACTCTAATTATTACCAAAACTGTATTTCCGCTTCTATTATTACTGTCTATTTTCAGTCTTTCCTGCAAAAAAGATTATGACGTAATTGATAAAGAAAAAATTGATGAATACTTGAAATCAAACGGGCTAACTGCACAGACGACTCCCTCCGGACTCCATTATATCATCACAAAAATGGGCAATGGGGAAAGGCCAAGTTCGACAAGTACAATCAGTGTCGCCTACAAGGGTTATTTCCTCGACAATAAAGTTTTCGACTCCTCCGACTCTATCCAATTCTCATTGAATCAAGTCATTGAGGGATGGAGGGAAGGCCTTCAATTGATCCAAACCGGCGGCAGTATCCGGCTTTTCATACCATCAGCATTAGCATATGGCCCAAATGGCAATCGGGTAATTCCGGACAATGAGCCTTTGGCTTTTGATATTACTTTGAAAGCTATTGATGCCATTGATATTTCCAACCGAAAGGAAATCAGAGCTTATGCGGCTAAAAAGAACTATAAACTTGACTCGCTGAGTTCCGGATTATATTATTTGATAGAGAAACAAGGCTCAGGCAACAATCCGACTATCAATTCATCGGTGACGGTGAATTATAAAGGCTATTTTTCTGATGACGTGATTTTTGATGGAAGCACTGCTACTTTTCCACTTTACAATGTCATTGCCGGTTGGCAAATAGGTATTCCATTATTTAAAAAAGGAGGGATCGGGAAACTATTCGTTCCATCCAGACTTGCTTATGGTAACAAAGGAAGTGGCAACATCGGCCCGAACAAAGTAATCCTGTTTGATATTGAACTTTTAGATTATTGATTGATGCAAACCGCTGTTCCTGAGAATAAATTTAAATTTACAATTAAAAGCTTTGAGGCCAATAAAAGACAAAGCATCAGCATTCCAGCGCTGGTAAGTCTGATGCAAGAGGCAGCCATGCAAAATGCAGCCAACTTTGGTGCGAGCGTGGCCAATCTACAAACCATAGGCGTAAGTTGGGTATTGAATCGATTCCGGCTCAATATGCTTGAATATCCCAGAGTCGGCGAAGAGATAATGATCAAGACTTATCCGGTCAGAATGGACAAATTTTTTGTTCTGCGTGACTACTTAATCTATAATCAAGAGCGCAGATTAGTAGGATCTGCAACGAGCAATTGGTTTGTGCTGGATATGGACAAAAGAACGATGGCGCAAATACCCGATTTTATTCGCGAAATTCAGTTGCCTATTATCGAAACGCCCCAAGCCGCACTTGCAGGAAAACTGCGCGCGCCACTTGCTTGTGATATTCGCAATGACTTTAAAGCACATTGGCACGATTTGGATTTCAACCTCCACGTGTCTAATATCAGCTATTTCCGATGGCTTGCAGAATCAGTAGCAGATGGCTATCTGGATACCCATGAAATGGAAGAGCTGGACATAACATTCAAAGGTGAATGCAACAATAATGATATAATAATTACAGAAACTCAGCGTTTAAGTGAAACTAATTTTTCGCATCGTCTGATGAGGCAAGAAGACAATAAAGACCTCGTTTGGGCAAAGTCTTCCTGGCGTCTGGTGCCTGAAGTTAAAGTTCCTGAGTAAAATTAATATAATCTCAATTCAACATTTGAAAATGAAGCAAATTTTTTTAGCATTTATACTTTTCTTTTCAGCCAACGCTATTCAAGGGCAAGGCATCGAATTTTATCACGGTAAATGGTCGGAAGCCTTGGCACGTGCCAAGAAGGAAGAAAAATTAATTTTTGTTGATGCCTTTGCCAAATGGTGTGGCCCCTGTAAGAGAATGGCCGCAGAAACTTTCACGCAACAAAAAGCCGGCGAATTTTTCAATAAACATTTCATCTGTATGAAAATGGATATGGAAGAACAGGAAAATATCGATTTCATCGAAAAATACCCCGTTGGATCTTATCCAACTTTAATGTTTATTGATGACAAAGGAAAAATTGTCAAGAAAACCGTGGGTTATCAGGATATTAATGCGTTGCTCAGTTTTGGTAAAAGCGCAATGTCCGGACTTGACAACAGTGCCGAATTTGAAAAAAAATATGCGCAAGGCGATCGCTCTCCGGAACTGATTTACAATTATATTCGGGCGCTAAATAAAGCAGGAAAGCCTTCATTGAAGATTACCAATGACTATCTGCAAAAACAAAAAAATCTCGCTACGTCAGAAACACTACCCATCATATTTGAAGGCGCTATCGAGTGCGACGCTTCTGCATTTCAATATTTGATTCAATACAGAGATAAAATCAGTGCGCTGTTTAGTGAAAAGGCAGTTAATGATAAAATTAGGTCTGCCTGTGAAAACACAACAGACAAAGCCATTAAATTCAAAAATAAGGAATTGCACGAGGAAGCAAAATCCAAAATGAAAAAACACTACCCTGCTGCCGCAGAATCATTTGGATTAGAAGCTGACATCAAATATTACCTCGGCACAAAAGATGCTAAAAACTATCTAAAAGCCTGCGGCAATTGTGTAAGCGAAGACATTAAAAATGATCCGGTAAAATTGCATGACCTTGCCAAAGACATGGTGCAAAATTTCCCAGCTGATAAGGATATCATGAAGACAGCTGAGAAATTTATGAAAAAATCGGCTGAGAATGGCAATCAACCGACTTTCTACCTGGCATATGCTCAAATTCTTTTCAGAAATAAAAAGAAAGAAGAAGCCAAAAAAGCAGCAACAAAAGCACTGGAAATGGCCAAAGAACAAAAGAAAGATGCAGGACAAATAGAGTATTTCCTACAGTCCATCAGTTAATTTACCTATTAAAAAATATTAGGGTTGTATGTTGAAGGGTATCGTAAGCCAGTTTTTCAAAATAAATAATTATGCTAATTTGAAGATTGGAAAATTTGAAGATTTGATGATATAATTAACTCCGTCGGAGTTTTTTCTTTTCTCGCAGGAAACAAATTAAACTTAATTTCCTAATATAAATCAACGAAGTTGATCTAAATATCATCAAATTTTCAAATCATCAAATTTTCAAATTACTGATTGCAAATAGCTTCGGAAAATCAACAAACACACAACTCAGTGCCATAACACTTTTAATCGCTGCACTGCAAGCAGCCTAATTTTTTTTTAATGAGACTACACAATCGAGTCAACCGACGGGAGTTGAAGCAGCGCATGCTTCAAAGCAATGACGCCCGAACCACAATTTCCTTTTACAAGTACCATCCTATTCAAAATCCACAGGTTTTCAGAGATCACATCTACCAGGAATGGCAAAAAATCGGCGTTTTAGGCCGTGTCTATGTCGCGCACGAAGGCATAAACGCACAGATTTCTATACCCAGCAACAACTTTGATGCATTTCGCACATCTTTGGATGGTATAGACTTTCTGAATAAAATTCGGCTTAATGTAGCGGTAGAGGACAATGGTAAGTCTTTTTTCACACTCACGATTAAAGTAAGGGAAAAGATTGTAGCAGATGGCCTGAATGATTCCACTTTCAATCCTTCTTTTACCGGCTCTTACTTAAATGCCAATCAAGTCAATGAGTTGATGGAAAAGGAAAAGCCGATTCTTGTGGACATGCGCAACCACTACGAATATGAAGTTGGCAGATTTGAGAATGCCATTGAAGTGCCGTCGGAAACATTTCGAGAGCAACTCCCCATGGCGGTCGAAATGCTGAAAGGCAAAGAAGATCAGCCCATAATCATGTACTGCACCGGAGGAATACGTTGCGAAAAAGCAACGGCTTGGATGCGACACAATGGCTTCAATAATGTGTTTCATATTGAAGGCGGAATCATTAATTATGCCAAACAGGTCAAAGAAGAGGGTCTCGAGAGCAAATTCATTGGAAAAAACTTCGTTTTTGACGAACGACTGGGTGAAAGGGTCACAGCCGATGTTTTATCAAAATGCCATCAATGTGGTGAAATATGTGATGAGCATACCAATTGCGCCAATGATGCTTGTCACCTTTTGTTTATTCAGTGTAAATCCTGTGCAGAGAAATACCAGCTTTGCTGCTCAGAGAAGTGCAGTGATTTTATTCTGCTGGATGAAGACACCCAAAGGGAACTACGTAAAACTGAAGAGTTCAATGGCACCCGATTTGGAAAGGGTAGATACAAAATAGACAAAGACAATCCGGAATTATTGACTTAGTAAGGCAGCAGCGATGAAAAACTGGCGGCGCTTTTTAGGTTTCGGTGAAATTCATATATCTTGTCTTTGAAATGGCTACTTTTCTATTAAAGACCCCTCGATTGTACCTCAGAAAATACGTTCTCGAGGATTACCCTTTGCTCGTTCAGTTGTACACCAACTGGAAATGGGAAGGTGTTGACGAAGAGTTTGCCAAACAATTTCTGGAGACCGTTATTCAAAAACAATATGAAAAAGGCGGAGGTGTATTTGCAACTTTTCTCCGGGAGAATGATGTGTACATTGGGCACTGCGGATTAAAATATATGGACAGCAGCGGAGAATGGCATTTGAGTTTTAGGTTCCTAAAATCTCATTGGCGAAATAATTTTCCTGCTGAAGCCATTAAAGTTTGCATCGAATATGGCTTTAACAGTTTGAATGTCAATGAAATTATCGTTGATCTGCAAACTAAAAGTAAAAGCGCTGCTAGAACTTTAATCTCTCAGGGATTTAGACATCGAATGACCTTTGAACATGCAGGCGAAACATTGCAGCGTTATAGTATTTTCTCTTAATTTTAACCTGAATCATTTTTACGTATGCATTCTTTTAAATTAAACGCACAATTTGAGCCAACTGGGGATCAACCCAATGCTATAAAACAGCTGGTTTCAGGAGTGGAACATGGCGAAAGAGCTCAGGTATTGCTTGGAGTAACGGGTTCGGGAAAGACATTCACTATCGCTAATCTAATTCAGAAAGTCAACCGTCCTACGCTTGTATTAACCCATAATAAAACACTAACTGCTCAATTATATAGCGAGTTCAAACAATTTTTTCCTGATAATGCGGTGGAATACTTCGTTTCCTACTACGACTACTATCAGCCGGAAGCCTATATATCTGTTTCAGATACTTATATTGAAAAAGACCTGCAGATAAATGAAGAAGTAGATAAGCTTCGCTTACGGGCAACTTCATCCATTCTCAGCGGAAGAAGAGACATTATCGTCGTGGCCTCCGTTTCGTGTATCTATGGTATGGGAAATCCTGAAGATTACAATGCCGGTATTATTCGCATTGAAAAAGGTCAGATAATCTCCCGAAATGTCTTTTTATATAAATTGGTTGAAAGTCTTTATTCCCGCACCGAAACCGACTTTTCACGAGGAACTTTCCGTGTGCGAGGGGATACTGTCGATATTAATTTACCTTATGCGGAGACCGGTTACCGGATTACTTTTTTTGGAGATGAAATTGAAACTATTGATATTCTTGAAAAAGAAACCGGCAAGAGAATTGAAGGCGTCGACTTTGCGGCCATATTTCCTGCGAATCTGTACGTAGCGCCAAGAGATCGCATTCATGAAATTATTCGGCATATCGAAGACGAAGCTTATGCACAAGAACAATATTTTCGGAAAGAATTCAAAGAAGCAGAAGCCAAAAGAATCAGGGAAAGAACACAATTCGACCTGGAAATGATTAAAGAACTGGGTTATTGCTCGGGAATTGAAAATTATTCCCGATTTTTTGATGGAAGAAAACCGGGAACAAGGCCCTTCTGTCTGTTGGATTATTTTCCTGACGATTATTTGTTGGTAATAGATGAAAGCCATGCAACGATACCTCAACTTCGTGGAATGTGGGGTGGTGACCGGGCAAGAAAAATGAGCCTGGTGAATTTTGGTTTCCGTCTGCCTTCCGCATTGGACAATCGCCCGCTTAGTTTTGAGGAATTTCAAGAAATGTTGAACCAGGTCATTTATGTTAGCGCCACACCAGGAGATTATGAAATGGAACAGACCGGAGGTTTGATCATCGAGCAACTAATACGACCAACAGGACTTTTGGACCCGCCGATTGAAGTTCGGCCCAGCTTGAACCAAATAGACGACTTACTTGAGGAAGTCAACCAGCGAACCAAAGCCAATGAAAGAGTATTGGTAACTACGCTTACCAAAAGAATGAGTGAAGAATTGGCAAAATATTTCGCCAGATTGGATATTAGAGTGCGATACATTCACTCCGAAATTGATACCATGGAACGCGTAGAAATCCTTCGCGATCTTAGATTGGGAGAATTTGACGTGCTGGTAGGAGTCAATTTATTGAGAGAAGGACTGGATTTACCGGAAGTTTCGCTAGTTGCCATTCTGGACGCCGACAAGGAAGGATTTCTGAGAAATGAACGTTCCTTAACACAAACTGCAGGAAGAGCAGCCCGAAATGCCAATGGAAAAGTAATTTTTTATGCAGATAAGGTTACTTATTCGATGCAAAAAACGATAGATGAAACCAATCGCCGACGCAGTATTCAAATGGCCTACAATGAGGCCAATGGCATCATCCCACGTACCGTTTCGAAGTCACGCGAGGAAATTATTCATTCCAGTTCTATTCTGGATATCAGAGGTGCCGGAGCCAAAGCATACATCGAACCGGATGAGGTAAATATCGCCGCAGATCCGATCGTGGAATTTGCCAACCACGAACAACTGGAAAAAATGATTCAGGCAGTGGAGAAACAAATGAAAGCCGCTGCAAAAGACCTGGACTTTATCAGCGCTGCTCGTTATCGGGATGAAATGCAAATTTTAAAGAAGAAACTGAAGGAAAAACTGACTTGATCAGGACTTTGCAATCTGAAGCAACAATTCATAGACTTTCGCTGCGGAGGAATCCCAGTTGAATCTTGTGCGCGCTTTACGGCCTTTTTCAATCAGATTTTGCCTTAGAGCAGGACTAGAGTAGACAGCAACCATGGCATCCGCTATCTCAGAAACATTCGCAGGATCCACCAAAATGGCAGCTTCTCCTGCAATTTCTGGCATAGAACTGACATTTGATGTTATTATTGGCACCTCGCAAAACATGGCTTCCAGTAGTGGAATTCCAAATCCTTCTGATAAGGAGACATAAGTCAAAGCGAATGCCGCCGCCATTAATCGCGGTAGTTCATCAACAGGTACAAATCCCAAAAAATGAATGTCGTTTTGAAAAGAAGATGCGTCAAATGCAGATTTTACTTCGCCCGTCTGCCAGGCGAATCTTCCCGCAATCAACAATTTGACATCTGCATTCGTCTGTTTTTTGAATTCATCAAATGCAGCGATCAATCGGTGTACATTTTTCCTTGGATGCACCGCTCCTACAAATAAGAAGTAATCTTTTCCGGCACTGTATTTTGATTTTACGTGCTCCTGTTCAGTCAGCGTTATTGGGACAAACTCAGGTTGGCAACCGTTATAAGTCAGAGCTATTTTTGAATCCGGAATACCATAATATTTTTCAATATCTTTTTTCACAAATGAAGATACCGACACGATGCTGTCCGCTCTTTTCAAGTATTTAGGCGTAAAATAATGGTAATACCTACTGACCAATCCGGCTACTAAATCGGGAAAATGTACAAAAGCAATGTCGTGCACACACAGTAAAGTTGGGACTTTACTTTTTAAAGAACAATACCCATCCGGTGAAAAAAACACGTCAACTTTGTACTTTTTCAGTGCGCTGGGCACTGCCCATTCAAACCACAAATACCACAAAAAAGGATGCCGTGCAGGTGGAAAAAGCACAACTGCTGTCACATTTTGCCCGAAGATAAACTCATCGGAGTATTCCCTGTCAAAAAGAAAAATAAATTCATCATTGGGATGTTGCTCAACCAATCGCTTTGAAATTTCATAGCTATAGCGGCCAATTCCTTCGATGCGATCTTTCAGCAAAAATCTGGCATTTACCGCTATTTTCATAAAATTAAATTATGAAATTAAGAATTAAGGATTAAGAATTAAGAATTAAGAATTAAGAATTAAAATAGAGTGATCATTAATCATTGATATTTGATAATTGATCATTGATATTTGATATTTGATCATTAATAAAATCGCAGCACTTCATCTTTCGTCTTCCGCCGTATATCTGGCACCATGGTATCTTCTGCAGGGTAACCGACCGGAATGAGTAGGAAGGGTCGTTCGAAATCGGGCCTTTCCAATAACTTCTGCAGAAAATTCATTGGACTAGGCGTGTGCGTCAGTGCTACTAAACCGGCATTGTGAATCGCTGCTAAAAGAAATCCGGCAGCAATACCTACTGATTCAGAAACGTAGTAATTCTTTGATTGTTGACCATGATTTGTCACAGTGTAACTTTTTTTAAAAATGATTATCAAATAAGGTGCAACTTCAAGAAATGGCTTGTGCCAATCTGTTTCAAAGGGAGCAAGATCTTTCAACCATTCCGCTCCCATTCTGCCATTGTAATTGTGATATTCTTCCTCTTCAGCCGCAATTCTTATTTTAGCTTTCAGCGCCGGATCTTTTACAACGCAGAAACTCCAGGGTTGCTTGTGCGCGCCTGAAGGTGCTGAAGTAGCCGTCATAATAATATTTTCAATAAGTTCCAGAGGAACTTCTTTTTCGGAAAAATGCCGGATACTACGTCGTTTTTCCATGAATTCACGAAATTCTGAGGCCCGCCGCAGCATTTCCGATTCTGAAAAATTCAAAGCCTGATAAGGTACAAAAGCACTGTGTTCTGCCATGATTAGGTCCATTATTAGGGCAAAAATACAAAAATATACGTAGCTTTGCAGCGAAAATTTTTACAATGATTATCTCAGCAATCGTGGCGATGGCCAAAAACAATGTGATTGGAAGGGAAAATGAAATTCCCTGGTATTTGCCTGAGGATTTTAAATGGTTTAAGAAACACACCCTCAACCATACGATCATAATGGGTCGGAAATGCTTCGAATCCATAGGCCGACCTCTTCCCAAAAGAACCAACATTATCGTCAGTAGAGACATATTTTTTTTGGTTTCAGGCTGTATGGTTGTTTATGACCTGAAAGAAGCGATAGAATTTGCAAGGCTGGAAGGAGAAACAGAACTATTTATTATTGGTGGCGGAGAAATTTATCGACAAAGTATGCATTTGCTGGATAAGCTCTACATCACGCATGTCGATGCTACCGTCGATGGAGATGTATTTTTTCCGAAATATGATGAAAATGATTGGAATCAGGTTTTTGAAGAAAAGCATCTTAAGGATGAGAAAAACGAATTTGATTATACTTTTACTATTTTAGAAAAAAAAGGGGGAAGGGGGTAGGTTCTACTGTAAATAGCTGCTTTGCAAAATCATTATTACCAAAAAAAAGGTAGCACTGATCAACAGCCAGAAACGCAGATCCTCATAGAAAATTACTTTCTTTTCTTTGCGCATTGTGTAAGTTTTGAAAATTGAAGAATCGGTTACTAGATTAAATTCAAAAACGATGCCAACACATTTTCGAATAATATGTTAAAATGGCTCCAAAAACTGCTTTTCGCAAAGAAAAGCGTACAAATTGAAGAAAAAAATATGAAATACCTGATCGCCGGACTAGGGAATATTGGTCCGGATTATGAAGACACACGTCACAATATCGGTTTCGATGTGGTTGACGCTTTGGCAAAAAAAATTGAAGTGAATTTCAGCAGCGATACACATTGCTCCATCGCAAGGTTCAAACACAAGGGCAGAACGTTCATTATGATCAAGCCCACGACCTATATGAACCTCAGTGGAAAAGCCGTTCGCTATTGGTTGCAAAAAGAAAACATCGCGCAAGAAAATCTGCTGGTTGTGCTGGATGACCTGAATCTCGAATTCGGGAAAATCAGAATCCGACCAAAAGGCAGTGACGGTGGACACAACGGGCTCAAAAATATTGATGCCACGCTCGGAAATAACAACTATGCCAGACTTCGCATAGGTATTGGCTCCAATTTCAGCAAAGGTCGGCAAGTAGATTTCGTACTCGGCAAATGGTCCAACGAAGAAGCAGATAAACTCCGAGAAATTTTGCCCAAATCATGCGAGATGATTCTGGATTTCGGAACCATCGGAATTCGTTAAAGTCTATTATTTCGACGCGGCAAATTTTCGCAAATGAAAAGCTTAAGTTTTAAAATAGCCAGGAAAGTAAAATATTTGTCCTAAAATCAACACGCAAACTGACCAGCAGACTACCTGACCAGTAGACTAACGGACTAGTAGACTAATAGACCAACTAACTATCCAACCGTTAAATAATTGTAAAATAATACCAATGTCGCGCGAAAATCCTGCAGGAATGCTTATTTTCGTAAAATTTTTATTCACCAATTTACAAAAACATTATGTCTGCACAAGCAAAGTATGCTGATGTCATCGCGATGACACAAACAGTGGGAATGAACAACCCAAGTATTACCGAAGAAAACGGAGTATTAAAAATTTCCGGATTAGTAGCCACCAGTTATCAAAGTGATCAATTGTGGAATACTTTGAAAGCGGTTCCGGGAAATAATCCGGGCGGCGATGTTGTTATGGATCTTCAAGTGGCTGAGACTGCTTACTATACCAAGCATACTGTTAAAAGCGGAGAGTCTTTGAGCTTAATCGCTAAACATTATGCAGGAGATCCGATGTTGTACACAAAGATCTTTGATGCTAATCGCAACATTTTGGATGATGCTGATAAAATTGAAGTAGGTCAGGAACTTATCATTCCTTTTTTAAAGTAATTAGTACAGGTAAATCACTTACTAATTAGTTTATTCCATTAAGAAGCTGTTTCATTGTGCTGAAACAGCTTCTTTTTAAATACTGAAACTATTAAGACTTTTTACAGCAACGGGAAATTATTGCTAACAGGAGAATATTTTGTACTGGATGGTGCGGCTGCGCTGGCAGTTCCCACACGCTATGGTCAATCTTTACAGGTTAGTGAATTAAACGGCGAACCTACAATCAAATGGAAAAGTTTTGACGAAAAAAAAGAGTGCTGGTTCAGCGCCACTTTCGAATCGATTAGCCTCAAACTGCTCAAAAGCAGCGATCAAAGCATTGCAAGTACACTTGCTAAATTGCTTCTTGAAAGCAAGCGCTTGAACGCTGATTTTCTTACACCGGACAAAGGATACATTTGCGAAACCCAGCTGACATTCCCAAGAAAATGGGGTCTGGGCACCAGTTCTACCCTGATTAATAATCTGGCTTCCTGGGCAGAAATTAACCCCTATGAATTGCTTGAAGCAACGATGGGAGGTTCTGGTTACGACATCGCTTGCGCATCCAACAATTCACCCATTATTTACAAGCGTAGTGGTTTTCATCCTACAATCGAGCCGATAGATTACAATCCAGCATTTAAAGATAACCTGTATTTTGTCTATTTGGAAAACAAGAAAGACTCCCGAGAGGGAATAAAAAAATATAAATCGGTAAATAGAGAAAAAGAAAGTTACATTCAAAAACTGGATGCATTGACCAGCAGCTTTGTCAATGCAGAAAATCTACACGAATTGAATACAGTCATTGTAGAACACGAAGCATTGATCAGTGATTTTATCGGAATAAATAGCGTAAAATCCCAGCTTTTCCCCGACTTTTGGGGTGAAATCAAATCGCTCGGTGCTTGGGGAGGAGATTTTGTGCTTGTGACCAGCCAGCGGGATTTGCTTGAAACCGTGGCCTACTTCTCACAAATGGGATATCCGGAAGTTATTCAATTTGAAAATTTGATGATTTGAAAATTTGATGATTATGGCATGGTGCTCCGCGCCATATCAATTCTTTTGCCTAAAGGCAATTTATACTACTACTAAATTTGACACACAACAGCATTATTTTTACAATCCAATTTGATGATTTGAAAATTTGATGATTATCATATCCTACTTATGACGAAAGACCAATTTGCAAGAGCTACATTACAGTAAGAACACATTTTCAATTTTCAATTGATCAATGAGTTTACACAGTCAACAAATCTATGTCGCGGCTAGTCCAATTGGTGGTCGAGGAGTTTTTGCTTCTAAAAAAATCTATAAAGGAGATGTGATAGAGGTATGCCCGGTTATTGTAATGAAGCAAGGTGAAATAGAACTCTTGGACAAAACGACACTTTACGACTACTATTTTCTTTGGGAAGATGAAGAAAACGACCTGAAAACTTGTGCCATTGCCTTGGGTTTCGGTTCTCTATACAACCATGCAGCGCCCTCAAATGCGGATTATATTATGGATATGGACATGCTTACAATTGATATTATTGCGGAAAGAGATATCGAAGCCTGGGAAGAAATAACGATCAATTACCATGGAGACCCCAACGATGCAAGTCCCACCTGGTTTATGACTGATGACAGACCTCGGTAAATTAGATAATCATTCCTTTTGTTTTCGGCGTTCCAGCAACAATTTTGTAAGCCAGTTAGGAACGATTGCAGCTCCTACTAGTAGATAAGTGTAATGTGACATCATGCGCCAGATCAGTCCAACTACAGAAGCTATTGTCGTGGGAATATAATCTCTTAAAAAACTGACGAATGCCGCTTCGGCAAAACCCGCGCCTCCGGGAGAGGGAGCAAACAAGGTGACTACATACATCGTGGTAACTCGTCCAAAAACAATGGCATGGCTGTGAAGATCTTGGTTCATATCTTCATAAATGCCATAAATTAACACATTTACCATCATGAATCGGCAAATCCAGGCAGCAATAGTTGTACCAAATGCACGATAATGAAAATTCCGGTCTTTGCCCTTCATGCCGACAGACGCAATCATGACCTCCTCCCCAAAATTTTTCGCTTTTTCATTAAACCGATTAAGCAAAGGCAATCGAGTAACCCAATCCATTAGATTTCTAAAACCCTTGGGATTAAAAAAAACACCATAAAACAGTAAGCCTCCCTGAAGCGCCATCAAACCGTATACGGTCAAAAAAGTATATCCCAGTCCTCCAAAATGATGAATATCGATCGTTTCGGGGCTAATAAACTGAAAGCCAAGAATTACAAATAGAATCGGAAAAAGTACAAGATAAAATATACTATCCAGCAGGACTTTGTAGATGACAATAACCGCGGTTTTGGCAGGAGGGATTTTTTCCAATGTCAACACAAACAAGGCGACGGCTGCTCCACCGGCGCTAGTCGGTGTGATTGCTGTACTAAATTCCCAGATAAAAAGAAGTTCTACACATTTGCGAAAAGTAAGCGCCCCATCCGCTAAAATGTAAAGGCGAAGCGAGTAGAAAAGGTGCCTGATTACTAGAAATATGGCTGCTATGCCAACCCAAAAAAAGGTTCGGCCTGTCCAGCGAATTTTCTCAAATTCGGCAGGATCAAAATTCCGATATACCATATAGAGACCGACTCCTATACCCAATAAAATTGGTACAAGCACTCTGGAAGCACGGAACGAACGGAATATTTCTTCCTGTCGTTTTGCATTGATATTGAAAAGTCTCTTTTCTTCGCTCACAAAATCTGCATTAAAAGCCAAAGATAAAATTAAAATAATTTTATTCTGCTTTTTTGTTTCTTTCCGCTAAAAAATTGCAAATAGAAGCTGATTGATTATGCGGCAGATATAGAATAGTACAACTACAACATAAATTCCCAAGCGGTATGGTATGCACCTCGCTTTTCACAATAATTGAGAAATGCGTCGTAGAACTTATCCTGACCGATCGTACCACTATCACCGATCACAGTTAGCTTTTTTCTTGCACGGGTCATAGCTACATTCATTCTCCTGTAATCAGTAAGAAATCCAATTTCTCCTTTAGAATTGGAGCGGACAAGGGAAATATACACCACATCCCTTTCCTGACCTTGGAAACCATCAATCGTATTTACAGTAATCGGCATTCCTTTCATTTTCTCATCGTCGCGAATCATCG
Organism: Saprospiraceae bacterium; assembly: GCA_049316985.1. Classification (GTDB taxonomy): domain Bacteria; phylum Bacteroidota; class Bacteroidia; order Chitinophagales; family Saprospiraceae; genus CANHEE01. The sequence continues at coordinate 9,306 of JBMOJB010000024.1, read as the reverse complement.
TTTGCATATAAATCACCTGCTCTTTGTAGGGCGAAATTATGGCGACTGAAGGCATGTCTTCAACAGCATATTCAGCAAAAACCTGTAACATGTGCTCACGCAATATCACAAATTCATCGGGATTAAATCGACTCGGAAATCTCCCCTGAACTTCTACGACTTGCTCATCAAATCCACAACCTACAGTGTCAATGAAAGTTACAGAATCTCCATCATCGATGATAAGCTGATGATCCTTTACCGATTCATGAGCCTGAAGCTTGCCCTCGTAAAAACGATCATTGGAAAAATCCATTATGGCCTGATTCATTCTGTATTGCACATTGAGCAATGCATTGGGCAAGTGACTGAGGCATCGTTCCATGGTCGTGATAGCCAGACCCATTTTCCTCGCATCCACGGATTTCACAGTCGGCGGCAACTGGAATGGATCACCGGCAAAAACTATTTTATCTGCTTTGCAAAGTGGAATCCAGATCGCAGGTTCCAATGCCTGTGCCGCTTCATCTACAACCACTGTCCGAAACTTGTATTTGTCGATTGTCGGATGAGCTGCTCCTACCAGCGTGCAAGCTATGACATCTGCACCGTCAAGTATCTGATCCAGCAGGCGATTCTCCAGTTGGTTGGCCCAGGCACTCAATTCATTGGCTTCTTGTTGTAATTTCTCACGGCTTTCTCTTTCTCTCACACCAAAACTCCTGCGGTATCGCTTTGCTTTTCTGCGGGAATCACTGGCTTGCGCTCTGATTTTGTTGATGTTTTTGCGCTCAGGATGATGCGCCATGATATAATCCACCGTGTGGCGAAGCAAATCTTCATCTACTCTTGAAATATTGCCTACACGTACCACATTTAATCCGGCAGCCGATAGCCTGTCGGTCAAGAGATCCACAGCAGAATTGCTTGGAGCACAAACCAGCACTGCACCTTCCCTGGCATTCAGCTCTTTGATGGCCTGAACCAAAGTTGTCGTTTTCCCGGTGCCCGGAGGGCCATGGATAATAGCGACATCATGAGCAGCCAGAATCTCTGCGATGGCTTCATTCTGGGCAACATTCAACTGAGCTATATTAATCGGGATTCGGTAATCTGAAAAGTGTGCCGGTTTGATACCATGAATAATAGCACGCATTTCTGCCAATCGGATTTTGTCCGCCTTGATGACTTTGTGCAGCACTTTTTCCATCTCCTGATAGGAGCGCTCATCGAAAAGCATATCCAGACCAATTCCGGCTTCGTCAATCCACTCCGGAATATCCTTGGCATTCAGAATAATCTTCATCCGATTGCGCTCAATGAAATTAATTACGCCGGTCTTCTCTTTGATTTTACCATCCGGTCTTTGAATGAAGAAACTTACCGTACCTCCATCTCTGAACTGATGTGGTGTATCTCTTTTCGCTTGTCGTTCCACGATGACAAAAGCCCTGTCTCCGATGGCATAACCTGCCTTTTCCACCTTGATGGGATACCAGGAGTAACCCAATTCAATGCGCTCTGCCAACGGAACGCTCTGTATCATTTCTTTGAACTGGAGAAAATCTTCTTCCCGCTCTGTTTTTAATGCCTCCAGGATTTTCTCCAGGTATATGATATCTGCTGTCTTTTCACTCATGTTAAGAACCTAAACGATAATATTGGGGGATTGTTGAGGTAAGAATCCAGATTTGTTTGAAATAGGGCTGCCCAGTACAAAACACGTTATTCGGCTTATAATTAATAGACCAAAACTATCAAACTTCATCAAGCAGAGGAAGAAAACCTTTTTCAAACAAAGACATTATTATACTTCTCAGTAGGTTGCTATTATTAAAATGTATGAAATATTTTCTCGTCCTTTCACCCGCTCATCCCTTGCCGAGCCAAAAAAAAGTGCTGCAGATTCCAGCCTAACAGCACAAAAGCTGCCGATATATCTACAACAAAATTACCTTAACAAGTAATATGCAGTAAAAGACCACTTTGTAAATATGAATTAAATTATCTATATATCTGACAAAGACAGAATTAATGCACTTGTGCTAGCAATGAGTCCTACAAAAGCCCCCTGAAAATTTCGTTTTTATAGATTTTGTACGTAAATTTGTACTCTATAATGTACAAAATAAAAAATATCATGCTTACAACAACCATTTCCGATTTTAGAAAAGATATTAAACTGTATCTTGACCGCGTGACTGAGAATTATGAAACGCTGATAATAAACAGAGGTAAAGACAGCGGCGTGGTCATTATGTCATTGGATGAATATAATTCGTTGAATGCTACCTATCACGAATTGTCATCCAAAACCAATGAAAAAAGGCTGGATTCAGCTATTGAAAAACTTCAAACTGGCACCACCTTTCAGAAGGATCTCTTAGAATTATGAAGTACATATTTGTTGATGAGTCATGGGATGATTATCTGTATTGGCAAAAGACAGATCGGAAAATGTCATTTAGAATTAATGATTTATTGAAAGACATTTCAAGGACGCCATATTCAGGCCTTGGTAAACCAGAACCACTGAAGCATAAATATTCGGGATATTGGTCGCGTAGAATTGACGCTGAACACAGATTGATTTATAAAGTGAAGGAAGATGAAATTTTAATTGCCAAATGTAGATTTCATTATGATTGAAGTAGCAGCAGAAACATATAATTTTTACGAACCTTATGAAAAAGCAACTTTTTATTGCACCTTATCAATCCAAAAAAGCAATACAGAAAATCGGTTCAGTACGTTTTAAGACGTAATTTAAAAACGTTTCTACCTTGCAAGCGCCGTTTATTCCATTTTTACATTTAACTCCATAAATTTTCGCTGTGTTAATTTATAATCTAACTCAAGTGTTGGGCGTTTCCAACAGAGCAGCTCAGCACTAAAGAGTGCATTAGAAGTACTTGATTAGCGCTAGCTAAATAGGTGTACTTGAAGTCACACTGATTGAGATTCCAATGATTTGGGTTGGTAATTTGAATATTCATTAGTGTGAGCGTGGCATTATCTGTAGTTTTGCGCTCTTGCGCTGCGCCGGAGACGCAATAACAGGAAAGTTAAATTGCAAATTTCGCCTGGCGCGTTAATTTTTTGAAGGCTGCGGGAAGATGAGTCGCTAGCGGGCTCTTTCTGTACAAGCCATGAAAAAAAAGTTTTGTACAACTACTTTAGCACTTTTGATGTTTCAGAAAAGTGATTTGTTTCGATATCAATGTCAGTAGTCATTGCCATTCAACGTCCAAGCGCCACAAATGTCTATTGATCCAAAGCACAATTATTAAAAATGAAAAATATTTTTGGAGAACCTTTAAAATCCTGCTGCGCTAACCCGCTGACCGGTTATTACAGAGATGGATATTGTCGGACGGATAAATCGGATAGTGGTAGTCATACTGTATGCGCCATTGTTACCGAAGAATTCCTGAATTATTCCAAAAATAAGGGAAACGATTTAATTACTCCGCGACCCGAATACCAATTTCCGGGACTAAAACCGGGAGATAAATGGTGTTTGTGTGCGCTCAGATGGCATGAAGCTTTTGAAGCAGGTTGCGCCCCAAAAGTTGATTTGGAGGCTACAGATGAAAAGGCACTGGAATACATCAATATTAATGACCTAATCGCTCATGCATACAAACAATCTCTTTAATTTCGAATATTCTTATCAATCGCTGCCCGACAAGTTTTACAGTCTTGTAAAACCAACTTCGCTTGTGAATCCTGAATTGGTTTTGCTCAACACCGTTTTACTGGATGAGCTGAATATCGCTTCCGGAAAATCAAAAGAGGAGATTTCGGTTCTTTTCAAAAATGAATTAAGCAATTATCCAAATTCATTCGCACAAGCATACGCAGGGCATCAATTTGGCCACTTCACCAGATTAGGTGACGGAAGGGCAATCATTATTGGAGAACATGTGACCCATAATAACGAGCGCTTCGACATCCAACTCAAAGGAAGCGGAAGAACTATCTTTTCCAGAGGTGGAGATGGCAAAGCAACGCTTAAAGCTATGCTTAGGGAGTATTTGATGAGTGAAGCGATGCACTATCTGAATATTCCCAGCTCCAGAAGCCTTGCTGTATTAAAAACCGGTGACGAAATATATCGTGAAACGATACAAGAAGGGGCTTTACTGCTAAGAGTGATGAAAAGTCATATCAGAATTGGCACTTTTGAGTACGCAAGACATGCCGGCACTACTGATGATTTGAGAGAACTCACTCAGTACACTATAAAAAGATTATATCCCGAAATAGAGCACGATGAAAATCCTGCGCTAAGTTTACTCCATAAGGTACTCGAACTTCAAATTGAATTGGTAGTAAATTGGATGCGAGTTGGCTTTATTCATGGTGTAATGAACACCGACAATACCTCCATAAGCGCTGAAACTTTCGATTATGGCCCATGCGCATTTATGAATACCTACCATCCTGATACTGTTTTTAGTTCTATCGACCAAAACGGCAGGTATGCTTTTGTAAATCAGGCCAATATTATTATATGGAACATAAGCAGATTTGCAGAAACCCTGCTGCCAATTATAGATGAAAATATAGAAAAATCAATTCAACTCGCACAAACTGCCATTGATGGATTTGGCCAGATCTGGACTGAAAAATATTATGGGATGATGCTGAATAAAATCGGTATCGAGCGCAATAATCCCGAATTCTACGCTTTGGTTGATGAACTTCTTGTATTAATGAAAAATCTTGAGTTGGATTACACCAATACTTTTTTAGCCTTAGCACAAGATATTGATTTGGAAGAAAACCCGACGAATAGATCCGAATTCAAACCTTGGTTGGAAAAATGGAAAGATACGATTGATCAATCCAATGGGATGATTGGTGCAAAACAGTTGATGAAAATGCACAACCCTGTTTTCATTCCCAGAAATCACTTGGTTGAGCAAGCATTGAACGAAGCAGTGGAAGGAAATTTTACTTTATTTGAAAGATTGTTGGGTGTTTTATCAAATCCATATCAACATCAACCCAATGAAAATTCATTTATGCTGCCTGCAGATCTGAGTTTCGAAAGAAACTATCAGACATTTTGCGGAACTTAAATCAAAAGTAATTCTATATCAATCACCGTAAGTACGGTGCACTTCTATATTTTCTCTACCAGCAACCTTTCTGATACCATATTGCTCAGCGTTTCTGACACATGGTCATCGTAACTTACAAGCATCGTATTGTCAAAAGCTTCTATAGCTGTTATTGTCAATTTCAAACCCAAATACAATTCGCGGCTGTTTAAGAATTTGAGAAATTCTCCTGAGGTATCGATGACTGCTGCGAGCTTTACAGCATCACCGGCACTGCAATCGCAAAGTTTTTTGTATGCTTTGGCATCCATTTTACCATTTTTATCGGGTATGGGAGAACCATGAGGATCCAATGTCGGAAACCCCAACAATTCATCCATCTTTTCAAAAAATTCGGGTGCCTGAATGTGTTCGATTTGCTCGGCAATTGCGTGAACTTCTTCCCAACCGAAACCCATTTTTTGAACCAAAAACATTTCGGTAAGCCGATGCTTCCGGATAACGATGGCAGCATCTTTTTTCCCCTTATCTGTCAATCGCAAAGGTTTGTAGCTTTCGTAATACACCAGGTTTTTCTTCGAAAGCTTCTTCATCATGCTGGTGACGGTCGGCATCTTAATACCCAATCGCTTGGATAATTCAGTAACGTTTACTTCTCCGTTGTTGTTGGACAACACAAATAAAGCCTTAAGATAATTTTCTTCTGTCAAGGAATTCATAAAGTAAAGTTAGCACTTGAAATCACAAAATGCTGAACTTTTAAAAACATTTTTGGAAATAAATAAGTTAGATACATCTAATATATTATTTTTGCGACCAAAACAATACGATCTATGAATTATCTCGTTGCTTTCTTTCTATTCGCCGCAAGCATTACCGCAAATGCGCAACACCGCAGTGTAAGCGGAAGTGTGAAGGACAAACAAAGCACCGAAGCATTGCAGTACGGTAATGTGCAAATACTGGGAACAACAATTGGAACGCTCACGGACGCAAGCGGTTACTTTCAATTAGAAATACCCAAACAATATGAACAGGGAAAACTCATAAGCTCCTACATTGGCTACAAAGCAGATACCATTCAATTAAATCCTTTGCGAAAAGTCCATAACTTTAACCTAAATCCCTCGCAAGGTGAACTTCGAGAAGTAATTGTTTCAGCAACAATGAAAGAATCAACAAAACTGGCTAGTCCAATTCCGGTTGAAGTTTACAATCCTGTTTTCTTCAGGAAAAATCCGACACCCAACATTTTTGAAGCGCTCACGATGGTCAACGGCGTGCAACCTCAACTCAATTGCAACGTGTGCAATACCGGTGACATACACATCAACGGGATGGAAGGTCCGTACACCATGGTATTGATTGATGGAATGCCAATTGTGTCTTCCCTCTCGACCGTATATGGTTTGGCAGGAATCCCAAACAGCATGGTCAAGCGGGTGGAAATCGTAAAGGGGCCGGCATCTACCCTTTACGGAAGCGAAGCAGTGGGAGGTCTAATCAATATCATTTCCAAAGACCCGATCAGCGCACCACTGGTAAATGTTGATATTTCGGGGACGTCCTGGCAGGAATACAACGCAGATGTAAGCAGCAAATTCAAAGTCAAAAAAGCAAGTTCGCTGTTGGGAATCAATGCCTACTACTTCAACACCATACACGACACCAATGACGACAATTTCACAGATGTAACACTTCAAAAAAGGATTTCTATATTCAACAAATGGAACTTTGAACGGAAAAGTGCAAAACCTGCTTCAATTGCTGTACGGTACATAAATGAAAATCGCTGGGGAGGACAAACCGCATGGACACCCGCATGGCGAGGCACCGATAGTATCTACGGAGAAAGCATCTATACCAAGCGGGCAGAAATTATAGGTGCGTATGGTTTGCCTATCAAGAATCAAAATATCCGATTAGAATACTCTTACAACTATCATCATCAAGACAGTTATTACGGTACAGTAAAATACCTGGCGGCACAACATACTGCATTTGCACAATTGTTGTGGAACAAAACAATGGGACGACATAGTTTGCTATGGGGTGCCCCAATTCGCTTTGTTTCTTACGATGACAATTCACCCGCAACAGCTGCGCCGGATACATTGAACCCGGCCAATCAACCACAGTTAACCATTTTACCGGGCCTGTTTTTTCAGGATGAATGGGCAATTGATCAGAAATTAACGACGCTGATTGGCATTCGCTACGACCATCATAACCAGCATGGCAATATTTTTACTCCGCGATTGAGTTTCAAATATGCCCCAAACAGCAACAACACCATTCGTTTGAGTGCCGGAAACGGTTACAGAGTGGTCAATCTTTTCACCGAAGACCACGCCGCCCTGACAGGTGCGAGGCAAGTTGTGATTGCAGAGAAATTAAATCCCGAACAAAGCTGGAATGTGAACTTGAATTATGTAACGCAAATAAATTACGACAAAGGCTTTGTGAGTTTTGATATGAGCGGATTTTACACCTATTTCAGCAATAAAATAGTAGGAGACTACAATTCTAATCCGAATCAGATTATTTACGACAATTTAAAAGGTTATGCGATTTCCAGAGGAGTTACCATGAATATAGATGCGGCATTTACCAATGGATTAAAAGTAATCCTGGGTGGAACTTTCATGGATGTTTACCAGGTGGAAACAAACCGTGCAGGTATTGAAGTCAAAATGCAGCAGCAATTCGCGCCCAATTTTTCAGCAAATTTTGCGCTGAGTTATTCGATCAGCAAACTGGGTCTAAGCTTTGATTTGACAGGCTTGTTAAAAAGCCCCATGTATCTGCCGATTTTGCCCAATGATTTCAGACCTGAAAAATCGCCTTGGTTCTGCTTAATGAATTTGCAACTCACCAAAAAAATCGGAAAAGACATTGAGCTGTACGGTGGCGTAAAAAACCTATTAAACTTCGTTCCCAAACATCCTATTATGCGCCCCAACGACCCATTTGACAAATACGTGACTATAAATAATCCGAACGGCTATACTTTTGATCCGTCTTACAACTTTGCACCGGTGCAAGGAGCGAGGGTTTTCTTCGGGTGCAGATGGACTTTGCAATAAACCACCGTTTCACCTCATGCTAAGCTGAAGTTTAGTTTTTCGGGTCATATTTATGATAAAAAAAATTACATATTCACATAACAGCCGTTAGGTAGAAAATTTAAGAAATAAAAGCAAATCATGGAACAATTGAGGGCAAACTATCCAGCTATTTCAGTTATGCTATTTCTAATGTTAATTATTGTCGCTCATGTTTGTTCATCAGGTACTTACTCCTGGAAAATAAATACCATTAGCGACCTTGGTGCTCAAGGTTATGACCGAAAAATAATAATGCAAATTGGTTTCCTTGTTTTCGGACTGACCCTGTCTGCGGGAATCTTCCTCAACGGTTTTTCCTGGCGGACTGCTCCAATTTTAATTTATGGCCTTTCTGTTGCCTTAACTGGTGTTTTCTGTACAAAACCAATCATTTCCGGTGTTTCTTACGCTGTAGTTCAATCGACATTACACGCTACATTTGCTCAAATCGCCGGCCTTGCTTTTAGTGTCGGAATTTTAATGCAGATATTTTTCACGGACAACAAAGACCTGAAATTTATTCACGCCACATTTTTCATGCTTATTATTTTACTTTCTGCTACATTTGGGCTTTTAAAAAATTACCAGGGCATTGTTCAAAGACTACTCTACCTGACAAGTTTTTACTGGCTTATAAAATATTACAAACCTTGATTAAATATAAAACGAAACCGTTCGGCTGCTAAGAACGCGGCGAATCTTAAAAATTTTAGCCGAGCGCACAAAAAAAAATCTATATTTATCCCGATATATCCCTAGATGCTAAGCAGCAAAATAACCTAAAAAACGCTTTCCAAACCAATGCCTGCTATCCACAAATTCCTTTATCTCAACAGAAAAAAAATTGCATTTAGTTTAATGGTGTTTTCAATAGTGTGTACATCATTTGTAATTATCCTGTTCGGCATAGTTATACTTTCAAAGAATGAATTCCCGGACATTTCAATACTATTAATTACACTTGCCTTTGCTTCAATTGGTTTTCCTATATTTATTTTAGCAATTGCATTTTTAGAATGGCTTTCTAAGAGGAGACTTCGAAATAAGATATTTCAGCAACAGCCATTTCTTGAGTTTGATAAAACAGGTTTCACCGATTCCTTAATCAATGAACATACGAAATGGTATTTTACAGAAGAAACAAAAGAAAT
>JBMOJB010000023.1:0-32617 GCA_049316985.1 Saprospiraceae bacterium | reverse complement strand
CAATGAATGATATAATTGACCTGTACCGTGAAATTACACAAATGCTTCCATAGCCCCACTGGTTATGGAGGCGTTTTTTTTAGTTGAAAGTTGAAAGTTGAAAGTTGAAAATGACCTTAGTGTTGTAAAAAAAATACTCAATCGGATTCCCGTCGAGCATTTTTCTTAGATATCGCAATATAAGTCGCAAAAATACTTGACTTCTTTGGAGAAAATCAAATTTTCAGCTTCCCTTGGTTGACTTTACTTGTAGAAGTTGGTAATTCCGGAGCATACTGACCCCTTTCGCTTATCAATTCAGATATATGTCAACACAGCCACTTTTTCAATACTTTACATTTCTGCCCAATCTTCTGAGCACTATTTTGGATTTGATCGACTGAATTCGCACGTACTTCTTGCCCATCTCACAACTTAACTTTACTTTTATCAACCCAATACCATTATCGGCACATTGGTGTGCAAAACCATTTCACTTCATTCCATGCAGCAGCTTTGTTCAACATGAAATGTTGTGCTTTTCCGGGGACACAAATATTTTAAATAAGTAACAAAACACCACTTTAAAAAATAATTTATGGCAAGTATCAATCCACACATCAATTTCAACGGCAATGCCGAAGAGGCATTCAACTTTTACAAATCCGTATTTGGCGGGGAATTCGCGATGATAACGCGCTTCAAAGATATGGCAAGTGCTGAATTTCCGGTCGCAGCACATGAAGCGGATAAGATCATGCACATTGCTTTGCCCATTGGAAACAGTATTTTAATGGCCAATGATGTACCTGAAATACTGGGACGAACAAACGAAAATGAGAACAGAAGCAAAATCGTAATCAGCGCAGAAAGCAAGGCCGAAGCGGATAGATTGTTTAGCGGACTTTCAGTTGGTGGACAAGTTGAAATGCCAATAGCCGACAGTCCCTGGGGTTCTTATTTTGGAATGTTTCGCGATAAATATGGCATCGAATGGATGGTGGATTTTGATCCAAACTACAAAGGACAAATATAAGCGAAGAAAGTAACAAATGACTGATAGGGTTTGGCTAAATTAGAGTTGTCCTGTATCGCATCGGTTAGTTTTCTAAACCAGATATTTGTGCTTCGACTCTACTTTAGGGTGTCGAATCCGACTTTCGTATTTTCTTACGGTTACGACAATTCAAATACCTACATCAACTCTTATCTAAAAATAAAAATATGAAACACGCTCTTTTTTCCGCTTTCTTCCTTTTGCTTTTGGTGTCCGGCTATGGGCAGACCAATTCAAATAAACGGGCACTAAAAGTTGTTACCCTGTCCGGAAATGGCTATGAACGCGGCTATCAGCATGGTCAACAGATGAAGAAAGAAATCGCTGAACTCATGGTGTTGTGGAAAAATGACCTTGAAGCGGGCATGCACATGCCTGCGGATACATTTATTCGTCATTTTCTGGCAGCAACTGATTTTATTCCTGCCATAAAAAAATATACACCCGATGTATTGGATGAAGTACGCGGAATGGCAAAAGGCGCTGAGCAGTCTTTTGACGACATGCTCGCCTTCCAGCTGGTAGATTAGTATTGGGTGTATGCGGATCAGCTTGAAAACGATACGCTCCATCACCATTGCAGTGGTATCGGAGTGCCTGCCATGAATGGACGACCGGCTTATGTGTCGCAAAATATGGATCTGGATGCCTGGATGGATGGTTATCAGATTGTTTTACACATACAGAGGCATGGTGATACTCCTGAACAATACATTCTGAGTTGCGCCGGACTAATCGCATTGAACGGTATTAACGAAAATGGCATTGGAGTTTGTGTCAATACATTGATGCAATTGCAGGCTGACGGTAAAGGCTTGCCTGTCGCTTTTTTGGTAAGGGGACTATTGAAAAGGAAGAGCAATAAAGCCGTGTTGCAATTCCTGCAAAAGACAAAACATGCTTCCGGACAAAATTACCTGATCGGTACGGTCGATAGTGTTTATGATTATGAAGCATCTGCAAATAAAGTTATGCGTTTGCAGCCTGATGCTTCCGGTATAGTATTCCATACCAATCACCCCGTGGTCAATGATGATGTGAAACCCTGGTATCAGGACTATTATAAAAAGTATATATCGGGAGACACGCAAAATTTCAACAGCGAAGTCCGTTTTGCTGCTTTGAAAAGAAGAGCCAATGAAGCAAAGAAAAAGGATGACCTGTTTATAAAAACTACGCTTCGCTCAAAAGATGACAATAAAAACCCGGTCTGCAGGACGCATCTGCCCGACAAGCACGGTTTTACTTTCGCTTCGGTAATCATGACCTTGTCTGCAAAACCCATGATGCAGGTCACTGCAGGCCCGCCCGACGAATCTGAATACCAGACTTTTGCTTTTAAAAAGAAGTAGTGCACAGTTCCAATATTTAGGAATTACAACTTGTCACCTTCATTGCAAAATAGTACTTTTAACGATATTCCATGCTGAATACAAATAGGGCATAGTAATGAATCGCTGGCAATGTAATTCAGCGGCTTCATTCGACTCAAATTGCAGATCCTTTTTTGGGGTGATTTTAAGGAGAGTTGAGATCGAGAGAAGGGTAGTGGAACAGATTAACATTCATTAGCATTTTGCACAATCAGATGAAACCAAAAAACAAAACAGGCTTACCTGATAATTTAAAATCGGGTATTGAAAAGCTTTCGGGCATGTCTATGGACGATGTAAACGTGCATGGCAACTCTCCAAATCCTGCACAATTACAATCGCATGCTTATGCCCAAGGTACTGATATACAATTCGCTACTGGGCAAGAAAAATACTTGCCTCACGAAGCTTGGTCTGTGGTGCAACAAAAACAAGGACGAGTTAAAACAACAATTCAAATGCAAGACAATGTAAATTTGAATGATAATGATAATCATTAGTTAAATAAAGAATTGGATGGGATGCTTCGGGAAAGTGACGAAATACAAGACAAACAGACTAAAACTACAATACAAGGACATTCAAATATATATTTAGTTAATCAAATAGGGCAATTGTGGAGAATAAACACCGCAGCAGCAATTCTTAATTCTTAACTTAATTCTTAATTCATAATTCATAATTCTTAATTCTTAATTCTCATCTATCAATTGTCTCATACTTCCAGTCCTTGATCTCCTCAAATTTGGCATAACTATCTCTGACGGATGGATGTGTCAACAGCGATTCGATGCTGACAGCAGGTATTTCCTCCGCGAGTCCGTTTTTGACAAAGATAAAATTGAAACCAAGCTCGTTGGCGCCGACTAGTCGGTACCCTTTTCTTTCTGCGAGTTTGCACATGGCTATGGGGGAGGCTCCGTGGTAAACCGGATGTTTTCCGGGGTAGTAATAATCAGGGTCGTAGGGCACTACAATATTATTCATTCCGAATTCATTGTGAGTCTCAATGATGACAACCTGCGGTTCTACCTGAGTTAGTGCATCCCATATCCAATAGTCATTGCCGTCGATATCTATTGAGAGCAATCCTATCTCTCCGGAATAACCTTCGTTTCTGATCAGTTCATTGATGTTTTCTCTCTTAACCTTTGCGCATTTGAATTTTGGCCGGTACATCCAGGTATGTGGGTATTTGCTGAAGAAGTGGATGCCTCTTTTGATGCTTTGCGGGTTGCCATCGATAAAAAGTCCATGCCAACCAAAGTTGAAGTAGAGATTGGCTGAATTGCTGTTGACACCATCATCTGATCCGATCTCGATGAAAATTTTGTTGGTCATCCCAATCAATGAAAAGACAAACAGTAATTTTCCATCTTCTTCAAATTGTGAAAAAACACGCATTCCGGTTTCGGAAAGTTGCGGCAACTCTTTTCGCAGCAAACAATTGCGATAATACAGGTACAGTTGCCGTTGGGAGATCTGGGTAGCAGGAGAAAAGCGATTCCTGACCTTGAGAATCAATAAGTGCTTTTTAATAAAATTTCTGATTTTGCTGATCAACATGATGGAAACGTAGTTTTAGGGTTTCATTTGTTGCTGCAAAATTACAATTAGTTTTTTTGTTGTATCAGAAAATTGACGAACTTACTAAGATTGAAAATAAGGCACAGTTTTTTGATAACAAAATAAAATTTTATTTACTTGCAGAAATAGGTAAAGTATTCCAGCAGAAATGAGCTTTTTTCAAATTTTATTAGTAATCTCGTGATATTATTTAGATGTTTTCTAAATAGAAAAATAAACTTTTTTCTGTTTGTAATTATTTAAAGGTATTATAACTTTGCGGCACAAATCTAAATTTTGACATTTAGCAGACATTTATAAAAATCACAATTTATATAAATATCATTTAAAAATGATAACAAGATTAATAAAAAACAGATTATTTATCGTTCTTTTTGCTTCTTTTGCCTTGTTGAGTACTGCTTTTGCCGGTGGTGACGCAGCGGCGGGAAAAACATTGTTCGTCAACAACTGTGCTGCCTGTCATGCTAAAGACATGAAGTCCAAACTTACGGGTCCGGCTTTGGGCGGTGTAGAAGAGCGTTGGGCAGCTTATCCGAAGACCGACTTGTATGCGTGGATAAGAAATTCTCAGGCGATGATCTCCAAAGGTCACCCCAAAGCAACAGAATTGTGGAATGCCTGGAAACCGACTGTCATGACTTCTTTCACCACTTTGAAAGACGATGAGATTGATAATATCCTCTCTTATATCAACCAACAATATACGGGAGCGGGTGCAAAGAAGGATGTAGCAAAGGGTCCGGCTGCAGATAATGTTGACGGAGGTGGCAACAATATGCTATTCTATGGCTCAATTCTGGCGGTGTTGGCACTTTTAGCGTTATTGCTTGCGCAACTTACCGCTCGATTGAATTCAATCCAGTATGCTGCAGAAGGTTCTGAAAGAAGAGCTCAAACAATCAAAGATATTCTTACGAGCAAAAGTGTAATGACTTTGGCAATCTTTGGTCTTATCGTTCTTGGAGGCTACACTACAGTCAACAATGCCATTGCATTAGGACGTCAACAAGGCTATGCTCCGGAACAACCGATTAAGTTTTCACACGCAGTCCATGCGGGTCAGCAGAAAATTGATTGTCAGTATTGTCACGATTCCGCACGCAGATCGAAGCATTCGTCTATTCCTGCAACCAACACTTGTATGAATTGCCACGCAGCTATCAAAGTTGGCTCTAAATACGGAACCGGTGAAATAACAAAGATTTTTGCTTCTATAGGATTCGACCCAACCTCTGGAAAATACATAGACAACTACGAGAATATGAGCGAAGACCAGGTGGCCTCGGTTTATAAGAAGTGGATTGGTGATAATTATGTTACTTCAAAGAGTCTTACTTCTTTGGATAAGGGTGGAGAAATTGTTGTCAATAATCAATGGGATGAGATTAAAAGCTCACTTACTAATGACCTGAAGTCGAAAATTCAAGGTTCTGTTGAGTGGACCAGAATTCACAATCTTCCTGATCATGTGTACTTTAACCATTCGCAACATGTTACGATCGGAAAAGTGGCTTGTCAGACTTGTCATGGGAAAGTAGAAACTATGGAAGTGATGACGCAGCATTCCCCGCTTTCAATGGGATGGTGTATCAATTGCCACCGTCAGACAGATGTCAAGTTCGCAGACAATAATTACTACGATACTTACAAGCGATACCACGATGAAATCAAGAACGGAACGCGTGAAAGTGTAAAAGTTGAAGAAGTGGGCGGATTAGAATGTCAGAAATGTCACTACTAAGTGATAATTCATTTTTGTTAAATTCAACTGTTTTTTTTTGCAGTCATTATATTACAATCATTATATAAAAATATTCTCAATCATATATCAAATGAATTTTTTCACAACACTCATTTGATTTAGGGAGGTCAAAAATGGAATTTCAAAAAGATAATATCTGGATTGGTGCCGAGCACTTGACAAACGACTCAACTTTTGTTGAAATAGCAAAACAAGAGTTTCATCACACTTCTGTCGAGGACACTTTGGAGAATGTAGGAGAATTCAATACGAATCGTCGGGACTTTTTAAAGTACCTTGGATTTGGAATATCTGCGGCCACATTGGCGGCTTGCGAAATTCCACTTCGTAGAGCGGTGCCTTACGTTACTAAACCGGACTCAGTAGTGCCGGGAGTTGCGAACTACTATGCCTCATCATTCGTAGAAGGTGGTGATTACAATGCGATTCTTGTAAAGACACGCGAAGGACGACCAATCAAGATTGAAAGCAATACTTTATTTGGTATTGAAGGTTCCAGTGCAAGAGCGCAAGCTTCGGTACTTAGTCTTTATGATACCCATCGTTTTCAAAGTTGTGGTAAAATCAGCAAAGGAAAATATACTCCTGCAAATTGGGATGAAATCGACAATTCGATCAAGTCCAAGTTGACAGGAGGAAATGTGAGAATAGTAACGAGTTCAATGATGAGCCCTACTGCTAAGGCAGTTTTGGCAGAATTTGTAGCTAAATACCCCAATTCTCAAGTAATATCATACGATGCGGTGTCGTATCACGGGATGTTGGAAGCTAATTTGAAATGTTTTGGAGAAAGAGTTATTCCCGGTTACCGTTTTGACAAAGCAGAAGTGATTGTAAGTTTTGACGCTGACTTTTTAGGAACCTGGGTTTCGCCAACAGAATTTAATCAGCAATATGTCAAGGGTCGTCGTATCGTCAATCATGACGAAGCAAAGATGTCGAGACATATTCATGTTGAAAGCCGTATGTCTTTGACGGGTTCGAATGCTGACAACCGTATCTTGGTCAAGCCATCTGAGCAAGGAGCAGCAATATTGGCTCTATACAACGAAGTAGCTGCTTTGACGGGTGGCGTTCGTGCTTCAGGTGCAAAAGTTAACGATGTGGCAGCTAAATCTTTGGCTAAAGTAGCTGCTGAATTAGTTGCGGCTAAAGGCAAGTCACTTGTCGTTTCGGCTTCAAACAATGTTGCCGAGCAGACATTAATCAATGAGATCAACGCCAAACTTGAGAGTTATGGCGCTACGATAGATTTTGCAAATGCAAATTTGCAACGCAATGGTTCTGATGAGAAAATTCAGAACCTGATCAATGAAATGAAATCGGGTGCTACCAATCCGATAATAGTTTGGGGCTGTAATCCGGTTTATGATTTGCCAAATGGTGATCAATTCAAGGCAGGACTTGAAAAAGCGAGCCTTTCTGTATCCTTTGCACAAAAAATGGATGAAACAACAGCTTCTTGCCAATTTGTTGCTCCTGCCAATCACATACTTGAATCATGGGGAGATGCTGAATCTAAAAAAGGTCAGATCACATTGATTCAACCAACTATTTCATCTATATTCAGTACGCGTCAAGCAGAATTAAGCCTTTTGAAATGGGCTGATAGTGCCAATGTGAATTGGGGCGCTGAACAACCTTACTACGAATATTTGAAGAAAAACTGGGAGAAAGCATTTTTCAGACCAGGAAAATATTTATCGTTCCAGGCATTTTGGGATAATACATTGCATGATGGTGTTTATGGTGCTCCTGTAGCGGCAAGTTCAAAAGCTTGCGTTTGTGATATCGCACAGGCAGCAGCTAATATCAGCCAACCTGAAAATGCAGAATGGGAAATTTCATTTTTTGAAAGTGTAAATGTCGGTGATGGCCGTTATGCAGATAATCCTTGGCTTCAGGAATTACCTGATCCGGTGATGCGTACAGTTTGGGGCAATTACCTGAGTTTACCGATAGAGTGGAATGGAAGCAATGACTTCAAATCAATTAATGATTTGGTTGACGGAGATATCGTAGAGATTACAGTCAACGGCAAAACGGAAAAGGTAATAGTTGTAAGACAATTTGGTCAGATGCCGGGAACGGTTTCTTTGGCTGTAGGTTTTGGCCGTACAGTTGCAGGAGCAGGGAAAGGTGTAGGAACCAACGTCTATCCGATGATGAAAGCAATGTCTGCGAATTACGGAGCAGTGTCAATTGGAGCAAAAGTAGGTATCGATAAGGAATTTGCCTCTGTACAGTACCACCATACAATGGGAATCACTGGAAAACAGGAAGGATATAAAGAAAAAGAAGATGAAAAGGGGAATATCAATCTTGATGAAAAAGCATTAGGTCCCGGATATTTCAAAGGAGCATTGACTGATCGTACGATAATATTTAAGTCGCATGTATCAGAACTAAAGACCAAAGTAGAAGAACTGGTAGAGAAGAGAGCGGAGTATGCAAAGTTGAATAAAGAAACTTTGTATTCCGGACATCAGGATGTATTTAATTCAGGCCCACATTGGAAAATGTATGTCGACCTGAATTCTTGTACAGGTTGTGCTGCTTGTACGGTGGCATGTATGTCTGAAAACAACGTACCGGTGGTAGGTAAGAAAGAAGTTCACCGTCATCATGAAATGACATGGCTTCGTATCGACCGCTACTATTATGGCGATGTGACTAACCCTTCTACGGTTTACCAGCCATTGATGTGCCAGCACTGTGAGAATGCTCCATGTGAAAACGTTTGTCCGGTAAATGCGACCAACCACTCTCATGATGGTTTGAACCAAATGACTTACAACCGTTGTATCGGAACGCGCTACTGTGCCAATAACTGTCCTTTCAAAGTTCGTCGTTTCAACTGGTTGGACTATACAACAGCAGATTTATTCCCATGGAATGAAAACTACAAGAATGACGAAAATATGCTTACTGCAGATGGTCAGCCGATGTATGCTGATAACCTGGTGCGTATGGTATTGAATCCGGATGTAACCGTTCGTTCTCGTGGTGTTATTGAAAAATGTTCATTCTGCGTTCAGCGCATACAGGAAGGTAAGCTTACAGCCAAGCGCGAGAATCGCGTAATCCGCGATTCAGATGTGAAGTCAGCTTGTCAAACGGCATGCCCTACAGGAGCGATTACCTTCGGAAATGGAAATGATCCGGAAAGCAGTGTTTCGAAGCTGATTGAAAATCCATTGAATTACAAAGTATTAGAAGATATCAATGTTAATCCAAGTGTAGTTTATTCTATGAAAGTGAACAACCGTTCAGATCTTTCCTAGTATGTGGGAAGATTTTTCGTAGAGAAAAAGAGATTGTCAGATAAATATAAATTTATAATCAAACGTCTCATTTGATTTTTTGTAAGGGATATCAAAGGAGTTAACTAATTAACAATGAGCGTAGTAATATCAGGCATCAGAGAGCCGTTAGTATTAGGCAACAAGACCTACCACCAGATTACGGAGGATATTTGTGCACCTACCGAAAGAGTACCCAGCAAAGCATGGATCATTGCATTCGTGATTGCAGCGAGCTTTTTGGGCATGTATTTTTTTGCAGTTACCTGGACAATCTGGATGGGTATTGGATCTTGGAATCTTAATCGCACCATCAACTGGGGTTATGACATCACCAACTTCGTTTGGTGGGTAGGTATTGGTCACGCTGGAACACTTATTTCGGCCATCTTATTGTTGTTTCGTCAGAAATGGCGTACCGGAGTAAACCGTGCAGCTGAGGCGATGACCATTTTCGCCGTTATTTGTGCCGGACAGTTTCCGATCATTCACATGGGGCGTATCTGGATGGCTCCATTTATATTTCCTTATCCCAATACTCGTGGACCTTTATGGGTTAATTTTAACTCACCGTTGTTGTGGGACGTATTCGCGATATCGACGTATTTTACGGTTTCGTTGTTGTTCTGGTATACTGGTTTGGTTCCCGATTTTGCAACAGTCCGCGATCGTGCAGTAGGGTGGAGAAGGAAGATGTACAATTCGCTTGCACTTGGCTGGACGGGTTCAGCAAAGCACTGGCAGCGTTGGGAGTATCTGTCATTGGTTTTAGCAGGAATATCTACGCCATTGGTACTTTCTGTACACACGATCGTAAGTTTTGACTTTGCTACTTCTGTGATTCCAGGCTGGCACACCACCATTTTCCCGCCGTATTTTGTAGCGGGTGCGATTTTCTCTGGTTTTGCAATGGTGCAAACGCTGATGTTAATCTGTCGGAAAGTCTTAAATCTGGAAGACTATATTACTGTAGAACATATTGAATCAATGAACAAGGTGATCCTTTTAACGGGAACAATCGTCGGAGTTGCATATTTGACAGAGTTATTCATTTCATGGTATTCCGGTTCATTGTGGGAAGGTTATGCATTTTATCACCGTTTATTTGGTCCTTATTGGTGGTCCTATTTCGGTATGATGTTTTGCAATGTTCTTTCCCCGCAGATTTTCTGGAAAAAGTCATGGAGACGCAATATAGAACTTACATTCCTGATGTCGATCTTCATCAATATAGGTATGTGGTTTGAGCGTTATGTGATTATTGCTTCTACCTTGGCTCGTGACTTTCTTCCTTCTTCCTGGAGTTATTATTCTCCAAGTTGGGTAGAGATTTGCTTGTTCTTAGGATCACAGGGTCTATTTTTCACTTGTTTTTTGATTTTTACCCGCGTTGCACCGGTGGTAGCGATTGCCGAGGTTAAGTCGATTTTGAAAGCTGCAGGTGTTCAGTATGTTGGAAAGAATACAATGCCTTCACATCATGACCATAGTCATGAAGAAGCGCATGATCATTCACACCACTAAACCAAACATTAAAGAAAATTACAATTCAATATATAATGAAGACTTTAAATAAAGAAGTTCTCTTTGGATTATACGATGACGAGGTAGATTTGCTAAACGCAGTTAAATCTGCGAACAAGGCTCATCTTGACATCATGGACGTATTTACGCCATTTCCGGTCCATGGTTTGGATCCTGTTTTGGGGTTAGAGGAGTCGCGTTTGCACATAGCAGGTTTTGTCTATGGAATGACGGGCACAATGACCGGTTTTGGATTTATGACCTGGGTTTTTACCCGTGACTGGCCTATTATTTTTGGCGGTAAGCCATATTGGTCTGTACCTGCTTTTATTCCGGTTACTTTTGAGTTGACTGTACTTTTTGCTGCAATTGGTATGGTAGTAACTTTTTATACGATTTGTGGAATGGGTTTCGGTGTTACCAACCCTACTTTACATGATCGAATTACGGATGACAAATTTTGCCTAGCCTTCCAAACCAACGGAATGAATGCAGATGAAATTAATAAATTGAAAAACTTCCTTAGCTCTTCGAATGCTTCTGAAGTTCACCAAAAAAACATATAATTTTAAAATGCGAACTATACCATATTTTGCAATTTTAGGGATAGGTTTATTACTGGCACTACAATCTTGTTCTCCCGCTGGTGGTACCAGCACTGGACATGAATATATGCCCGATATGGCTCATCCTATTTCATACGAAGCGAATGTTTATGACGATTATTCCTACAGTTCATGGAATACCAAGGAACGTAGCGTCATTGATCGTAAAACGCTGTCATCAATGAATCATCCTGTGAATGGGTCAATACCAAGAGGTTTTGTAGGTCTCAGTCCTGAAGATGATGCGAAGATGATGTTGATGACAGGTCAAACGACCAAGTCAGCTATTCGTACTACAATGAACGGTAGCGTACCGTTTTATTACAAGAACAACGAGGATGAACGTCTACGTGCAACCAAAGAAATGGTTGGCAATCCGTACCCAATTACAAAATTGGGATTGGAAAAAGGTAAGGAGCTATATGGCATTTATTGCGCTTCTTGTCATGGAGACAAAGGTGATGGTCAAGGATATCTTGTAAGCGAGTCAAATCCAAATGCAAAATACCCTGCTCAACCTGCGAATTTCATGCAGGATCAGTTTTATACTTCCAACAATGGCCGTTATTATTTTGCCATCATGTATGGTAAGAATGTAATGCAGTCTCATGCTGATAAGTTGTCTTATGAAGAGAGATGGCAGGTAATACACTACATCAGAAACATGCAGGCTAAAGCTAAAACTTTAGTGTATGATGAAAAAGTAAATACTTTTTTACCGGCTGCCGGCACACCATATGCTGTGATAGCTGCCAGAACTCCGGTACCGACTGTGAGTGAGGTCAAAGCAGGCGAACACAAAGCCACTGATCATGGGGCTGCCGCTCATCCTGCTGCAGAACATCATTAAAAAATTGAAGGGTAGAAATTAATTAATAAAAGAATATAGCTGTTCTTAGAAGCAGAAAAAAACTATCAAAATGAATACTCAATTCGTATTTGAAGGAAAACAAAAAACAGTATTGTTGAGCTTAATGCTCCTTGGTTTGGTGTGCTTAGGTATCACCTGGGCTGTTGATGATGAATTCCACACTCGATTTTGGACAAATTTGTTGCACAATTCTGTATTCTTTACCGGAATCTCTGCTGTTTCCTTGTTTTTGATTACTGCAGGAATCACGATGTATGGTGGTTGGGCCACAGTTTTCAAACGTGTTTGGGAAAGCTACAGTTTGTTTATGATTGTTGGAATGGTTTTGTTGGGTATAATTGCAATTGGCAATGTTACACACATGCACCACCTTTATCATTGGGCAGACAGTGAGGCTGTAGCAAAGGATAAAATATTGACCGGGAAATCCAGTTTTTTGAATAACACCTGGTATATGATTGCAACCTTCGTATTTTTAGGTGCATGGTTTCTTTTTGCCTACAAATTGCGTCAGTTATCGCTAAGAGAAGATGTTGATGGAAATTATGAAAAGGGAGATTTCTCTATTCACAGATCCATGCGTAAATATGCAGCTGCTTTTTTGCCGATTTTTGGTTTTACAAGTGCTGCTGCCATTTGGTTGTGGGTAATGTCGATAGATGCGCATTGGTTCTCTACTTTGTTCGCGTGGTATTGTACTGCAAGCCTTGTAGTTAGTATGGTTTGTGTTACCATTTTGATATTGTTGTACTTGAAATCACAAGGATATATGGACTATGTTACCAAAGAGCATTTTCATGATCTTGGTAAATATACTTTTGCCTTCAGTATTTTTTGGACCTATTTGTGGTTCTCCCAATTCATGTTGATTTGGTATGCTAACTTAGGAGAGGAGACTGTATATTTCAATTTACGGATGAAGCAATATCCGGTTCTGTATTGGGGCAACTTAATTATGAATTTTGTGTTACCCTTTCTGATATTGATTCGCAATGATACGAAGCGAAAATTTGGTTCAATTGGCTTTGCTGCCGGTTTAGTTCTTTTTGGTCACTGGTGGGATTTCTTCCAGATGATCAAGCCCGGGGCCTATAAGAATATGCAAGAGCACGTCGAACATATGGCGCACACAGGTGGAGCTCATGAAGCAGCACAACATGGTCATGAAGCAACAGCAGGTGCAGAGCATGCCGTTGCGACAGGACATGAAGCAGTACAACACGCAGCTACTTTTGTAGAAGGGTTTACAATTCCCGGGTTATTGGAACTGGGTACTTTTCTTGGCTTTGGAGCAATGTTCGTGTACTTTGTTTTCTTACAGTTGTCCAAAGCATCATTGTTGCCTAAGAATGATCCTTATATACAGGAAAGTTTGGCACACCATGTAATGTAGTCATAGGAAGTTAAGGCAAAAATATAATAGTTATTTTACTTAAATTTTGCATCGGATTTTTCGGTGCGTTAATCAATTAAGGTTAAATATAATGACAGGTTTAATTATTTTGTTATGTATCGTAATGCTGACAATCGTTATCATCCAAATTGGAAAGGTAACTGAATTATCAGCTCAGATTCGTGGAGAAAAGGAAGCACAGGAAGAAAGTAATGAATGGAATTCCAAAGGGATGCTGATTTTTGGAGCTGCATTTCTGATTTTCTGTGTTGCGTCTGCTACTTATTACATTGATGACATGTTGTGGTATGGTGTGAATGAGAGTGCCTCGGTAGAAGGAGCATCGATAGATCATCTTTTCAATGTTACTTTGATCGCTACCGGCATCGTCTTTTTTATTACCCACATCCTTCTTTTTTGGTATTCTTATCAGTACAGAGGTCGTGAAGGACGCAAAGTATTGTACATCCCTCATGACAACCGTTTAGAAATGATCTGGACGGCAGTTCCGGCTGTGGTGTTGACTTTTTTGGTAATTGCCGGTCTTGACACCTGGAATGATGTAATGGCCGATGTTAAAGAAGGTGAAGACGTGATGGAAATTGAAGCCAATGGAATGCAGTTTGCATGGAATCTTCGCTACCCGGGTGCTGATGGAAAATTGGGAACAAAAGATTATAAGCGGATTACATCATTGAACCCATTTGGTCAGGATTTCAACGATCCAAAAGGTTTGGATGATTTTTATCCGGACGAAATTGTATTGCCTGTAGGTAAGAAGGTGAGGGTACGTATAACAGCAAGGGATGTTTTACACAATTTTTATCTACCACACTTCCGTACGAAAATGGATGCAATCCCCGGTATTCCTACATATTGGGTTTTTACTCCAAAAATTACTACTGAAGAATACCGGCAATTATTGAGCAAATCACCGGAGTGGAATGAAAAGTATGATCCAAAAGATCCTGAAAGTAAAACTCGCTGGGAGATGTTTGACTACGAATTGGCCTGCGCAGAGTTGTGTGGAAAAGGTCACTATTCAATGCGTAGACTTGTAAAAATCGTATCTCAGCAAGAGTATGATGCTTGGTTGAAAAAGCAACAAAGCTGGTATGCCAACAACGTGCACAATAAGGGAGGAAAGGTGATATTGAACGGTAAAGAAGAGAACGAAGATCCTTTTGAAGGTGTGATGTTGCTAGGAGATACTACTAAGACCACTGCCGCACCTATTTTGAAAGATAGTACAGCGACCTTAGCAACAGCGAAAAAGTAAAATTTTAGATTTTGCGGATTATTTTTAGACAATAATTCGGACTTTAATCAACATTAGATAATTGTGTATTGTTTGTAAAAAGACTATTTTGTCAACATAGATAAATTTCTTTAAAATGGCATATTTAACTGAAACCGGATACGACGAAGAAGTTCTTATAAAAGAGAATGGACTGAATGATCATTTTCATGATCATCATCACGGTGACAAGTTCCAATCGAATTTTCTGACTACTTATATTTTTAGTCAGGACCATAAAATGATTGCACGTCAATTTTTGATAACAGGAATGTTTTGGGCAATCATAGGTTCAGCGATGTCAATAATTTTTCGACTACAGTTAGGTTTTCCGGAGGAAAACATGGCTTGGTTGAGACCTATTCTTGGTCAATGGATAACCGTAGATGAAACAGGTACTGGTAGGCTTGCGCCGGAGTTTTATTATGCATTAGTAACAATGCATGGTACAATCATCGTATTTTTTGTATTAACGGCAGGATTAAGTGGAACTTTTTCCAATTTGTTAATTCCTTTACAATTGGGAGCACGTGATATGGCTTCAGGATTCTTGAATATGTTGTCTTACTGGTTCTTTTTCTTATCCAGTTGTGTAATGATGTATTCATTGTTTTTAAATACGGGACCTTTTAGTGGTGGCTGGACAGCATATCCACCTTTGTCTGCTTTGCCTCAGGCATCAACAGGCTCAGGTACCGGTATGACCTTGTGGATCTTGAGCTTAACATTCTTTGTTGTTTCCGTACTGTTGGGAGGTATCAATTATGTGACGACGGTATTGAACCTTCGTACCAAGGGTATGACGCTTTGGAGAATGCCTCTGACCATCTGGGCATTTTTTATTACAGCGATCATAGGAATACTTTCATTTCCGGTACTAGTGTCTGGATTTTTCTTGTTAATGTTTGATAGAGGTTTGGGTACTTCATTTTATCTGTCTGAAATCTTTATTGGTGGAAAGGCACTGGAAAATGTGGGAGGTTCTCCTATTCTTTACCAACATTTATTTTGGTTCTTAGGTCACCCGGAGGTTTATATCATTATTTTACCTGCAATGGGTTTGGTGTCGGAAGTTTTATCGGTACATTCCCGGAAACCGGTTTTCGGATACAAGGCTATGGTGATTTCGATGTTAGCAATTGCATTTTTAGCTTTTATTGTTTGGGCACACCACATGTTTATGTCCGGGGTTAATCCTTTCATTTCGAATTTCTTCGTGTTATTTACGTTGATCATTGCAGTTCCTTCTGCTGTAAAAGTATTCAACTGGATTGCCACGCTATATGGCGGAAATATCAGATTTAATTCTCCTATGTTATTTGCAATTGGATTTGTTTCGTTGTTTATTTCCGGTGGATTAACAGGTATTTTCTTGGGTAATTCTGCGATTGATATCCCGATGCACGACACCTATTTTGTTGTTGCGCACTTTCACATCGTAATGGGCGTAGCTGCATTTTTTGGAATGTTTGCCGGTATTTACCATTGGTTCCCTAAAATGTATGGTCGTTTCATGAATGAAATGTTAGGCAAGATTCATTTTTGGGGTACTATTGCAGGAGCGTATGCAATTTTCTGGCCTATGCACTATTTGGGTATGGCGGGTGTTCCACGTCGTTATTATAGATTTGATTCCTTTGAAGCGTTCAAGCATTTCGAAGATACTAATAAGTTCATTACTGTTGCTGCAATTATTGTATTTGCACTCCAGATTATGTTTGTAATTAACTTCTTCTATTCAATCTGGAATGGAAAAAAAGTTACTAATCCTAATCCTTGGGGCGCATCAACTTTAGAATGGACAACTCCAATTGAACCTGGACATGGAAATTGGGTTGGTAATTTGCCAGCTGTAGAGCGTTGGCCTTACGACTACGGAAAAAATGGTCGTGAGTTTATTCCACAATGGGAACCTCTAGCACCCGGAGAGTTGGATGCAGGTGATCATTAAATAGATTGAAAAATTATTAGGTGATTAAGTTGGTTTTACCCAAGCTTTAAACCTTCAAATTTTGTAACAATAGTGGTAACAAAAATTAATTGG
Organism: Saprospiraceae bacterium; assembly: GCA_049316985.1. GTDB lineage: Bacteria > Bacteroidota > Bacteroidia > Chitinophagales > Saprospiraceae > CANHEE01. The sequence continues at coordinate 15,820 of JBMOJB010000023.1, read as the reverse complement.
TTAGTTATTGTAAGACAGAAAATTACTGATTACAAGTTATTAGTAAAATTCGGTCTTAATATAGTAGTGGTGATTTCTGCTATAGCAGCATATTTAACCACCGCAAATGGAATAATTGATTGGTCAAAAGTTTTCACGCTCGGAGTAGCTGGTTTTTTAGTCACAGGCGCAGCAAATGCTTTAAACGAGGTTCTTGAAAAAGATTATGACAAAATAATGAATCGAACGGCTAACCGTCCTATTGCGGCTGGAAGAATGTCAAGTTCTGAAGCTGTTTTAGCCGCAGGGTTAATGAGTGTGGTCGGTTTGTGTTTGTTGGCTTTATTTAACCCTCTGACTGTATTTCTTGGATCGTTGTCTCTGATAAGTTATGCATTTATCTATACACCCTTAAAGCGTGTATCGCCAATTGCAGTGTTAGTAGGTGCGATTCCGGGAGCATTGCCCGTTTTAATTGGAAGTGTAGCTGTAACGGGTCATTTAACTACTTTGTCAATAGCTTTGTTTGCGATTCAATTTTTATGGCAGTTTCCTCACTTTTGGGCAATTGCCTGGGTAGGAGATGAAGATTATAAGAAAGCCGGTTTTAATTTGTTGCCGTCACCGGATGGTCGTCTAGACAAAACTGTGGGTTGGAATGCTTTAGTTTACACCGCTTTTTTAATTCCTGTTGGTTGTGGGCCGTATGTGTTGGGTTTTACAGGTCTATTTTCTGCTGTTGTTTTGGTTATTTTGGGGTTAGGGTATTCTTATTTTGCTTATATGTTGTATAAGAAATGTACCCGCGAAGCAGCCAGAAGTTTGATGTTTAGTTCATTTTTATATTTGCCCATAGCTCAGTTAGCGATGGTTTTTGATAAACTCTGATAATTATGAGCGTTATTGTACAGAAGCAAACAAGTAGCAAAAGTAAGATACATCCCAAAAAGTTTGGTTTATACATTGCCTTTGCTAGTATTATAATGATGTTTACCGGACTGACCAGTGCTCATATTGTCCGTCAGTCAGCTGGAAATTGGCTTGAATTCAAAATTCCTTCGATATTTTTTATAAGTACTTTTGTAATTCTTTTGAGTAGTTTGACGCTGCATTTGTCATATAAAGGTTTCCTAAATGGTAATGAGCGGCAATACAAGTGGCTATTGTTACTTTCCGCGATTCTGGGTTTTACATTTATAATTCTTCAGTATGAAGGTTGGCTTCAGTTAAACGCAATTGGAGTAGATTTAAAAGGAAATCCTTCGGGATCCTTTGTATATGCGATTTCGGGAATTCATGCGGCCCATGTACTTGGTGGGATTGGTGCAATAGCAATTGCTCTTTTGCACGCTTTTTCATTGAAATACAAGGTCACCCCAGTGAGAAAACTAAGATTTGAATTAACGGCCCATTATTGGCATTTTGTTGATTTTCTGTGGGTGTATCTTATCGTTTTCCTGGTACTTCAACATTAATAAACGACTTTAAACAATATAATTAGTAATAAACAATAAAAATAGAATGGCTTCAGTAGATACTCATGTTGAGCACGAAGTGCAACAAGAAAATTGGGGTGGCGGTGTAGAACCGTTTAAGGCGAGTTATGGCAAGTTAATGATGTGGTACTTTTTAGTATCTGATGCATTTACTTTTGCCGGATTCTTGATTGCTTATGGTACATTACGTTTTAGTAGTATGAGCTGGCCTTTGCCCGATTTCGTTTTCGCAAAGATTCCTTTTTATTCGGGTGAAGCTCCATTGATTTTTGTAACTTTCATGACTTTTGTTTTGATCATTAGTTCAGTTACGATGGTTAGAGCTGTTCAAGAAGGGCATCATGGTAATCAAAAAGGAGTAGTTTTCTGGATGTTTTTAACTATTTTAGGTGGAGCAACTTTCCTTGGTTGTCAAGCTTGGGAGTGGACTACTTTGATTAAGGGTGAAAATGTGTCGGTCACCAGAAATCCATTCGGAAGACATACGGATGATGGTGTTTATCTGGATAAAGATGGTAAAGAAACTGCAGAGGTTTTTCAAGCTGGTGATTCTTACCTGATTCATGGCCATGAGCACAATGGAGCTGTGGAATTTGACTTCAGGAAGTTTAAGTTAACTAGCGGTACTGATGCAGGAAAAGTTTCCCAGTTAGAATTCGGTCCTAAAGCATTTGGTGCATTATTCTTTTTCATCACCGGTTTTCACGGTTTTCACGTACTTTCCGGGGTTGTTTTTCTATTTATAATCATGTTAAATGCATCTAGTGGACTTTATCACAGGAGGGGCAATCATTATGAAATGATAGAAAAGATTGGTCTTTACTGGCACTTTGTCGACTTGGTGTGGGTATTTGTATTCCTTGTATTTTATCTGCTATAATTAGCAATTATTAATTTTGATCACTATTAAAATATTTGACATATGTTGAGTCACGATGAAGGTATCAGAGTAGTTACCAGAGGTTTGATTCTGTTGGGAATTATCACATTAATTGAGGTTGCAATCGCTTTGGTAGGCAATGGGCATATCATTAAGGGCTTGCACATCACTAAAATAATTATGTACCCTGCGATGATTGGTTTTAGTTTGTATAAAGCCTATTTTATAGTGTACGAATTCATGCACATGAAGTATGAAGCGAGTGGTTTGGCCAAATCCGTGTTATTGCCAACCCTTTTATTGGTGTGGGGTATCATTGCTTTCTTTCAGGAAGGTGGTTCATGGAGACAAAGACGCGAGCAAATTATCGAGAAAAATCGCGATAATGTTGCGCCAAAGCCAACCAGCTGGAACAACATACCAGTCGGCACAAAATCATTGCTTTAAGAAGAATGAACAAAGGTTTCAGAAGTTTTCAATTCCTGCCTTTGTTTTTAAGAAATAATTTATCCGAATTTTCATGTCGTACATGAAAGTTCGGATTTTTTAATAGTAGCAATAAATAAAATGAAAGGAACAGAAGAAGTGTATGCATTAACGCAATATTCGCACGGAGCTGGTTGTGGATGTAAAATAGCTCCAAAAGTATTAGATAGTATTTTAAAATCTGATGTTGCCAAGATGCCATTTCCGGGTTTATTGGTCGGAAATGAAGAACGTGATGACGCTGCAGTCTTTGATCTTGGTGATGGCACAGCCATAATCAGTACTACAGATTTTTTCATGCCAATCGTTGATAATGCTGAAGATTTTGGCCGGATCGCTTCTGTAAATGCCATCAGTGATATATATGCAATGGGTGGAACCCCAATGTTGGCGATTGCCATCTTAGGATGGCCGATAGACAAACTTCCGGCTGAAGTAGCAAATAGAGTAATTGAAGGAAGTCGAAGGGCATGTGAAGAAGCAGGGATTCCATTGGCAGGAGGACATTCAATTGATAGTCCGGAGCCTATCTTTGGTCTTGCTGTTACCGGGCGTGTAGATATTGCAAATTTAAAGAAAAATGGAGGCGCAACTCTGGATTGTAAGTTATTTCTTACAAAACCCTTAGGTGTTGGTATTTTTACAACCGCTCAAAAAAAGGAAAAGTTAAAACAGGAACATGCGCACATTGCTCCTGATAGTATGAAGAAATTAAATAAGGTAGGTGTTGAATTTGGAAAACTTCCCTACCTGATGGCTATGACAGATGTTACAGGATTTGGTTTATTGGGGCATCTTACAGAAATGTGTGAAGCCAGTGACTTAACAGCTGTCGTTCAGTTTGACAAAGTACCTCTCTTACACAAAGAACTGTTGGACTTTTATTTGGCAGAAAAATGCGTGCCGGGTGGTACCGTTCGCAATTTTGATAGTTATGGCCACAAGATTGCACCTATATCAGAGTATCAAAAGCAAATCCTGTGTGATCCACAAACGAGTGGTGGATTATTGGTAGCAGTGAAAGGGGTTCATGAAGCAGAATTTAAAGCATTTGCTTCGACACTTGGTTTTGAATTGGAGGCCTTCGGGTATTTTGAAGAAAAGGGAGAATATTTGGTAAATGTAATTTAAAAGCATCGCGTTGTATACCAATACAGCGCCATGCCCTTTTTACCACTTCATTAGCATGAAGTCACCGGAGTAATTTTTAACTTCACCATCGGTAAATTCGACTTGTGCGTGATAAATAAATATTCCGGGATTCATCAAATTGCCTCTGTAGTAGCCATTCCAGCCTCTTTTTTCATCTTGAGATTCTGCTCTTGAAAAGTTTCCGTCTTCATAAATCAATGTTCCCCAACGATCAAAAATCCTGAAGTAATTTACTTTGACTGTTTCATCACCTAAGTAGATTTTTATATAGTCATTGTTTCCATCAACATTAGGTGAAAAGGTATTAGGTATATAAACTCTTCGAACTTTATTTACAACAATTTGAATAACATCGGATGCCGTACAACCTTCCTCATCCCATACGGTTACTTTGTAATTTTTGGTCACTTTTGGTTTGGCAATTGGAAACTGGCAGGTATCGCAGTCCAAGCCGGTTTTTGGTGTCCATCTTATTTTGGACATCTGGAATTTAGTAGTAGGAGTAATCACCACACTATCGCCATAGTTGATGGTGATGTCAGGGCCAAGCGTTACTTGAATTGAATCACTGTTTTGTATTTTTGTTTTAATTGACCAGTTGCAATCCTTATTTGCGGCTTCCCTGATATATAATTCGTGTTCGCCGGGACTGAGGTTCTTAATTTGATATGGAATTCCGGGAATATCCCCTTTATTTACTCCATCTATCTCATAGGTAAATTTTCCACTACCACCTTCGATGGATTTGATAAAAATGGTTCCTAAGCCACTTATGCAAGATGCGGCTTGTGGTACTACTTCAGCTTTTAACGGAAGTGGTGAAAATATTTCAAATTCAGATGTTGCCGTACAACCTATGGCATCAGTAACAGTTACCTGGAATTTGCCTGCTGCCAAATTATTATTGAATGCTGTAGTATTTCCATTGCTCCAGTTATAAGTAAATGGCGCTACACCTGTAGGTGTCAATTGAACGGCACCATCAACCAATGCGCTACATGTAATATTTCCGACAACAGCGTTTAATAAGAGTGTTCCGTAATCTATAGTATGCGATCCTAAAGTGGATGTACAAATTCCATTTGGAATTGTGGTGGAGATAATCGTATAAGTAGTCGTTGAGACTGGATTCACAATAATGCTGTCACCGTTTTTAACATTGCTGACCGAATAATTATTACCAAAGTTATCTTTATAGACCAAGTCAAATTGTCCGGTATATCCACTTACATTTAGAATGAGTGAAACAGAAGATTTCGTACAAATACTACTTGCACCTTGAAAAGAAACAGCCAGCGCTGATCTGAAATAGAATTTTACATTTAGTGTGCTGTCACAGGATCGGAATGCAGCATTTGCTAAAATTTCAACACCACTGGGGTTATTGAAATCATATCTTTTACCATTAACAATTCGAAAATCATCTTTGCATAGCGTATCAGTTAATAACCCGTTTGTATTAACTTTTACTACCTTAATATCAGTAGAACTAGTACATCCATTCTGATTGCTAACCGTTACTTGATACGTCCCAGCTTGTGTTACTGATATTATTTGAGCAGTGGATCCGTCTGACCAATTGTAGCTGAAGTATCCATTTCCTGCATTCAAAGAATTTGAATTATTGCCACAAATAACATCTGAACCTTTAATGACCGGCGCTGGTAAATTGCTTTGCTGTACGGTCACACTTGTAGTGCCGGAGCAGCCACTATTATTCGTTACAGTGACAGCGTATACACCGGGAGTGTTAACCTGAATACTATTTTTGGTTTCATTGGTTGACCAGATATAATTGTCAAATAAATTCTGAATGGATAAGGTGGTTGTTTTGCCACTACAAATAGATAATGTTCCGTCAATCTTTGGATTGAGGTTGTTCTGTAGTGGTATATTGGCGCTTGAAGAACCTTTACATCCATTGTTGTCAGTTACTGTCACTGCGTATTGCATATTTGCTTTCCCAAAAATGCTGTCATCTGTTTTTCCATTTGACCAAAGATAAGAAACAAACGGAGCCGAAAGCGCTAGTTTAATAGAATCCAATGCACAAATACTTGTTGCGCCTGTAATAATAGGTAAAGGATTGGCATTAACTGTAATACTAATACTTTGAACGGCTAAACAGCCATTGTTATCAGTCACAGTGACGCTATAGATACCGGCACTTCCTACGCTGATACTTGCATTCAGATCGTTGTTGCTCCATTTATAGGCACTGAAACCAACACTTGTTTTCAATACTGTATTGAAACCTGTGCATATTGCTGTGTCGCCCTGAATATTAAAAGGCGTTGGCAGATTTTTTAAAACATTAATTGTTGCACTTCCGCTACAATTTCCATTACTCACTGTAACCTGATAATTTTTTTCAACACTTGCCTGTATGGTTTGAGTTGTTTCGCCAGTATCCCAGATATACGTTATAAAGCCGACGCCAGCATCGAGAACTGTACTTTTGCCTTCGCAAAATGCTGGATTGCCTGAAATGTTAAATTGCAAAGTTCCATTCGAAGTAATTGTTTTAGAATCCGAGCCCTTGCATCCATTGGTATCTGTGACGGTCAAAGACACTGTTCCAATTTGACTGATGCTAATATTTTTTGATGTTTCGCCAGTTGACCAAACATAGCTGGAAAATACTTGTCCTGCGTCTAATATTGAGCTCGAACCGGAACAGATGCTTGTTGATCCGGTAATGGAGGGTTTGGGATTTGGGTTTTCGATAATATTTCTGGCAGCGCTTGCCGTGCAACCATTGATGTCTGAAACCGTAATTTGATAGGTGCCTGTTCCACTGGCGATGATACTTGCAGTTGTTGAACCATTTGACCATGTGTAAGTTGAAAACGATGGAGTAGTTGTCAGACTCAAAGATGTACCTTGACAATATGACGAACTTCCATCGATACTAACTTGCGGTTGATTATATGGATTAATTGTTACTGCAGATATTCCCGTACAACCATTTGAATTTGTGACAGTTATTGCATATGTACCAGCTCCCACTGAAATCGATGAGTTATTATTTCCTGTTGACCAACTGTAGTTGTTGAAAATATTTTGAACTGCGATTGACGTCGTTTTTCCGGGACAAACATTTAGATTCCCGACGAAATTAATATTGACCAGGTCTACGTTGATTATTTTAGTTTGAGAGGCTTTACATCCGTTGAGGTCGGTTACTGTTACGGTGTAGGTGCCATTTCCTACTTGAATTGTATTGCTGGTTTGCGTATTCGACCATAGATAGTTGCTAAAAATACCTCCACTGACGTTTAAGTTTGCACTAGCTCCTGTACAAACAAGACTATTGCCATTGATTTGAGGTGTTGGTGTTGGAAAGCTGCTGACCAACTGACTTGCGGTTGCCGTGCAACCATTACTGTCTGTGACAGTCACAGTAAAAGTACCGGATTGGGTGGCAAATATGCCGGGTGAATTTTGATTATTGCTCCATTGATAATTGCTGAAGTTTGCCGGATTAGTGACTAAAGCTGTTCCTGAACCGGGACAAAAGTTGTTATTTCCTGCTATAGAAACTGCAGGAGCGATGAACTGGTCTACATTCACTGTTGTGGTACCTTTACATCCTGTGGCAACATTGCCTACTGTCACCGAGTAGGAGCCGCCACTAGAAACAGAAATACTTTGGGTAGTAGAATTATTAGACCACAAGTAGGAACTAAACGAAGTGGTAACTGACAGGGATACCGTGCCGCTTCCACATATTTTTCCGAATGGTGCAATAGAAGGGCTTAGCGTACTTCCGGGAGAAATAGTCTTTGTATCGGTACTTGTGCAACCGCTTGGGTCAGTAACTGTTACGGAATATGTCCCAGGACTATTGATAGCGAGGGTTGGATTACTTGAGCCATCGTTCCACAAATAATTAGCGTAAGGGTTGTTCAGCGATAAAGTAGCATTGAAACCAGTACAAATACTGGTGGGAGCCGCAATCGCCACATTAGTTATTGAGCCGGTAACAACATTGAATGATTTTACTTCAGTACATCCGACAAGGTCTGTAATTGTAAGGGTGTAATTTCCAGGATTAGTGACAGCTATTGAATTGTTTGAATTTCCCATTGTTCCATTTGACCACTTGTAGTAAAAGAAGCCGGACGAAGCACTTAGGGTGACTGAGCCTGAGTAGGGTGCAGATGTTCCACATAAAGTGCCGGTTTGCGAAGTAGTAGCGACATTCGGTGCAGTTACTGTTACATTAGTAGTGCCGCCAATATAGCAAGTAGAAGGCGTAGGGGTAAATGTAACAGAATAAGAACCAGCGCTAAGTAGCGAGCCATTAAAGGTTGGGCTCGCACTCACTCCAGGTCCTGACCATGAGCCTGTCGGGATCGGTATTGGACCAGAGATTAAAGTATTCAAATTGATTGAGTTACCGGAGCAAACTGTTGCGTTATTAAATGTAGTTTGTTGTCCTGCGATCATATTTACTGTCACATTCACTGGTGTTGACTGACAGGAATTATCGGCAAAATTGGCCACTCCAACTTTCAAAGTATACAAGTACGAACCAGGAGCAGCAGGAGCCTGCCCTGAAGGCACTGCAACAACATATGGTGCGACATTATTGGTAGTTACACTATTGAAACCATTGGGACCTGTCCAGGTAAATTTTCCAAAAATAGGGAATGGACTCGGAAGCGGAATTGTGCCAAAAATTGGAACCGTGATTGTAGCTCCAGTAACTGTCAGATTAATTTGCTGGCCAACACAAACGTTGACGGGATTTACCACGGCGAATGTAGCAGGAGCAGGGTAAACGACTATATTGAAAGCATCGGTCCATTTGCAACCACTAGGGTCTGTTACAGTGACGGCATAAGCACTGGTTTGAAAAGCTGTCGGGAAAGTAGGTATCGGTGCGGTGGCGGTCGGTGTTGCAATTGCGGTTGAACTCAAGCCCGGACCAGACCACTGATAAGTCGAACCTACAGGTGGACCCGGCGTGCCTAGCACAGCTAATGGAACGGCGGTGGTTCCGCAGACTGTGATGTCCGGAATAGCGGTGTAGTTCGGTGTAGGGTTAACTGTAATATCTTTAGAAGCAGTTACTGAGCAAGCCGGACCATTGGAAACAGTAACGCTGAACGTGTATGTACCGGCGCTGAGGGTAAAGTTTTGTGATGACGGATTGTAGCTGGAAGAGGAATAACCACTGGGTCCTGACCATTGATATGTCGCGCCACTGATTTGCGGAGTTGATAAACTGGGATTAACTGTATTTGCTACGCCAGCACAAAGCACGCTATTGCTAAGTGCTACTGTTTGCGGCGGAGGGGTAGAGCACGGCAGAATGGGGAAGCAGTCTCCATTTGCATCGATACTGTTGGTGACTCCTCCTGCTGCCAAAGTAACATTTGATCCATCATTCACGGGAAATCCTCTTACATTATAAGTGACATTATAAGTGCATCCGCCTACTATTATTGTAATTACTTTCGGACAAGGTGCAGGTGCTCCCGGGCAACTTGCATTGGGAGCATTCAAGAAGAAGCCGGTACTTAAAGGGTAATTTCCGGATACAACATAAATTGGTCCCTGATTGCAGATGTTATTTAAGTTTTTTGTAAAAGTAGGCCCGTGACTGGATACAAATGCTATTATTTTCGCATTTGCAGGCACAATTCCTCCTGGAGGGTCGACGAAAACCGGTGGAACACAAGCGGGAGAAGCAAGGTTGTTCAAATAAGTGGTAATAGCAGGATTTGTTCCAAAAACAGTGGATGTCGGTGGACCGTTTGTGGATCCGGTCATCTGTATAGAATTGACGTTGATAGCAGAACTTCCATTGGTCATGGTAACGAATTCGTTCCAACCCTCATCCATGGTGCAAGCGTCAATAATTATTTTATTGATAACTGCGCCTCCAGGACATCCTGCAGGCGAAACGGTCCAGGTTTGAGAAAAACTGATTTGAATAAATGAAATGAGCGCGCAAGTAATTGCAATATACTTTTTCACCGGAAATAGATTTAAAACACAAGGTCCTGATATGAGTGCATATCAAGTAATTAGTTGTTTTTCTGGTCTATATTAGTTTTTTGATTTATTGCTTCATTAACATAAAGTCACCGGTATAGTTTTTGGTTTCGCCGTCGCTAAACTCCACCTGAGCAGAATAAATATAAACATCAGGATTTAAAAGTTTTCCTTTAAAGTAGCCGTTCCATCCTCTCTTATCGTCTTGTGATTCTTCCTTTGTGAAATTGATGTCTTCATACATCATTTCGCCCCAGCGATCGAATATTCTGAAAAATACTACTTTCACTGATTCGTCGCCGAGATTTATACGGAACAAATCGTTGTTTCCATCGACATTTGGGGAGAAAACAGTAGGTATGAAAACTCTTCTTATTTTATTTACGATGATCTGTATTTCGTCAGTTATGAAGCACCCATTTTCATCCCAGACTTTCACCTGATAATTAGCAGTCACTTTGGGTTTGGCAATGGTAAATTGACAGGTGTCACAAGATAGATAGATTCGAGGAGTCCAGCGAATTGTATTCATTTGAAAATTTGTAACTGGCGTAAGAACAACACTATCTCCATAAACCAAAGTAATATCCGGTCCAAGACTAAGTGTTAGTGGCGTACTTTCCGCGATATTGATTTTTCCTGACCAATTGCATTCTGCGGCAGCGGCTTCTCTTATTTGGACTGTATAATCACCGGCGGCAAGGTTGCGAATTTTAAAAGGCGTCCCATTAATTGGGTTAAAAGTTGTGCCATCAGTACTATAAATAAAATTACCGGAACCTCCTTTGATGTCTTCGATAATAATCGTACCACTGGTTGAATTACATAGAACTGCTTCAGAGTTTAAAGTGGCTGTAATTGGTTGTGGTTCTGATATCGTAATCTCTGCATTAGCACTGCAGCCTATAGCATCAATAACTGTAACTTTATAGTTACCTGCTTTGAGACCAATGATTTCGGCATTTGTCGCACCGGTATCCCATAAGTATTTAAATGGAGAAGTTCCGCTTTGCGTTTGAACCTGAGCAGCGCCGTTGTTTTTGCCGCTACAAGTAATCTGTGAAAATTGCGTGCTGATCTGCAACGAAGAAAGTGTTATTTTCGCCGAACCAAGTACCGGGAGGCAGTTTCCATTTGCGATAGTGGTTGAAATTATGGTATAGGTAGTTGTTTTATTTGGTTGTACATTTACCAGGTCTCCATTCTTTACATTGGAAAGATTCGTTTTGACACCATCAGAATCCTCCATTACAGCGTCAAACGAACCGATAAATCCAGTCACATTCAGTATTAAGGTCAATGCCCGGGTTGAACAAATAGTTGTATCGCCGCTTAAGCCGACACTGACATCTGGTCTAAAGAACAATTGGATATCAAGTAAACTGTCACATCCCCCACTTGCCGCGCCTAAAAGCACTTCTGTTCCGGAAGATTTGCTGATATCATAACGATTTCCGTTGAATGTTCTGAATTCATTTTTACAAAGTGTGTCCGAATATTTGCCATCCACCTTTTTTAATTGGATATCAACACTACTCGCGCCTTTACATCCTGCGGCGGAAGTAACGGTCACACTGTATTTCCCCTGATTGGCTCCTATAATTTGTTGAGTTTTATCACCATTCGACCATGAATAGGCAGCATAGCCTGTGCCCGCATCTAGCGTGGTTGTTTTGCTACCGCAAATAAATAAGTTACCGGTAATGACAGGACTGGGATTTGGATTTTCGTTGATGCTGATGCTATTTGATCCGCTGCAACCTGAACTGGACGTGACGGTGACTAAGTATGTTCCAGTTTTTTTTACCGTCAAAGTAGGTTTAATTGATAGATCCGACCATTTATAAGAAGCATAAGGAGCGTCTAGCGTCAACACTAAACTATCGCCCAGACAGAAGCTTTTAGCGGAGAGTATCTGAGGGTTTAGGTTGTTTTTTATATCCACATCTTTAGAAACGGATGCCGTACAGCCATTGTTATCGCTAACACTAACCTGGTATTTTCCTGCGGAAATCACTTGAATAGTGTCGGTGGATTTTCCATTTGACCATAGATATGTTTTGTATTTTTCTGTCAGACTCAATATAGCCTTTTCCCCGAAGCATATTGTACTTTGACCGATCAATATAGGATTCGGGAGTTGATTGACAGTTAGCTTTACACTATCAATGGCGCTGCAGCTTTTAGCTGAACTGATTGTAACCCGATAGATTCCAGCATTGCCGGTATTTATTGCAGCAGTTTTTTCACCGGAAGACCAATTGTAGGAAGCGTAACCATTCTGGGTTGAAAATGTAACAATCTGACCAGCGCAGACAACACTATCTTTGCTTATTTTTGGAACAGGAAGCGGATTCATTGTCAATTTTATCGAATCAACTCCTTGACAGGCTCCATCATTTACAGTTATCCTATATGTTCCACCCTGATTGACTACGATTGAATTGGCTTTACTACCAGTTGACCAATTGTAAGTACTGAAATTAGAATTTACCTTCAAATGAACGGTATCTTTTTCGCAGAACTCAGTCTTACCTTGCAGAACCGGTTTTAGATCAGCTAGTTGTGATAATACAAAATTTGTTTGTCCGGTACAACCATTCAATGCCGTAACCGTTACGGAATAGTTAGTAAATGATTTTACGTAAAGATCTTTTTTCGAAGTACCGGTTGACCACTTGTATGAATTGTAGGTTTCAGTGAGTGACAGTAAAGATGAATCACCGCTACAAATCGAATTTTTTCCAATGATGGCAGGCTTTGGGCTAGGTACAGTTGACACTGTTATTTGATTTTCCGCAGTACATCCGTTGTTGTCTTGTATGGAAACCGAATATGTTCCGGGAGCACTGATAACAATACTTTGCGAGGTTTGGTTGGTATTCCAGCGATAACTACTAAAAGTCGTATTTGTCGATAGAGCAGTGCTTCCACCTTCACAAAAGGAAGCATTCCCTAAAATAGAGACAGTGGGAAGGTTATTTTTGGTTGCAACTATGCTGGACGAACCCTGACAGAGGCCATTGCTAACTGTAACAGCATAAGTGTTGCTGGTATTGACTGTAATGGTTTGTGTTGTTTCTCCGGTTGTCCAGATATAAGATGTGAACCCGCCGCCTGCGTTGAGCGTAGTGGATTGACCATCGCAAAACGATGGATTTCCGGTAATAGCAAATGATAGTGAGCCGCTGTTTACAATATTTTTGGAATCAATGCCAATACATCCCATAGCATCGGTTACACTTACGCTCACTATACCTGACTGATTGGTCAATATGGTTTGTGAGGTTGCGCCATTCGACCAAAGGTAGCTATTGTATCCAGCACCTGCATCCAATGTAGTTGAGCTGCCGGAGCAAATAGAAGTAGAACCTGAAATAATTGGAGTGGGAATTGGGAAAAAGTTGGTTAGCTTCGAAACAGTCCCGGTGCATCCATTTACATCTGTAACAGTGAGCGAATAATTTTGAGCAGCTGTAACAGTAATCGAAGGGTTCACACTGCCGGTGTTCCACAAATAATTTGAAAATGTGGCAGGGTCAGCGTTTAAGGTCGTGCTACTCCTGAAGCAGAAAGTGAGATTGCCAGTAATATCTACTGTAGGATTTGGGAATTGTTGTACATTGGCAGTTGCAACTCCTGTACAGCCGGTAGCTGTTTCTGTTACAGTCACACTATAGGTTTGACCTGTACTTACAACAACTGATGCGCCATTTCCCAGACCATCAGACCATGCGTAAGAATTGAATATTCCAGTTAATCCAAGGATTACTGATCCTGTACCACATATTTTCCCAAAAGGTGACATGATTGGGGCAAGTGGACTGGCAGTCGCAATTGTCTTAGCATCAGTAGCAGTACATCCATTGACATCGGTTACAGTTATATTGTAAGTGCCCGGATTGTTGATTGCTAAAGTATTTGCAGTAGAATTGTCATTCCAGAGGTATGAAGTGAATGTATTATTGAGTGTTAATACTCTATTCACCCCATTACAAAGCGTTGTTGGAGCGGTGATGGTAACATTAGGATTTGGTAGACTACTTACATTGATGGATTTTACAGCAGTGCAACCTGAAAGGTTTGTGACAGTAACAGTATATGTTCCAGGAGAACTAACAGTTACAACATCAGCACTGCCTGTAACACCAGACGACCAATTGTAGGTCGTGAATCCAGCTGTTGCTGTAAGCGTAGTTTGACCGACATATGGACTTGAAGCACCGCAAATATTACCGGATTGGGCAATATTTACTAGCGGCGCTGCATCAACAGTCACGCTAGTCGAAGTTGCGCTCAAACAGGCTGCAGCAGTGGGAGTAAAAGTTACACTGTAATTTCCAGATGCAAGCGCTGTAGAATTAAAATTTGGGCTTACTCCCACTCCTGTACCAGACCACGAGCCTAATGGCGCAGGAGCAGGGGCAGATATCAAGGTGTTCAAATCAAGACTTTGACCTTGACATATTGATTGAGTAGCCAGTGTTATTGCTCCTCCGGGTTGGACATTGACTGTGACATCAATTGGCGCCATCGTACAGCTCGAATGAGAAAATCCAGGCAGACTGGGTGTGAGATTATATATATAAGATCCAGTTGCAGTCGGTGTAATGGGATTCGGTACTGTTACTGTAAGTGGGAGAACGTCTGTTACTTGATTGTTGATAAATCCGCTAACGCCAGTCCACAAGAATCTGGTCGCAACCGGCAACTTTGGATTTGGGCCTGAAGGAATAGAAATTGGGCCATTCCAATTCATGGTAGCGCTATTAATTACCAAATTAATCGCTTGTCCGGTACATATATTTATCGGATTCACGATACTTAAGGTTGGAGGAATTGGCACTGTTGTTAGCTTGAAAGTATCAAGCCATTTGCAGCCATTTGTCTCTGTAATCGTCAAAGCATAATTATTTGTTGAAGATGTCGCAGGTGACACGGGTAACTGAGGTGTAAGATTTGGTGTGGCGCTATTTGTTGGCAACAGTCCCGGTCCAGACCAAAGGTAATTTGCACCTGCAGAAGGAGCAGGGGAGCCACCCACGGAGAGCGCAATTGGGCTGGAACCACATACTGTCAAATCAGGAACAACAGTAAAGTTAAATGCCGGACTAACGGTAATCGTAATCGAAGACATTCTAAAACAGCCTCCCGGTGTTATGACTTTTACAGTGAAGACATTATTTCCGGTTGGTAGCCCCGAAACACTTGGATTGGGAAGATTGGATGAATATCCACTTGCAGAAGTCCAGTTGTAAACTGATCCCGCAGGGGCATTGGTGGTTACACCAAGATTAACTGTTTGAGCCGGTGTAAAGCACGGTCCACCGGTCGCCGTCGCAGTGGCCGTAGGAGCTACACAGCCTGGAGGAAAACAGCCTGTTCCAGGATTGTCTAAAGCGACCTGGCCTCCCGCGCAGGTGAGGTAATTTCCATCACTATTGGTAATCGACGGTGCGCCATACGTAACAGTGGTTGTACAAGGCCCAAAATTGATAATCAAGGGATGACTACTTTGTGTGTTTTTAAAATAATCTGCCGCTCCAAAGTAATTTCCTGCGATTACGTAAGTAGTTGTGCCACAGTATGAACTCAAATTGGGTACAGGCGTTAGAGATGATAATCCACCCGGTGCGGACGCTGCTACTGATGAGTTAAATGCCATTACCGGACTATTGGCAGGTATTGGATTCGGTGCAACTGCAAATGCAACACATCCGGCCCAGGCATTTAACTGTGCGACTATACTTGGTACGGCAGGATTTCCAACACCCCGATAGTTAGAAGCAGACGCAGGAATTGCCGGCGGTGGTGCTCCATT
>JBMOJB010000022.1:0-34066 GCA_049316985.1 Saprospiraceae bacterium | reverse complement strand
ATTGTGCCATAAGGAACGTCGCCTACTTTTCCGCCAGCGGTTAAATCGTCAGATATAGCTTCAAAAGTTGCCCCTTGATCCATGGATCGGAATAATTTATGAGCTCCTACATAAAGGATGTCCTGATTGTGTTTAGATAATTGTATCGGTGTTTGCCAATTCCATCGGAATGGTCTTTCTCCTAACTCATGTTTGGGACCTACTCCTTTGCTGTCGCCGGTAATGGTATTGACGCTAAACATGTTTCCAAATTGGTATCCGGTTATAACTTTATTATTGGTTCTGGTATCGACTGCTGTTTGCATTCCATCTCCACCCATGATGAACTTATAAGGATAAACGCCGCTTTGAAGCCAATCTACGTCATCGGCTTTGGCAGAGGTTTCACCCATCCAAACGCCATTATCTTGAAAACCGGCATATACCCTATACGGTTTTGCCATATCTACTGCAATGGAGTACACTTGTCCAACGGGTGGATTATTGCACTTTACCCAGTGTTTTCCATAATCATATGAAATATTGATACCCCCGTCATTTCCATTAATGAGGTGTCCGTTTTGTTTTGGATTAATCCAAAGTGCATGATGATCAGCATGTACATTATCGGCTCCAATATTGTGAAATGACTTTCCACCGTCTGTAGATTCTACGATTGGATAGCCTAAAAGAAAAATTTGATTAGGATTACCGGGAGCGGCGTAAACTGTGGAGAAATAATAGCCGTAAGTAAAGAACAAACCATCGAGGTATTTTTCATGTGTCTTTTTCCAGGATTTTCCGTTGTCAACAGAAGTATACAATTCTCCGCCTTTTATTTCCGTATCGAATAAAAGGGAGTTGGCGTCTTCCAGATACTCGACCAATGTTTTTAGCGAGATTTTATCATCTTTTACTTTTTTCAGAACATCTTTAGCTTTTAATTTGTCAGGAAAGTCATTTGCTTTTAAAAAATCATCTATTTGCCACTCTTCCAATTTTAGAAAATCTTCCTTAGACATTTTTTTCAGCGCTTTCTTTGTCACTATATCAGGATCTTCTGCTTTCAAGTCCTTTTCCGGTTTGGGATCTTGATTGTCGATGACAGCGTACAGGATTTTTTTTCCCTTGTCTGAAAACATGGACAAGCCAATTCTTCCTGAACCTTCGGTTTCTGGAAATCCTGAACCCGCTTTCGAAATTTTATCCCAGGTTTTTCCGCCATTTGTAGTTGAATATATACCGGAACTTTTTCCACTCTCGACAAAATTCCATGCTCGTCTTTCTTTGTGCCATACCGCAGTGTATAATAGATCAGGGTTTTGCGGGTCGATTATCAGGTCAATTGCACCGGTATTGTCATCTATCTTCAGACAATGTGTCCAGGTTTTGCCACCGTCTATGGTCTTAAAAACACCCCGTTCGGGGTTGGGCGAATAAAGGTGACCGAGCACGGCTACCCAAGCGATATCGGGATTGTTAGGATGCAGAACGATTCGGCCAATGTGATGACTTTCTCCGAGACCGCAATACTGCCAGGTTTTACCCTCATCTGTACTTTTATAAACTCCATTTCCCGAATAGGACGAACGGGAAGAATTATTTTCACCTGATCCGAGCCAGATTATTTTTTTATTCCAGTTGACAGCTATATCACCGATAGTCATTACTGCTTCATGATCAAAAAGTGGAATAAATGACTGTCCGTTATTTTCAGTTTTCCAAAGACCTCCTGATGCATAAGCGACATAGAACCTCGTTGGATCAACTGGATTTACGTCAATATCGGTTACTCTGCAACTTTGAATCGTTGGCCCAATTGCTCTTACAGGTATATTATTGAGCAATGATGACTTCTGTAATTTTTTTCTGAATTCAAATCCATCTAATCGGTTTGCTGATAGACTTGCTGGGATGGGATTTTGAGCGTTCAGTTCTGCAATCAATACAAAACAGGCTAGTAGTATGTAATGAATTCTACTCATTTGTGAAGGTTTATATTTTTGACAAAAATAGAAGAAATATTACGATTTAAAAATGTTTTCTCATAGCAATGGAGAAGTTCAATATTTTAATCAATTATTTACACGCTCAGCTTATTTTTGCTGAACTTTTACAGACTGTACAACGTCTTTATATTGACTTAGGCTTTTTAGATAATTTAGGTGGAACTATCTAAACATACCAAACTATTCTGAAAAATAGTCACTATATTTTGTATTTTGGTCTTAAATTTGAATAGATATATTATAATCCCTTGCATGACAATGAAGTTAATCATTCCATTTTTACTATTTTTTGGTTTATCTTTTTCTGCTTTAGCTCAATGTGATCCGGCCTTTTTTACTGAAGTGCAGATTACCGTTGTTACCGATTCCTTTCCTAAAGAAGTAGGTTGGACATTGTCTTCAAATGACAATTCTAAATTCTACAAAGTTTCACCTCCGGGAACGTACACCGAAAGTTTCAAAACCTATACGGAAGTTTTTTGTGTTCCAGTTAAACAGTGTCTGCGTTTGTTTTTGACGGACACCAAAGGAAACGGTCTTGAATATCCGGGTTATGTACAGGTTAAGGTAAATGGGAAGTTGCAGACTTCTATTAGTTTTTTTGAATATGCATATTTTGAGTACATCAATTGCAGTCCGGGTGAAAGTTGTGGAACACCACAGTTTATTGAAGAAGGAAAGCATATCACTGATTTTAACAATCAATTCTTTCAGTTTACCCCGCAGGCTAATGGTTTCTATAAAATTAGTACATGTGATACGACAAACACATGTGATACAAAAATCTGGATCTATGAAGAATGCAGGACATTTAATCCGCAAACCAATATTTATGGATCGCTACTTTTTAGTGATGACAATGGCGGGTGCGGAAAATTAGCGGCCTTACCCAAAGCCGTTTTGGAGAAAGACAAACCGTACATTATCCGCATAGGTGGTGATACCTGCAATAACACGGCGATCAAATGGGAGATAATTTACAACGGCCAGATAACAGGCTGCATGGACACAGCAGCATGCAATTATAATTATTTAGCCACCGTCCCAACCAATGATTGTGTGCCTCAAAACGACAGTACTTGTACGGGTCCTGACCTGATTGTACTGGCTGATCCTGTCAGGAAGTCAATGAAAATGGATCGTGTGAATGCCGATGAGGATCCTTGTCTGATCAATGAAGGATGCTTGAATGGGTTCGGAATGCGCGATGTAATCCGATTCGATACTTACATCAGCAATGTTGGTGATCAGGACTATTTTATTGGCAAACCCTATGGCAACCTTTCTCAATTTGTTTATGATAATTGTCATCAGCATTATCATTACAGAGGTTACGCAGAATATCTGTTATTCGATGACAAGGGTAACAAGATTCCAATTGGTTTTAAGGCCGGGTTCTGCGTCCTTGATTTTGAATGTGCAGATACTTCGAATATGAAGTACACCTGCGTGAATATGGGGCTTTCAAATAAATGTACCGATATTTATGAAAAAGAGCTTAAATGTCAGTGGATTGATATCACCAACACACCCGCAGGGCAATACACTTTTGTTTCTCGGGTGAATTGGGACAATTCTCCCGATAAACTCGGAAGAGTAGAATCAAGGACCGACAACAACTGGGCGCAGGTTTGCCTGGAAATTAAAAGACAAAATGACTCCGTATGGTTCGTAATTGATACTGTAAACTGTCAGAAATTTATTGATTGCAAGGGTGTAAAATATGGCAGCTCGGTCAGAGATTGTAAAGGAGAATGCGGAGGGAAAAGTAAATTTGGCGACCTGAACAGTAACCATGAGCAGGATTTTGATGATGTGCAAAAGTACGTCAATCAATCTGTAAATCAAAGCGGTCAAAGTTCTAGCTGCGATGATTTAAACAATGATGGTCGTATTTCTATGACTGATGCCGCATTGCTTTCAAGCTGCCTTAATTACGGTAAACGGCATATTCATCTTGGTTCGAGCAGTTATCATGATCATTGCCAGTTTCCGCAAAAAGTACTCAACAATAAGGATACTGTTTATTTTAAAATTCAGAATTACAATCCTTCTGGCAGGTATTTTGATATTGGAATTTTCAACCCATCTACCCATGTCAGTGCTTATCAGTTGAAGCTTCAAAATGTTGACATCAATAGAATTATTTCAATTACTGACACAAGCAAATATCCTGCAAAGCCATTTTTCGGTTTGGGTACCAATATAGTTGGCAGCATTAGTATGATTGATTCTTTTATCAGGAAATCACCCTCTTACAAACCGCTTCTTAGGGTTTATTTTAATAACAATATGTCATCTAAAGTTGAAATTAGTGAAATCAGCGATGTAATTGATCGTGATGGTTATGGTGCCATCGGAAAAGTAGAGGGGCAACCATTAGTTATCGCAAAGAGTAAGGATTTGGAACTCATGGATCTTGACGTGCACATAACACCTCATCCTGTGAACAATGAAGCAGTGCTCACTTTTTACAATCCTGAAAATGAAAATTTCACACTTGAATTATTTGATATCAATGGAAAAAGAGTGAGACTAATTCCTGGTTTTAACAGTAGTGAAATTAAAATTAGTAGTGATAATTTGCCTTCGGGGCTTTACGTTTACAAACTGAGCGGACTTGCGGGATTCGCGTTTGGAAAGCTAGTTGTTCAAAAAAATGGGAATTAATTATATGGTATTTTCACTTAAGCATGCTTTGTTTATTTTGTTTTGCTTTTGTACATTTTGTAATTATGCACAATCAAAAAGTAGAAAAGCTGTCAATAAATGCCAATCCTTTGGTAAGGTGCGGGATTATTCTAATGCAGTGGACTGCGGATATCTGATAGAAAATGAAGAGGGAACGTTGCTTTTGCCTTTAGAAATCCACGCGCTCGATCCCTCTTTTCGATTTGGTCCGGATCAGATCCTAAAGTTTGATTTTAAAATACTGGAAAACACTTCTACGATGTGTATGGTTGAAGCGAAGTCTGCGGAATTTACTTGTTTGAAATTGCTGCCGTCTTATCCAATTGATTGTCTGGATGTCGATTTGCCGGAGGGTGAATGGATGAGTAAAGCGCTTGAAGAAAGGAAGCCGCACACCATACGCAAGTTTATGCGAGATGCGGATATTGTTTATGTTTTTGATTCTCCTGAAGAAAAAATAATGTTTGATTGTACCGGCAGGCAGCAGGGTGCCTGGATCAAAAAGCAGCAGAATAAATGCAAAGATTTTCCTATGCGGAACGGTAGATTGATTTACCAATGGGAAAAAAATCTTGATTGAACTATTATAAAAGTCGCTTCCTTCTGAAAAACCAGGCTAGGAAAATCGCGAAGATAAAAGAACCTAACAATATACCGGGCAATGCATATGGGTTCTTATCTAATCCATAAAGATCTACATTCATTCCAAAAATACTGGCGACAAGCGTTGGAACTGCAATAATGATGGTGATGAGCGTCAATCGCTGCATTACGGCATTCACGTTGTTGGCAATAATCGAACCATAAGTTTCCATGGTTGAATTATGGATATTGGCGTAAATTTTTGCCATCTGTAGTGCTTGACTGGAGTCGATAATTATATCTTCAAACAAATCAGTTTTGTCTTCATCGCCATTAAGTTGAAGAAAATCTGACCTTTTGATTTTCATATTCAGTAGTTCCGTGGCGCTTAGCGCGTTCACAAAGAAAACCAGACTCTTTTCTATCTTTAGTAATTCAATAATTTGCTGATTTTCCGTAGAAATAAGCAATTCCTTCTCTATAATGTTGCGCTGCAAATTTAGTTTTTTCAGACAGTTCAAAAATGCATAAACATTAAGCTCTAATAATTGCAAGACGAATAACCTTTCATCAGAAGGGTCGAAGTTCTTAACTTTGTTTTTTAAAAAATTCTCAACGATTGTATTTTCAAAAGCAGTAATTGTAATGACGTGATCAGGTATAAGTATAATACCAATGGGAACAGTTACATAGTAAGTATTGGTGTCTGAATGATTGTGATTCAAGACGGGGGTATTGATGATGATATGCCGAATGTCATCCTCTCGATCATAACGTGAACGTTCATCGATATCCAATGAATCGGTAAAAAAATCAAGCGGCACTTCAAATTCGTTGGCGATTTCTTCCAATTCTTCGTGACTGAAGGGTGGCGTAATGTGGATCCAACAATGCACATCCGGCTTATCGAGCTCCCTCAGTTTGCCCTCTACTTTTGCATAATACTTTATCACGACGTAAACTTACTTAAACTTTTTCAATTACGAATGCCATTTTTAGCATTTATATATTTTTCTTCTTTTAGCATAGCTTTTAAACTACTGATAGTTTTAAGCGGTCCTTCATCGAGTCCAAAATTTACCAACCATCCGGGAATAGCACCGCCGGGGTTGCTTCTAAAAACGTATTCACCGTCAACTTTTCCATTGGCGAGAGGCGTGAATGTCCACTGAGCATTAAATTCCTGGATCCTGACAACATCCTTTTTAATTGGTACCGCATCCCATTTTGCAAAGGAAACAGATGTTACGATTTTAGTATTAAAATCTTGTGAAACTCTGCTTTGAACAACAATATCCCTATCTTGCAACGGCCAGGGGAAATCTATATAATTGTAATAAATTACATCATTCTCGTTGTATTCAAAGACAGTTTTAGAATATGTAGCTTTGTATACCCACTTGGGATAAGCGTCTACATCTTTTAATGTTTCGACTATTGTGGATAGATTGGCGTCAAAAGTTGTCTTCATTTTTACTGATTTAATATCACTGTTTGGCAATTCAGCATAATAAATCCTTACACCTCCATTATCTTTCCAAAATCTCCAGTCAACCTGCTCATTATAGCTTTTTCCGGAAAAAGATAACATGAAAATTAACAAAAACAGGACAACACTCCGAGTGTTTTTCAAGGCAAACGAATACTTCTGAGTCATTAGTTAATTTTGCTTAAAGGTAAGCTTATTTTGAAAAAATACAATAAATTTTTACTTTTGCAATATGAAACAATATCATAATTTATTAGAACACATTCTGAAGGAAGGAGTTCAAAAAACGGATAGAACAGGCACCGGAACAATAAGTGTTTTTGGTTATCAGACCCGGTACAACCTTAAGGAAGGTTTTCCGATGGTAACAACGAAAAAACTACACATTAAGTCTATCATTTATGAATTATTATGGTTCCTCAAAGGAGATACGAATATTAAATATTTAAAAGATCATCAAGTACGGATATGGGATGAATGGGCGGATGAAAATGGTGACCTTGGGCCTGTGTATGGTAAACAATGGCGTAGCTGGGAACGAGGAGATGGTACTGCAATCGATCAGATATCTGAAGTGATTGAAACGATAAAAAAGAATCCTGATTCGAGAAGAATGATAGTTTCTTCGTGGAATGTAGCAGATTTGCCGAAAATGGCGCTTTCTCCTTGTCATTGTTTGTTTCAATTTTATGTCAATCCGGCTAAAATTGATGAAAGCGGGCATATCGTCAGAAAGGCAAGCCTCAGTTGCCTATTATATCAGCGTTCTGCAGACAGTTTTCTGGGAGTACCTTTTAATATCGCTTCTTATGCGCTACTTACGATGATGATTGCTCAGGTTTGTGGGTTGGAATACGGTGAATTTATTCATGCCTTCGGTGATTTACATTTGTACGCCAATCATCTCGAACAAGCAAAACTTCAGTTGACCAGAGAACCAAGGCCATTGCCAACCCTGGAAATCAATCCGACAGTCAAAAATATTTTTGATTTTACTTATGAAGATTTTACGCTTCACAATTACGATCCTCATCCACATATAAAAGCGGAAGTAGCAGTATAGAAATGACAAAAGCAGAAAAAATCGCCCAATTTGACCCCTCCGGTGTCGGAATAAAAAATGGAAATTTTATCGGATTACCTTTTGACGAATCTGATGCAGATGTAATTTTGCTTCCAGTTCCCTGGGATGTAACGGTTTCGTATGGAGCCGGCACTGCTACAGCCGCTGAGAATATCCTCGCAGCGTCCTCGCAGCTTGATCTGTATGATTATGATTTCCCGGAAGCTTGGAAAATGGGCATATACATGCGAACGCTAAACCAAGCAATGCTAAGTTGGAGTAAAGAAAACCGGACCAAAGCTGAGCAATATATTTCTTTTCTCGAAGAAGGCGGTGAGATAAGTGAAAGTCCTGCTATGCAGGAGTTATTAAATTCCCTTAATCAATCTTGTGAAGATCTAAGGAATTGGGTTTATGAAGAAAGTTTATCAGTATTAAATACAGGTAAACTGTTGGGTCTTGTTGGAGGCGATCATTCCACACCACTTGGTTATATTCAAGCGCTGGCTACTCAATATCCTGAATTTGGAATTTTGCATTTAGATGCTCATTTGGATTTGCGCAAGGCGTACGAAGGTTTTACCTATTCACATGCTTCTATTTTTTATAATGTACTTCAATTGCCGCAGGTAAAACGATTGGTTTCTGTAGGCATCCGAGATTTTTGTCAGGAAGAAGTAGAGCGGATTCAATCTGAAGAGGGTAGAATTCAGGTTTTTTATGATAGCTATATAAAAAAGCAAGTTTTTAAAGGGAATGCACTTTATAGTATTTACCAAAATATGTTGGAGTTGCTTCCTCAACATGTGTATATTAGCTTTGATATTGATGTATTGAATCCACATCTCTGTCAGCATACCGGAACTCCTGTTCCCGGGGGAATGGAATTTCAAGAGGCTATGTTTCTTTTGAAATGTGTGGTGGACTCCGGTAGGACGATAATCGGATTTGATCTTTGTGAAGTAGCAGGAGAAGGATATGAATGGGATGGCAATGTTGGCGCGAGAATTCTCTACAAATTAGCCAACATTACCGGAAAAACCCATGGAAAAATATAATGGCTTAGAAATTTAAAAAATCTTCAATTTGTTGGTCGATGACTTTTATTGTTTCTTCGTGTACGATCTTTCCATCTTTAATAATATTTTCGATTGAAGAAATTGGGAGCTGATTGGGTAAGACTGCTACATTTAAGTAATTCAGAATGCCTGCGAAGTGTACCAATCCTCTTAAATTGCCTGCTCTGCCGGAAGAAACTCCTGTTGTCAGCGCCTTTTTATTCCCTTTCTTGAACGTTTCGCCCATTTTGTAAACAGAACACGCGTCGATAAACAATTTTAGAATACCCGGAAAACTTCCATTGTACTCCGGAATTATGAAAACAAACTTGTTAGCGGGGATTAGAAAATTCTCCTGAATTTGTTGAAGCCCAATTGATTGTCCTGTTTTCCCGTACATATTGATATGCAAAATATCATCAGGAAGTCCAGATAAATCCAGAAATACTATTTCCTCTTTACTTTTTTCTTTCAGTTGATTAAAATAAAAGGTAGCTACTATATGGCTTGCACTGTCCGGTCTGTTGGTTGCTGAGATTACGGTAATCATCCTCTTTGGGTCTTTTTTATTTGTATAATAGCAAATGCTAAAGCACTAGACAATTAAAAGGCGAGAAAGTTGGACAGAAACCGAAAAAAAACGTGTTTTTATTGAATTGTATGTTGAATTGAGTCTCCAAGCTCGCAACTGATTCTAAATTGAATATTTTATTATTTGCCGGCTCATCCACAAAAAAGGACTATAGATGATTGTGCATTCGACCTCGTAAAATTTACATCCTTCAATGTGACAACTCCGATATTGTAGGCAACCTTTACCAATTTGTTTTATATCAAATTGACTAAATCAACTTCTCAATACCATTCAAACATTTGACTAAATTCCTTCTTTGTTTTTCATACATCAAATCAAAATTGTATTGTACCTTTTCTTCGGAATACCATTGTTTATGAAAGATATGAAAGGTGATCGCTTTATTTTTTATACTTTTGCCTTTTATTCCGTTGGCGATTAATCTCCATTCAATATCGACATCTTCTCCTACTCCGGCTTCAATATAATCTTCGTCAAATCCGTTAATTTCTAATAAATGTTTCCTCAAAATTCCCCAATTGCGGCCAACCAGTCCTTTGTTTTTGAAAGTCAAAGGGAAATAGGGACTGTAAATAGCATCTTTTACTTTCTGTGAGTTGGTAAATAGTAAAGCGAATAGGTTTAGTTTATGAAGGGATTGATTCTTGACAATTTCATCAGATATCTTTTGGTCCATCATGACACTTCTACCGGCATAAAAATAGCCGGATTGGATATGTTTACAATATGCTTCCGTAAAAAAACGATGGGGAATACAATCGCCATCGATAAATACAATTTTTTCTGTTTGACAGAATTGAAGACACTTGTTCAGCATCATATTTTTTCTGAACCCAATATCTTCTGTTTGATGTATATGTTTTAAACTAAAAGGATACTGCTTTGAGTTTTCAGAAATAAATGCGATTGTTTCCACATTGTAATCATCTTCAGATACAATTACCTCAAAGTTCCTGAAAGACTGATTTGCCAGCGCTTTTAAGATGATTTTTAAGTTTTGAATGGCTCTATAATAAGAAATAACGATTGTGAGATCCATTGAAATATTTAATTGCATCAATGTTAGATATGGTAAAGCGGCGACAAAAGTAGAACAATTAATATTTTGAATTTGCTAAAAAGTGAATTAATTACTTTTCAATGCTAAAAATAATCATCGGATTTATTTTACAGCTATTATAATTAATCCGATAGCATAAATTTTGATGAGAAATATCAATTTATTTTACCTTTGCGGACTATAAAGAAAATTTCATCCTATAACCTTTAATTTCCACGGAAAAAAAATTACAACAATGAATTTAAGTTACAGTATCGGCATGCTGGTTGCCGACAATTTTAAAAGCCAGGGCATTACAGATCTGAACCCACAAGATCTCGCTGAAGGCATTGCAGATATGCTCAATGGCACACCTAAAATAACTGTAGAAGTTGCAGCGGGAATCTACGAAGAATATGCAAAAGAAATGGGTGAGCATCAATTTGGCAATAAGCTTGCTGAAGGTGAGTTATTCTTAGCTGAAAATGCACAAAGAGAAGGCGTCCACACAACAGAAAGTGGTCTTCAATATGAGATTATTCATGAAGGCGCAGGCTTGAAACCATCAGCAACGGATAAAGTGCTGACACACTATCATGGTACGCTTTTAAATGGTGAGGTCTTCGATTCTTCCGTAAGAAGAGGGCAACCCATAGAATTTGGTGTCAACCAGGTTATTTCCGGTTGGACGGAGGCATTACAACTAATGCCCTGCGGTTCGAAGTGGCGCTTATTCATTCCTTCGCATCTTGCTTATGGAGATCGTGGTGCCGGCGGAGCTATAGGTCCCTTCGAAACACTTATTTTCGAAGTTGAATTAATCGCGGTAAACGGGGTACAATCTTAAAAGTTGAAAGTTGAAAGTTGAAAGTTGAAAGTTTGAATAGCATTTTCAACTTTCCACTTTCAATTTTCAATTAAATTAGTGTTCATGTCCAATAATTCCTTTCTGATCCGGTATTTTGACTTCAATTATAGCATCTTGGTCTAAAATGATGCATTGACATGCCAAACGAGATTCGAGACGGGGATTGATAGCTCGATCGATAAAATCTTCTTCTTTGTCTGAAATCTCTTCCAAAGACTCTTCTCCGTTTAAAACGTAAATGTGACAGGTACTGCATGCGCATACTCCACCACAATTGTGATTGAGGTGTATGTCGTGTTCTTCTGTAACTTCAAGTATACTTACATCTGCGTTAGCAATTACTGTTTTTGCAGCGATGCTATTGTCTTCAAATAAAAATTTTATGGTCGCCATTATTATAGTTGATGATTTTCTAATAAAGTGGTTGAGGAGTAAGATTAGATTTAGTCTATTTAACACAATATAAAGCTTTATTGTTCGTCACTAAACTATCCAATCTTTATTTCGTTTGGTAAAGGTATTGGTATTGAATGTATTTTTACACTATTGGTCTTCAACTTTTTTATTTTGACTAAAACAATCTCTAATTCCGGCGTTACTGACCTTACTGAAAAGTAAAATCAGATGATCACATTGGAGTATTATACATCAATTGAACAAATTTCCAAAGAAGAATGGACTTTGGCTAGTTCGCCTCAGGACGTTTTTTTGCAGTATGATTATTTGTCTTTTCTTGAAAAATTCCCGCCAATAGGTTTGTCTTTTGCTTATGTAATTTATTACAGCGATCATAAACCGGTGGGTGCCGCTTATTTTCAGATTAGTGGGTTTGATGTATCGAAAAGTCTTTCCGGTTATTTTTCAAAAGGCAAATTGCCTGCTTTTAGTGAAGCTCTAGCTAAAAGTTTGAAATTTAATAGTTTAGTTTCCGGAAATTTATTACTTACGGGAGAGCATGGTTTTTATTTTAAACCTGTTGTCGAGTCTCAAAGGCAACTATTGATGATGAAAGCCATCAGAACTGTTCGTACAAGAATCAAAAAAGAGGGTAGAGGTGCTACACTCAATTTTGTCAAAGACTTCCACCTTGAACAAGATCAGTTTTTGAAAAAACAATGTGGAGAATTTGATTTTCACCCTAATATGATACTTGACATTCACAAGGACTGGAGTATATTTGAGGACTACCTGGATAGCATGACAACTAAATACCGTACGAGGGCAAAGCGAGCTTTTAAGAAGTTGGAGCCTGTTAAATTGGTCAAACTGAGCCTGCAAGATATGGAAGTGTTAAATGTCCGGATATATCAATTGTACGCCAGAATCGCCAAAAATGTGGGATTTAATCTGGTTGAACTTCATCCGAATTATTTTCTTGAGATTAAAAGAATTTTCGGTGATAAGTATGAAGTCTGGGGTGCTTTTGATGGCGAACAGTTGATTGGCTTTTATACAACCATGCACAATTACGATGAGCTGGAAACTGGTTTTCTGGGTTTTGATGACGCCTATAACCCTACTCATCAACTTTATCTGAATTTTCTATACAGTATGGTGAAACAAGGTATTGAGAAAAAAGTGTCCAGGATCGTGTTTGCACGCACTGCTATGGAGATAAAGAGTTCTATTGGAGCTGAACCGGTAAAAATGCATACGTACATCAAGCATCAGTCTAAAGTGGTCAATGCTATGTTGCCACACTTAGTAAAATGGCTTTCTCCGCCCCAGGATTGGGTACAAAGAAAGCCATTCAAACATCAGGCGGAAGATTAATTCACCTATGGTTTAACTCCAGTTTCACCAAAAATCTTGTCTAAACTAACTTTTTCTAGTTTGCCATATTTGGATAGAAATTCGAGGTTGACCTTGTTTTGATCACCCACAACCATCATATTCATTTTTTTTCCTTTAATGTTGTTATCTGCAAATTTTTTCAAATCATTGAATTTCATTGCAGGAATTTTTTCGTAATAGGTCTTTCTAATATCATCAGAAAGCCCAAGACGGTCCATACGGTCTGAAAAATAGATGATATTTTGCTTAATTATTCGTTCAGATTCAATAACATTTTGAATCGACTTTTTAGACATTTCAAACAAATTTTCAGATTCAGGCATATTTGTAAGCAATTCGACCATCGCAGGCGCAGCTTCTGTGACTTTATCGGCTTGTGTTCCTACATAAGAGAACATCGTAAAAGGATCATCTTTGGTATAGGGCACTCGGAAATTACTATAGGTTGAGTATGCCAGTGCTTTCGATTCTCTTATAGTTTGGAATAAAATTCCAGCCATTCCACCACCAAAATACTCATTGTAAAGAAAAATATCAGGCAAGATGCTTTTGTTGTAGTTGTCTCCTTTCATGGTCCATGTTAATTCTGCTTGTGCCATTCCCGGGTAGTCGGAAAATAATACCTTAGGTTCTTCTACATTTTGTGCTTGAAAACGCTTTACTGCAGGCGTTTCGGAAAGTTTCTTTTTGGTTTTATGTGCTGACTTAATAACCATTGCTACCTGATCATTGGCTCTAGGACCGTAGTAGTAGACATCGTGTTTGTAGGAAGACAGTGTTTTTATTTTCTTAATCAGATCTGCAGGTTTGAGCGATCTCATTTTAGATTCCTTCATCCTGACCGTATATTTGTTTTCGGCACCATATAATCCGTATTGAGTAAGTGCATCGCCAATAACGTCCTTATTCTTTCTCTCATCTGCTCTTTCCTGTAAAGTGCTCGATATCATATTATTCAAAGCATTTTCATCTCCTTTTGGTTTTGTAAGTAGTGCATCGACTAATGCCACAGCTTTTTCCAGACTTGCATCGATTCCACTAACACTAATTCTAAGTTCGTTGTCCATTACATTTATGCTGTAGTCGCAAGCCAATGCATACATTTTCATTTTCAAGTCCGCCGAATTCAATGTCTTGGTTCCAAGATATTGAAGATATTCGGACGCAAATGCCATCTCAGGATCATTCAATTTACCGATTTTCCACACATATTCTAAAGTAAACAATGGATTTACCGTATTCTTTACTGATTTCAAACTCATTCCGGGTTTAATCTCCATTTTCTGAAGGTCAGTATTTAAATCGAGAAACTTTGGACTGATAGGTTCGACTTTATAGTCGAGGATTTGTTGATAAAACAGGGATCTGTCCTCTCTGTTTAAAGTAACTGGCGAAATTTGAGGTTTTTCAACTTTTAAAGTTTGTTGGCGTTCTCCCGTGTTTTTTAGTATACAAACATAGTTATTTTGGAAATAGAGGTTTGCAATTTGGATGATAAATTCTCTTTTAATATTGCGCAATTGATCATTCTTTTCGACGATATCCATCCATGGCTGTCCATTAATGAAAGATTCCATCATTAAAAACGCCCGAGTTTTGTACGATTCGAATTTCTGGAAATTCTCCTTTTCTAGATTTGCGGAGATTGCCGCTAAAAGTTCATCGCTGAATTCACCTTTTTTAATTTTTTCAATTTCAGCCAGCAACATCTCTTTGGTTTGTTCCAATGAACTTCCCGGCATTGGTTTGGCATTCATCATGAACATACCCCCATCTACCCACTGTTCAATATTAGCGTAGGCATAGATCACTTTTTGTTTCTCTACTAAGTCGAGGTCGATTAGTCCTGCCTGACCATTATACAACATTTTACTAATCAATTCAAGTGCTAAGTTGTGCTTTTTAAGGGCAACAGGTGGTGTTTTATACGCAATATAAACGGAAGCTTCTTCCGGACCCGTAATTGTTTTTACTATTGGCACTGTAATCATATCATCAGTAGGGAAAGTCATTTGAGCATTATCTTTTCCACTTTTCCACGAACCAAAGTACTTTTCAATTACTTTCACTACTTTTTCGGGCTCAAAATCACCGGAAATACAAATAGCCATATTATTGGCGACATAATATTTATCAAAGTACTTTCTTATTTCTTTAATAGAAGGATTCTTTAGATGCTCAATGGTGCCAATTGTAGTTTTTGTGCCATACCCGTGCTTTTGAAATAAAGAGGCAAGTATTTCTTCATAGCATAAATTGTCATCACTATCTAATCCTTTATTTTTTTCTTCATACACCGCTTCCAGTTCTGTATGGAAAAGACGCATGATCGGGTTTCTGAATCTTTCTGATTCCAACATGCACCACTTCTCAAGCTGATTGACAGGCACATCTCCAATGTAGCATGTCACGTCAGTCGATGTAAAGGCGTTGGATCCTTTTACGCCCATTCCACTGCAAAGCTTGTCATATTCATTGGGTATTGCATATTTTGCAGCCTCACCTGAAATTGAATCAATAACGTGGTAAATTACCTTTCTTTTATTTTCATCTCGTGTCTGACGATACACTTCATAGGTATTTTCTATCTGCTCGAGCAAAGCCTTTTCTTTTTGATAATCTTTGGTGCTGAACTTGTCAGTTCCTTTGAACAACATGTGTTCTAAGTAGTGCGCCAGTCCGGTTGCATCTGCCGGATCGTTTTTGCTGCCGGTTTTTATCGCAATACAGGTTTGCATTCTGGGCATTTCAGTATTTTTTGATAAATAAATCTTTAAGCCATTTTTCAATGTGTAAATCCGGGTCTGCGATGGATCGTTTTTTACATATTGGTAGATTAAGCTGCCTGAATTACCAAATTCTTCGGAGTATTGGTTTTGAGCACCTAGTTGAAGTGTCAATACAAGAACTGCAAAAGAAAAATACAATTTTAATTTAGTCATGATTAAATGAATTTCTGTTAATAATTATCGGACAAATTTGCGAAATATATATAAAAAAAAAGAAATGTTTCCATTCAAGTTTTGCCCGATCAAGAATTGCGGAACACAGACTAATTACTTTTGATGAAATCGATTTCAATAATACAAAAAATAGACCAAAGTAGGTGTCATTCAAAATGGGATCTGCAGTGCAGCGTAAATGTTAATTATCCTTACTTCGTTTTCAGCAGCAATAAAATTGGGCAAAAAAAAAGTTCCTGATGTAAAACCAGAAACTTTTTGTAGCCCGTAGGGGAATCGAACCCCTCTTTCATCCGTGAAAGGGACGTGTCCTAACCGATAGACGAACGGGCCTTCAAGAATTGCTTTTTACTAAAGCGGTGCAAAGATACAATTATACTTTTGAATAAACAAAAGTAAAGTAAAAAAAAATGAAAATTATTAATAATTCATTTTGCATTGTAGCTTTCCTACCTATAATCATTGTTTTCGGTCGCTAACCATATACTTTTTATAAATTTCAGTGATGGTCGCAGCCAGAAGTCGGTCTTTTTCAGTTACTGTATTGTTTGCATCGTGTGTTCGAAGTGAAAAAGAAACCACATTATAGACATTAGTCCATTCGGGATGATGATTCATTTTCTCTGCGACCATGGCGACTTCTGTCATAAATGCAAATGCCTCTATGAAGTTTGAAAAGGTAAATCTGGCTTTTAAGTAGTTATTTTCAGTTGTCCAAACCATCTTTAAAAAGATTAAAAGATTTTGAAAGTGTAAATATATTGCGCAGATTAGCCCAAATATTTACATTGTTTAGTTACATTTGCAGCAATATGAATAAAGTAGAATT
The DNA here is from genome assembly GCA_049316985.1 of Saprospiraceae bacterium. Classification (GTDB taxonomy): domain Bacteria; phylum Bacteroidota; class Bacteroidia; order Chitinophagales; family Saprospiraceae; genus CANHEE01. The sequence continues at coordinate 17,107 of JBMOJB010000022.1, read as the reverse complement.
GATATATTTGCTCTTAGGCTCCAATGTAGGTAATAAGATTGACAATCTGAAAAGAGCCAAGCTATTAATTGGAGAGCGCATTGGTAAAATCCAACGCAGTTCAGGTTTTTATGAAACGCAAGCTTGGGGTAAAACCGACCAGGAAGACTTCGTCAATCAAGCCTTAGAGGTGAGATCCTATCATAGCCCGGAACAGACTTTGAGAACTGTGTTGGAAATAGAAAAGGAAATGGGTCGAACCCGTTCTATTCCTAATGAACCTCGAATCATCGATATTGATATCCTTTTCTATGGTAATCGGGTAATAAAAAGTAGAGATTTGCAGGTTCCTCATCCGCGTTTTCATTTAAGAAATTTTGCAATGGTGCCAATGATGGAGGTAAATGGTGACTTTATTCACCCCGTTTTCCAAAAAGCAATTGATGAATTGTATTTTGAAACGACCGATAATCTGGACGTAATTTTGATCGAGTAAGTCCAAAACCATATGTTTTCTCCGCTTCCGTACAGGTATTTAGTAATTGAAGGCAATATTGGTGCTGGGAAAACAACCTTGTGCCAGATGCTTGAACAAGATTTTTCTGCACATCTTGTTCTTGAGCAGTTTACTGACAACCCTTTCCTGCCTTCATTCTATGAAGACAGAGAACGTTTTGCATTTCAAGTGGAGTTGTTTTTTATGGCAGAGAGACATCGGCAATTGCAAGATTCCCTATCCCAGACTAATATTTTTCAACCTTTCATTGTTGGCGATTATTTCTTTTTAAAGACCTTATTGTTTGCTAAAAACAACCTGAAAGACGACGAATATCGCTTGTTTTCGCGTTTATTTAATGTGCTTAACACTACTTTCGCCAGGCCTGATCTGTTATTGTATATCCATCGACCAGTGGAAGTACTTCTGGAAAATATAAGAAAACGCGCCCGAGATTTTGAGCGAGATATTGATGCGGCATACCTGTCAGCTATACAAACTGCTTATCTTGATTATTTTAAAACACAAAATCAATTGCCGGTTGTAATCGTGGATTTTGGCGATGTTGATTATACCAAAGAAGAACTACAATACCATCGGATTATTGATATTTTAAGGATGCCTTTTTCGGTAGGCACCCACTTTTTAAATTTATAGATTATTTTAAATAACCATTTTCGGTTCGATTCGTTATGCTTGGTATTGCATTCAATTCGAAAATTCATGAAGGAATTAGCAAAACTTAACCGTTACTTTGTAAAATATAAATGGCATTTCCTGCTTGGAATTGTATTTATCTCTGTTTCCAATTATTTTCGGATTTTGCAGCCGCAATACATTCGAGATGCGATGGATTTGGTTGTCGCTAAACTTCATTTCATCAATGGAATAGAAAGTGAAAACGAAAAAGCCGCTTTTAAAACTAATTTAAGCTGGACAATATTAAAATACGGAGCACTAGTCGTATTGTGGGCATTGCTCATGGGTTTGTTTATGTTTTTTATGAGACAGACGATTATCGTAATGTCTCGATTAATAGAAAATGATTTACGGGAAGACATTTTTATTCAATATGAAAAGCTGAATCTTAATTTCTATAAACAAAACAATACCGGCGACATGATGTCGCGAATTACAGAGGATGTTTCGAAAGTACGGATGTATCTTGGACCTGCGCTGTTGTATGGAATCAACTTGATATCTTTATTTGCACTTACGATTTATGCGATGTTCAGTGTAAATTTCACGATGGCAATATGGAGTTTATTGCCGCTACCTATACTTTCGTACGCAATTTATTATGTTTCGGATCTGATTCACAAACGAAGTTCGGAAATCCAAAAACAGATCGCTCATCTCAATAGTATCGCACAAGAATCATATTCGGGAATCAGGGTGATCAAAACTTATAACCAGCAGGATGCAGTTGTAAACCTTTTTGCAGCAGAAAGTGATGTTTTCAGAAACAAATCACTAAAACTAGCAAAAATCAACGCTTTTTTCGCTCCAACTATGATTTTTTTAATTGGAGCAAGCGTAATTATTACCATTTATGTAGGAGGTCTGCAATCTGCCAAAGGGGAAGTTACTGCAGGGAATATAGCAGAGTTTGTCATCTACATCAGCATGCTTACCTGGCCGGTTACTGCATTGGGCTGGATCTCGTCTTTGATCCAACAGGCGGAAGCTTCGCAAAAAAGGATTAATGAGTTTTTACAATTAGAACCTGCAATTAAAAAGGGAACAGGGGAAGTGCGGCAATTAGAAGGAGATCTGACTTTCGAAAATGTCTCCTTTGCATATCCCGAAACGGGTATTCAAGCATTAAAGAATATCTCATTTTCTTTGAAGAAAGGAGAAAAAATGGCCATTATCGGCCGTACAGGAAGTGGCAAGTCTACTATTATGGATTTGTTAGTCAGGCTTTATGATGTAAGTGAAGGACGAATTTGTTTAGATGGTAAGGATATTCGCGAGTTAGAATTGGGTGCTGTTCGAGATAATATCGGTTACGTTCCACAGGATGTTTTTTTATTTTCGGATAGCATCTACAAAAATATCGCCTTTGGAAATCGTGGAGCTACTGAAGATCAAATTCAAAATGCTGCCAGATATGCTTCTGTACACAAAGACATTTTAGGCATGGCAAATGGTTATGGAACTGTAATCGGTGAACGAGGTGTGTTGTTATCGGGTGGTCAGAAACAACGCGTTTCTATTGCACGTGCTATTGTTAAGAACCCGAGTATCATGCTGCTCGACGATTGTTTATCTGCGGTAGATAGTACAACGGAGCATTCCATACTTCAATATATGAAGGAACACCTGCAGGATAAAACAAGTATTGTTATTACCCATAGAATTTACGGTTTGCTGGAGTTTGATAAAATAATCGTGTTGGAAGGTGGTGAAATTACAGCAATGGGCACGCACGAAGATTTGTTGTCTAAAGCGGGCTATTATGCAGATCTTTATGAGAGACAATCTAATCAAGATACTTTAAATAACCAAACTTACCAAATATTATGAAATTTACTTTTACTTTAGCAGTTCTAATTGTATTCATGACAAACTTATTTTCGCAGAACATAAACTGGCAAGGACACAGGGGAGCCAGGGGACTTTATCCTGAAAATACAATTCCGGCATTTTTGCACGCACTTGAATACCCTTTAATTGAAACCCTTGAACTTGATGTCGTGATTAGCGCAGATAAACAAGTCATTGTTTCACATGAAGCATGGATGAATCATGAAATTTGTTCAAAACCGGATGGAACACCAGTACTGGAAAAAGAAGAAAAAAACTTTAATCTTTACAAAATGAATACCTCAGAAATTCAGTCATTTGACTGTGGTGTGAGGGGGCATCCGGGGTTTGTGATGCAAAAAGCAATGTCTGTGAAAAAACCGCTGCTCAGCGAAGTAGTAAAAGAAGTTGCGGAGCGATGTAAACTTAAGAACAAGCCATTTCCTTATTTAAACATTGAAATTAAAACGGAAGGGCCGAAGGGAGATCGCGTGTACCATCCCGAGCCAGACGAATTTGTTAAGCTGGTCATCCTAGAAATCAATAGATTGGAAATTCAAGATAAAGTGAATTTACAGTCTTTTGATCCCCGGGTTCTACAAGTAGTAAAAAAAGCAAATTACAAAATCCCTGTTTCACTTTTGGTAGCAAATTTAAGAGGATTAAAGTGGAACTTAAAAAAGTTGGGCTTTGTTCCTGAGGCGTATAGTTGCTATTATAAATTGCTTTCTAAAAAAGTGGTAGAGAATTGTCATAAAATGAATATGAAAGTCATACCTTGGACCGTGAATACTGAAAAGATAATTGAAGAAATGATTAGCCTGAATGTTGATGGAATTATCACGGATTATCCGAACCTGGCTAAATGAAATATTTAATGAACTTGTAAGTTTCAGTATAATTTTAGTCCTTGTTTGTGAAAATATCTTCAAATCATCAAATTTTCAAATTTTCAAATTAGAAAATGGTATCAATAATAATGGGTTCGGACAGTGATTTGCCGATTATGACAAAAGCTGCTGAAATATTAAAAGAATTTTCCATATCTATAGAGGTCACAATTGTTTCGGCACATCGTACTCCCGATCGGTTGTTTGATTTTGCCAAGCATGCACATTTGCGCGGAATAAAGGTAATTATTGCCGGTGCAGGTGGCGCCGCTCATCTTCCCGGGATGGTAGCTTCGATTTCGCCACTACCTGTAATTGGTGTTCCGATTAAATCTTCCAATTCAATTGATGGTTGGGATTCTGTATTGTCGATATTGCAAATGCCGGGTGGTGTGCCCGTAGCTACAGTGGCACTTAATGGAGCATTAAATGCCGGCATCCTAGCAGCACAGATTTTAAGTATTGATTCGCCTGGCTTGCAAAAAAGTATCATCGATTATAAGAATAAACTGGCAGAAAGCGTTTGTAAAAAATACGAACGACTTGAGAAAGAAGGATACGAGCACTATTTTAAAAACGAATAAAATTCTTCAGAAAATTAATTTTATTAATAAAATCAAATATTATGGCACGTTTAACCACATTTTCACGATTTCTGATCACCTTAGCTATTATTGGAGCTATTTTCTTTGGCGTAAGGAAATTTTTACCCAATCTCGGAAAAACCAGTAATACCGAGATTACAACAAATGATGAAGCAAAAACCAATCCTGATGGTGGGAATACTTCAAATCAAATTCAACCTACACAATTTGAAAGGCCTGCATTTAATTATACACCACCGGCTCCTGTCAACGGTAAACTAAAAGGAGTGGTGGAAATGGGTGCAACCGGCTTCAATTCATTCATTATCAGAATTGATGCCAATAAAAACTGGAAACTGGAAAAATCGCAATTTGGTGCCAGTCTTATCAAAGAAGGTTTGGCGACTGATCAGGACATTAAAAACGGTCTGAAGAGTTACATAGCGGAAATGCTTGCTTTTGGCGTTGGTGGACGGGACATCCATTTTGTTATCAGTTCTGGTGCAAAAAAGGAGGAGATTACCAATAAAATAATAAAATTCTTAGGCGAGTTTGGGTATGTTGTCAATACAGTGACACCCGAGCAAGAAGGTAGATATGCCTTGAAGGCCTGTTTACCTTCAAGCTATGCTGCTAATAGTTTCGTGACTGACATCGGATCCAGCAATACAAAAATATCTTACACAAAAGGTGGACGGATTCAGGCCTATGAATGTCAAGGTGCTAAATACTTCCAAAATCAAATTTCTGATATAGATGTGGCCAATGATGTCGCAGCTAAATCAAGCAATATTCCTACTTCAAACCGCGAAACTTGCTTTATCTTAGGTGGTGTGCCTTACGAATTGGCCAAACAGGTTAGAAACGGAAAAGAAAGATATACGGTACTTAAAGCACCAGGTGACTACAAAGCAGAAGGAGACAAACAACGTTGTGGATTGAATATCTACAATGCGATCGCAAAAACAACCAACTGTAAACAATTCATTTTTGACTGGGATGCCAATTTTACTATCGGATTTTTATTGGAACTGTAAATAAATTGAAAGTTGAAAGTTGAAAATTGAAAACGATATTCTTGGTTTCAAGTTTTAATTTACTCAACGTTTCTGTTGGACCATCGAGAAATCTATGTAGGGATTAAAAAGCCACTGTTAGATTAATTGAAAGTTGAAAGTTGAAAATTGAAAATTGTAGGTCTGCTGGTTTTAAGAAAATTGTACATTCCATACAACATTTTCGAACCGAAATCAGACAATCAAAAACTTTAAACCTACAAACTCTGGATAATTTCCAACTTTCAATTTTCAACTTTCAATTCTTCAAGCTCTGGCAAATTTTCAATTTTCAATTTTCAATTTTCAATTCTTTAAAATTCCATCTGACTTTCGCCTCCAGCCGGACGGCTACTTTTTCGCTTGAAAATAGATGCATCCGGTTTTCCGAAGAAACATTGTAGCGTAACTTTGAAAAAGCGCAGATCTCTTCTTCTTTGTACTTCCTGAGTAAAAAAGACAGTGTCAAATACCTTTAGATTTCTTCTGGTATTGAACAGGTCGCTGACTGAAAAAGTAAGCGAACCCAGCCTCATTGCGCCAGCACCCGTGTTTCTCTTGGAAGGAAACAAATCGCCGACGGTAATGTCTTTTTTTAGCGCCAAGTCGACAAATTGGTTGTCTCTCTCCCTGCCCTGAAGAAATATGCGTGGCGATTCGTAATTGTAAGTAGTCTGCAAGCTGATATCTTTAGGGAACTTATAGCTAGCGTTAATTTTACCATTCAAAGCATACCCTTTGCGTTCTATTCCTTGCGCTCGAAACAACATACTAAAAGCGTTGATATTGGTGGTAACTTCGAACTTCTTATTAAGCTCGAGCTTCAAGGTGTTGTCTATTCCAACCCTGAATGAACTTTTTCCATTAATATAAGTGTTGATAAGTATTGCTGTATCTGTTGGACTTGTTTTTGCGAAAGGGACAATTGTATTTTGTTCATCTCTCATATACAATGAAATTAACCAATTGTTGCTTTTAAAGAGTCTATTGTAATTCACCTCAAAAAGGTTAATGAACTCTGGCTGTAATGCAGGGTTTCCAATCTGAATGTTTTGTCTGTCGGCTACTCTGATTACTGGCATCAACTGCATATACCAGGGACGATTGATTTTTCTACTCATGTTGAACTGCAACTCAGCGTTTGAGCTCCATTTTTTTGAGAAATATACAGCTGGAAAAAGTGATTTTAAGATATCCTTACCGGAACTTGGGAAATTATAACCGAAATCCTCTCCTCCGATATTTGATTTTCCATTCAAGTTGGATTGCTCGTAGCGAATTCCAGCCTGATAGCCAATTCCTTTCCATTTGCTTGAAAAATTGAAGTACGCAGCATTGATGTAATCTTGTAAAAAGAAATCCTGCGAGAATTCTGCTAATCTTTTTTGTATCCCATCTACCACTACATCATTGTAGTAAACTTGATTTTTTTCACTTAAACTGCTTCGGATTCCGTATTCTATTTTTGTAGAATCGTTGAGTGGACTGGTATAATCTACTTGAATAATCAAATTGTCTGAAGTATTTCCACCTGTGATAATGTTGTTTTCGATCTTTATTTGTGCGTTTTGATATGTATCAGTAGTAAGCCAATTTGCATCGCTGCCAGACGTTCCTCTGTTGTAGTTTACATCAGCTACAATTTCTCTGCCTTTCTTGGGAAAGCTTTTCTTCCAGGTCAATGCACCACCGTAATTGCTGAAAGAATTGTCTGGACGAATACTCCGAGTACCGCTAAATTGTGTATCACGTTTTGGACTGGTAAGATAGTATTTTTGTTCTTCATTCCAATTGAATTTCCCTCCACGGTAATTTCCAGTGAACGTGATTGAGTTTCTGTTGTTTATTGTTCTCTCCCAGGCAAGGCTACCGTTTTGCATATAATTATTGCTATACGAAGAGTTTTGCTGATTAAAATAGCTTATAATCTCACTATTTGTTATGTTGGTTCTATTTGTATAGCCAGTCGCTGGTTGTTGACTTTGCCAACGATTGAAAAAGCCGGTAAAATTATTCTTTCCTTCTTTCAAACTCAAACTAACCGTTGCATTATAGCGTTCACCTCCCGCGGCACTCAACGTCACAAAACCGTTATAGCCCGGCTTCTTATTCTGTTTTGATACGATATTGATTATTCCTCCGGAGGTCTGCGCTTCGAATTTTGCCGAAGGATTAGTAATTACCTCTATTCGTTCAATTTGATCTGCCGGTATTTGATTTAATGTTACCGGTGTTGGTCTTCCATCGAGGTACACGGTGGTAGCGTTGTTCCTCAATTTGGCATTGCCGTCTACATCCATAGTTACAGAAGGGACTGTTCTTAATACATCCTCTGCAGTACCGCCAACAGAAGCTGCATTTCTACCTACATTGAACACCTGCCTGTCTAGAGAAAGCTGTGATTGAGATTTTTCTGAAGTGATTTCTAGTTCTTTTAAAACGGTTGCATCAATTTGAAGTAGTATATTTCCCAAATCCTGCTCCACAAAATCTGGTGGTCTAACAGTTACTGTCTGATTGAAAGTGCTGTAGCCAATATAGGAGATGCTAACTTTGAATCTGCCAAATGGCAAGTCACGTAAATTAAATTCTCCATTTTGTTCCGTAAGTGTACCGGTAATGAGGCTATCTTTTTTGCCTTTGTTGACGTAAAGCGCTACAGTCGCAAAAGCAACTGGTTTTTTCTTTTCATCGAAAAGTCTTCCATACACACGCCCGATTTTAAGGTTATTTCCGGGCATACCTGATGGCTTTTGAGCGAATAGGCTGTTAGCAAAACAAAAAAGGAATAGTTGGATGTAAAAAAACTTCATAGTTATGTTAATTAAATATTTCACTTGCATAGATAAAAAACAATTACAGGTGCATATAATCAAATTTTGGGACTAACAATTGAAACGCGTAAAGCACAAAGTTAAGTATTTATGTCATATCTTTGTCAAAAGCTAAGTTGCAGACTATGAACAAAAAAAAGTACTTTTAGTTTTTAAACTTTACATGGTTAATACATTAAAAAAAATTTAATATTTTACAACTTTGAATAATTTGTTTCGTAATAGCTGCAGTATTAGTCAAATTATTATTCAATTCCCGTCTATCCTTTTTATCTTTGTCGAAATAATTAAAACACTACACTAATGAAAAAATATGTACTTTTCCTTGCCTTGTTGCCTTTTTATTTTTCGAGCAACGCACAGTTGGTAATCAGTGAGATTTTTTATGATGCGCCAAATCCGGGGAATGATTCCCTGGAGTTTGTGGAATTTTATAACAATGGAACTGCGGCTGTTAATTTAAATGGCTATTATTTTAAGAATGCATTCAGAGATACTTTACCTAATGTCAATCTGCAACCTAAAACATATTATGTCGTCGCCAGCAACGCTGCATATTTCAAATCTAAATTTGGAAGAGATTGCCGACAGTGGAGAACAGGAGATGCCCTGAATAATTCAGGTGAATTAATTGAATTATGGACCAACACAAATGTTCTGGCAGATTCTGTACGATATAGCAGTAGAATACCTTGGCCTACAGCCCCTAATGGCAGTGGTGCGAGCGCAGTACTCTGCAATGCAAATGATGACAATAACAATCCTGCTAATTGGTCTACTTGTCTGGTTCCTTCGACCGCTAAAATCAACAACATTACCTTATTTGTAACACCTTTTGAAGATAATTGCAAAGCGGGAGATATTGTTGTCGCCAACAATGATGCTGTCAATACTACGGTCAACAAAAAATTAACCATTGGAGTATTGAAAAATGATATATCAACTAAACCAGTTACCATTTCCGGGACAACTAATCCGGGGAAAGGAACAATAAGTATTAATTCATCTAAAGATAGCATCGTTTACACTCCAAATAAAGATTATTGCGGTGTAGATGATTTTACTTATTCGATTACTGATGGCACATTGCAAAGTACTGCCACTGTTGCGGTAACCATCTCAGGTTGCAGTTCTGCAGGTTCAATAAAGGATGCGAAAACAGTGGGTTCGAATGGAGTTTTAGCAAACCTAAATAACATCTTTGAACTCAATGGAGTTGTGAATTCCATTAACTTTCGCCCCGATGGTCTGGAGTTTGTGATAGTTGATGCTGCTGGTGACGGAATTGGTATTTTTCATGCATCTAAGAAATTTGGATATACGGTTAAAGAGGGTGATAAAATAAGAGTAGGTGGCAAGCTTGCGCAATTCAATGGCTACGCTCAAATATCACCTGATACTTTGTTTAAAACAGGAACTGGAGCAGTTGAAACGCCAAAAGTGGTTACTAAAATTGATGAATCTACAGAATCTCAAATCATAACGCTGAAAAATGTTACTTTGGTGGATGCCACTAAATGGGTTGCTGCAGGTACGGGATTTAATGTTGAAGTTACTGATGGAACGAATAAAACAGTAGTTCGAATTGATAAAGATACCGATATTTTTGGAACCACTGCACCAAAAGGAAGATTTGACATCAGTGGGGTTGGATATCAATTTGATTCATCTTTGCCCTATACGGAGGGTTATCAATTGTATCCGCGTTACTTAAAAGACATCAAATTGATTGTTAATACCCAAGACGAGGAACTTGGAAGGTCGATTGAAATTTATCCAAACCCACTTAACGATCGTCTTACTGTAAATGTGGAGGAAAAGCTAGACAAACTATCAATCACTGATATTATGGGACATGTCGTCTACCTGGCAACGAATATCAGTTATGCACATGTGATCAACACCAGCCATTTCTCTTCAGGTGTTTATTTTGTGACAGTTTCAAAAAACAATCGTTATTTCACGACGCGAGTGGTGAAGAATTAGTGACTATACTTTGTTGAAACCCATAAATGGAAAAAGTTAATCTGCAAAACGAATAAAATTCATCAACTGCAGGTAAAACTTTTTCCATTTTTTATGTTTATTAATGAAGTTATTTCACTGATGATTTTATAAAACTGGAATTTATGTCCTCACCACAAGTAAACGAATATGAAAATTTAAATTTCCATCCGTATAACATTATGATGGTTCTGCTGATGTTTGGATTGTCCATGTTGTTTTTAGCTTTATCTGCAGCATATGTGTATAGCAGAACCCATCACCATTTGCCTAGTATTGAAATACCATTTCTTTTCGTTTTTAATACCTTAATTCTTGCCGGTAGCAGTTACACCTTGACTCTGGCTAAAAAGAGCTATTTAAGCGACAACACCCTACAGTATCAGAAGTATCTTGGTTTTACCTTGTTCTTATCTCTTGCTTTTATGCTTTTACAATTGGTCGCGTGGCAACAAATGATTGGCGCCAATCACAGTATGGTATCCTCAAATTTAGCGGGATATGTGTGGGCGATATCAATTTTGCATTTGTTGCATGTCGTAGGTGGCATTCCTTTCCTGGTGTCCTTTTACTATGTCGCCATGAAAAGAATGAAAGAACCTATTAGCGTTTTGGTATATTTTTCTGATCCTTTAAAAAAATTAAATCTAAAATTACTTACAATGTACTGGCATTTTTTGGATATACTTTGGATTTACCTGGTCATCTTTTTCTATATTAATTACCTTATCAAATAGAATATATGAATTTTCAAAACAAGACCATTTGGATTACAGGTGCTTCTTCAGGAATTGGAGAGTCCCTTGCGTATGCGTTTGCTAAATGCGGCGCCAACTTGATTTTATCCTCACGGAATGAAACAGAACTGCAACGGGTAAAAAAAAACTGTAGCACTGCTGCAAAGTTAATCAGCATTGTGCCCATGGATTTGAGTAAGCATGATGAAGTTTTCAAAATAGCGGAAAAAGTACTTCAAGAGGTCGGAAAAGTAGATATTCTGGTCAATAATGCGGGAGTTTCGCAAAGGGGACTTGCTAAAGATACGCATTTCTCCGTGGATAAGAAGATAATGGATATTGATTATTTCGGTACTATAGCGCTCACGAAGGCAGTACTTCCTTCAATGTTGGATCGAAAAAGTGGACATATAGTAGTGACTACCAGCGTGACTGGACATGTAGGTATACCTGGTCGATCTACTTATTCTGCGGCAAAGCATGCTTTACATGGATATTTTGATGCTTTGAGGGCTGAAATATGGAGGGAGAACATACAAGTTCTACTGGTTGTGCCTGGATACATCAAGACAAATATCTCATTCAATGCCTTGACCGAAAGCGGACAGGCGCAAAATAAAATGGATGATGGTCAAGCCAATGGAATTATGCCGGATGTTCTGGCTCAAAAAATACTAAAAGCAATTAGTGCCAACAAAGAGGAGTTGCATGTCGCCGGACTAAAGGAAACCACAGCCATGTTGATGAAGCGCTTCTTTCCTGGTTTGTTTTCGAAGATTGTAAGGAAAGCGAAAACAACGTAAAAGTAAAGCGAATTGCTCATTGATGCGAATTGTTAAAAGTACTACCTTCAGCTTTACAATAATGTGAAGAAAAAGGAGGCTGTAAAAATGTACAGCCCCCTTTTTTTTAGAATCCAAAATTGATTCCGATGTTATAAGGATTATAAACATATTCAAGCTTATTTTCTTTAAATACATTACTGAGATTGTATCTACCGACAAGTACCAGATTGCCATAACCAATTTTAGCGCTTACACCATACATGGTATTGTTAAGACCGTAGTTTCCGATTCTTTTTTCACTGATATCTTCGTCACCATTTTTTGTTCTGATTTTTTGCACTGATCGAACTCTATATCCACCATAAGCGCCAACCCCAAATTTACCTTTTTTACCGATTCTAAGTTCTGCACCTATTGGGATGGTCAAATAGCCGATATTTAATTCGGTACTTCTTACAGCATTGTCTACTACGACAAATGAGGGCTCATTATTATTCATTTGAATTTTGACATCATTGCTAAAATCGAGGTTGTTCCACAGATAAGTTAGGCCATAAGTTACACCGACCCGGCTTCCAGGCCCACCAATTCTTGTTTTAAATTTCAATCCAACATCGTAGAAGTTAGAGCTCCAAGGTTTGTAATCAGGATAGACTGCCGTTGGGTTCACTGTTTCAGTATTATTAACCAAACCTGTCAGTCCCAAAGAAAGATCCATCATCATTTTGGTGCGACGAGCAGATTTGTGTTTGGATTCCTTTTTTTCTTTCTTCCCATCTTTGTGGCTTTTATAGGAATCTTTTTCCTCCTCTGCAGCCTCTTCGTCTGCCTCTGCTTGATCTTTGTCCATTTCCGATTTATCTTCCAGCTTATCGGCTTTGTCTTCTGTTTCATCGGCAAGCTTTTCCATAGCGTCTGCTATTTCCTCGGCTGATTTCTCTAAAATTCTAGCCATTTCGCGTAGTTGGGAAGAGTCGATATTGCCTTTCATACTCTCGATTTCTTTTTTAATTTTAGCAATACTTTGCTCAATCTTTTGTTCTTTTTCCGATTTTGCAGGTGCCTTTTTCTCAGCTGGGTTCTCCGTCTGAGCTAAAAGAAGGGTAGTGCTAAGTAGTGTTGTCAGGATTATACTGATTAATGATTTCATATCGATGTGTTTTAAATGTGAACGATTATAGTTTTATTCTGCTGCGGTACCAATCCAACAACATTGGTTTAATATTAGATTGAAATAGCGTTACTGTTTTTTTATTGGCAAGGTCAAGTGCGCGTTCTGTCAAAGTAGAATCTCTTTCTTCAGTTAGGTCTTCACTCAGCAAATTCATCCATTTTCGATGAATTCTGGCATCTTCGAGAAGAGCTGTAGAAAATTCAGGCAAGTCCGGGTAAATTGTTGAAGCACGATTGTGAGTCACAGATGGTATTGCAGTATTTAAGCTGGCCAGCGCTGCAGTATTTCTAGATTGATAGCTTTTATCTTCAAATGCTGTAACAGTATTATTTTGAGTGCTTAATTCGTTTTTGGTTGTCAATGCGACCGTATTGCCTTGAACGGAAAATTTATTCTTAACAGCTGCGATTCTTTCGGAATTGGCATTAACTAATGAACCACCATTATTATTACGTGACTCAGGTATTTGTATGGACGAATCCTTTACAAAATCAGTTTTAATTTCTTTGCCTGAGAGGTCAGCAACTCCTGCTCCAAGTGGTATATTATTAAACAAAGCATAGGAGGTAATCAGCATAGCTACCGAAGCTGCTGCCGCCCAACGAAAGTAAATAATCGCTGCAGAACTCTTTTTTTCCTTATCCAATGCATTTTCAATTTTTTCCCATGCTTTGGCGGATGGCTGGATTTTGTAATCCCTTAGTTTATCTTTAATATCATTCATATTTAGTCAATTAGTCTACTAGTCAATTTGTCGGTTAGTCTATTTGTTTGGGCTTTGCCGTTTGTGCTTCGCTGTTTGCTAAGTAGTTGACCCTTAAAACACTCAAACCCTCAAACCCTCAAACCCTCAAACCTTCCAACTCTGTAACTTTTTTCTGAATTGCATTTTTTGCTTTCATCAATTGCGTTTTTGAAGTATTTTCACTGATTTTGAGCAAATCTGCAATTTCATGGTGTTTATATCCTTCGATGACGTACAGGTTAAAAATCTCGCGGTAGCCATTGGGTAAAGTATCTATCAACGTCAATAACTCTTCTGCTTCCATATGCGTAGTTGCATGTTCATACGGTTCGATTTGTGGGCTGAAACTATCGACAGAGACAATAAGGTTTTTCTCAGTTCTTAAATGATCAAGACATTCTCTTACCATTATTTTTCTTAGCCATCCCTCAAAACTTCCTTTGTTTTCAAATTGTCCGATGTAGCGAAATGCTTTGATAAAGCCATTAGACATCATTTCTTCAGCGATTTCAATTTGCTTTACGTATCTTCTACACAAGCCCAGCATAACAGGTGCAAAACGCTCATATAGCGCTTTTTGTGCTTTTCTGTCTTCGTTTTTGCACTGATCAATTAGATCTTCAAGACTAAGCGTTTTGTTATGAAAGGATAGTAGTTTCACTTGTTGTTTCGTTTGTTAATTCTTCGTTAGGTCAATTAATAGAGAAGACTGAAAAGTGTTCAAAACGGTTGCCTGAACCGATAAAAAAATTTGAAAATTTGAAAATTTGATGATTTGACGATTCTATAATTTGACGAATCTATAATTGCAAAGTACTAATAATTAGACGATTAGATTCATTTAATCTTGTGTTTAATTTAATTTTATTTAGCAATTAGTTGGATGATTTCAATATATAAATTTCTTTTAAATTTTTTGAAAGGTGATTTTTAAAAAAAAATCCCTCGACACGATGGGTGAAGAGGGACTAATATCTAAAGTTGATTTCGTACTATTAGGAAAGAACCGTTTTAACTCTGTCCGCTGCTTCCTGCAATTCGATTGCAGAAAGCACTTTGAGACCTGATTCATCAATCATTTTCTTAGCAATGTCAGCGTTTGTGCCTTGTAGGCGAACAATAATCGGAACAGTTATGTTGCCGATATTGTTGTAAGCGTCTATTACTCCTTGTGCTACGCGGTCGCATCTCACTATGCCACCGAAAATATTAATCAAGATCGCTTTGACATTTGGGTCTTTCAGAATGATACGGAAAGCATTTTCGACTCTTTGCGCGTCTGCTGTACCACCCACATCGAGGAAATTGGCAGGTTCGCCACCGCTCAATTTGATGATATCCATGGTAGCCATCGCTAAACCGGCACCGTTTACCATGCAACCTACATTACCATCTAACTTTACATAGTTCAGATCAAAATTTCTCGCTTCAACCTCTGTTGCATCTTCTTCGTCATTATCTCTTTGCGCTTCTAATGCCGGTTGACGATACAATCCATTTTCATCTAAAGTAACTTTACAGTCAACTGCTACTACACGATCATCACCGGTAACAAGACATGGATTGATCTCAAACATTGCAGAATCAGATCCAAGGAAAGCAGCATATAATTTGCGGATAAATGCTTCCATCTCTTTGAAGGCTTTACCACTAAGTCCAAGATTAAATGCGATTTTACGTGTCTGATAGCTTTGAAGTCCTAATTCTGCATCTATCCATTCTTTGAGAACCAGATGGGGTGTTTCTTCAGCTACTTGTTCGATATCCATACCACCTTCGGTAGAGTAGATAATTACATTACATTTCTTTTCGCGATCCATCAAGATCGACATATAGAATTCTTTGCAAGAATCGAAACTTGGCAGATAAGAGTCTTCGGCAATTAGTATTTTTCTGACTAATTTCCCTTCACCGTCCATACCTCCCGGAGTTTGCGGTGTTTTAAGCATCATTCCGAGAATGTCGTTTGCCTTTTCTTTAGCATCGTCGTGACTTTTTACCACTTTTACTCCACCACCTTTTCCGCGACCGCCGGCGTGGATTTGTGCTTTAACCACAACAAATTTATTGTTGGTTCTGGCAGCAATGGTATCATATGCGGCAACTGCCTCGTCTACAGTAGTCGCCAAAATTCCTTCCTGGATCGCTACGCCGTATGATTTCAATAATTCTTTACCTTGGTATTCGTGAAGATTCATATAATTTTACGTTTCTTATTTGTTAAAATCGCCGCAAAGATAAGGTGTTTTTCCAATTTCAATAGGAATAGTACTTTAATTTGGAAAAATTATTAATCAACATCGATTGGTCCGTTACAATAAGATATCTGCAATTTTCCGAGATTTGTAAAGTCTGGTCATCATCCGAACTTTACTCTTACTTAATCTATATTTTCCTATAAAATGAAAGATTTATCGCTGGACCCGCAGCAACATTTCTAACATAAGCAGCGCCATATGCGCTGATGGTCGCACCCATTTTTCCCGGAATAAATTCATAGTTGGCCTTCAAACCAAAAGTCAGGTACTGCTGTTCATCGAGATACAATCCATTTTCAGAAAAGAGCACAGCGTCAGTTTTTCCAAATTCACCGTAATTTATAGACTTTCGAAGCTCTGTACACACGATGAGGTGCATTTTAGGAGTAATTGCTTTACCGATTTCACCTGCTATTCTAAGGAAGTCAGCATGCTTATTGTCCATGATTCCATAACCACCCAAAACATAGAAATACATGCCATTTTTTGAAGTTCCCAACGTTAGGTAGGGTTGTACCGTGTTGGACCGAAATCCTGTGCGCAAACCATTTATTTGATTTTCACTTCCAGTATTAAGATTGGTAAAAACTCCTGCACTAAGTTTGTAATTTTTGTCCATTAGCATGTGTTTCAGTCCAACCTGAATATTGCCAAGTCCATTTAGCACCTCATTCCCTTTGGTAACCGGATTTTTATATCCGAGGAGCTTATACGGTAAAATGGCATTTAGTTCGGTATTTTTGAAAAGGCCATATTCCGCGTAAAACTGAGTAGTAATGTCGTAATTTGATCTATTGGTAGTGATTACTTTATCATTGATTACTACGCGATTGTAAGTAACTGCTGATGCACCTAACTGCAAATATGCTTTTTTGGGACTTCTTACCCAGGGACTTTGGCTCCAGCTAATCTGTACCGTTATTGTCAGAATTATAATGATTAATAAATTTATAATGATTTTCTTCATAGTTTTTTACAATCTAGATGCTCACATCAAATGCTATTTACTTAATAAATCAATTTTTTAAATTTGAAAT
>JBMOJB010000021.1:0-35956 GCA_049316985.1 Saprospiraceae bacterium | reverse complement strand
CCATTGTAATTTTGAACGAAGTTCAAATAAGAAGAGCGCAGCTCAGAAATATCATCAAATTTTCAAATCATCAAATTTTCAAATTAGTCTAATGATTCCAATGGTGGACCTTAAAGGTCAGTATAAGAAAATAAAAAAGCAGATCAATGCTGAATTTACAAAAATTCTTGATTCAGCATCATTCATTAATGGACCGGCAGTTCATGAATTTCAAAAGGACTTTGAAAAGTACCTGGGCGTAAAACATGTGATTCCATGTGCCAACGGTACCGATTCACTTCAAATCGCCATGATGGCACTTGGATTGAAAGCGGGTGATGAAGTGATTGTGCCAACATTTACTTATGTAGCTACTGCCGAAGTAATTGCACTGCTGGGGCTTACACCGGTGATGACCGATGTAGATATTAATTCTTATAATATTACACCAAAAATTATTGAGAAATATATCACGCCTCGAACAAAAGCCATCGTGCCGGTGCACTTATTTGGCCAAAGTTGCGATATGGAAGGTATTATGGAACTCGCAAATAAACACAACCTTTATGTTATTGAGGACAATGCGCAGGCAATCGGTGCTGACTATAAATTCTCAGATGGAAGAGTTGCCAAAACCGGTACTATCGGCCATATTGGAAGCACATCCTTTTTCCCTTCCAAAAACCTGGGCTGCTATGGCGACGGTGGAGCAATAATGACCAATGACGACGAACTGGCTGCTAAAATGCGAATGATCGCCAACCATGGTCAGCCAGCCAGATACCTGCATGACGTAGTTGGTGTTAATTCCAGACTTGATTCATTGCAAGCTGCTGTTTTGAAAGTGAAACTACCTTTGTTGGACAAATATGCCAAAGCTCGTCAGCGAGTAGCAGCAGCTTATGATAAGGCTTTCCGAAACATCGAAGGTTTGCAGATTCCAAAACGGAGCCGCAATTCATCTCATGTTTTTCATCAATATACTTTAAGGGTAAAAGATGGCAGAAGAGAAGCATTACAAAAGTACCTCGAAAGCAAAGGTGTATCTTGTATGATTTATTACCCGATACCATTATATAAGCAAAAAGCTTTTGCAGCATTTTGGAATGGAAAAGAATTGCCTGCGACCGAAATTCTATGCAATGAAGTGCTTTCTCTACCTATTCATACAGAAATGGACAAAGAAACAATGAATTTCATCACACAGCAGGTACTTGATTTTTATAAAAAGTAGTTTTAAGTTGGTCTTCAAATAATATTTAATGATAATAAGTATTTACTTATCATTAATTGTAAAAAAAAGAAATATTGAAATCAAGCAATAAAATATTACCCGATCTCGGGTCTGGTGGAACAATACTCGTAACCGGAGGTTCGGGGTATATCGGAAGTCATACTGTAGTTGACCTGTTGCAAAAAGGATTTCAAGTGGTTTCGCTGGACAATTACAATAATTCCCACAAGTGGATCAACAAACGCATCCTTAAAATTTCGGGAAAAGATGCCGCTGTTCATTTTCACAATGTGGACATCTGCAAAAAGAAAAAACTTCGCAAAATATTTGAAAAATATCCGGATATTTCGGGAATCATTCACTTCGCAGCGCATAAGGCTGTTGGAGAATCTGTTGAGAATCCATTGAAATATTACGACAACAACCTCAGCGGGCTTATCAATATTTTGCAGATGGCAGAAAAATTTGAGGTGCCGAATTTTTTGTTTTCTTCCTCCTGCACAGTCTATGGCAATGTGAAGAAACAACCAGTTACTGAACGTACTGCACAGCAAAAGCCGGAAAGCCCTTATGGCGCAACCAAAGTAATGGGTGAGCGAATTGTAACTGATTTTATTCATGCAAGGCCAACATCGAGAGCAGTTTTATTACGTTATTTTAATCCTGCGGGAGCGCATCCTTCGGCGTTAATCGGCGAGCTGCCACAGAACAAACCTGCAAATTTGGTTCCGGTTATCACAGCGGTGGCTTCGGGGAAAATGGATCATCTGACCGTTTTTGGCACAGATTACGAAACTCGAGACGGTTCTTGTGTGCGTGACTACATTCACGTGTCAGATTTGGCCGAAGCACATACGCTTTCCATGCAAGCTTTAATAGCTGGAAAATTGTCGGAAGTTGAAATTTTTAACCTGGGAATAGGGCAGGGTGCTACTGTACTTGAAGCTATTCAGGCTTTTGAAAAAGTGACCGATGTCAAGCTCAACTACAAATTAGGTCCGCGCAGAAAAGGAGATGTCGTCGCAATATATGCAGATTATCAGAAAGCCAAAAAAATGTTGGGCTGGACTCCGAAATACAATATGGACGACATCATGCGCACTGCATGGGAATGGGAAAAGCAACTTGAAAATGAAAATTAATATTCACCAAGAAGGAAAACCTATATGAAAGGAATAATTCTGGCCGGAGGTTCCGGTACTCGTTTGTACCCCATAACTATGGGAATCAGCAAACAATTGATGCCAATCTATGACAAACCAATGATTTATTATCCTTTGTCGGTGCTAATGCTTGCAGGAATCAAAGAGATTCTAATCATCACAACGCCCGACGATAATGCACAGTTTAAACGATTGCTTGGCGATGGATCTGCGGTTGGTTGTCGTTTTGAATATGCGATCCAGGAAAAACCTAACGGCCTGGCGCAAGCATTCGTCATTGGTGCACCATTTGTAGGTAATGACAAAGCGGCATTGATTCTGGGGGACAATATTTTTTATGGAAGCGGATTAAGCAAGACACTACAGGAAGCAGCCGATATCGAAGGCGCATTGATTTTTGCGTACGAAGTATCAGATCCGGAAAGGTATGGCGTGGTTGCTTTTGATGAACACAAAAATGCCGTTTCTATTGAAGAGAAACCCGCAAACCCAAAGTCAAATTATGCCGTGCCCGGCTTGTATTTTTACGATAATTCCGTTTTGAAAGTCGCTGCCGAAATTGAACCATCACCGCGTGGAGAATACGAAATCACAGATGTAAACAGGTGGTATCTGGAGCAAAATAAGCTAAAAGTAGCAGTACTCAACCGCGGAACAGCCTGGCTGGATACCGGAACATTTGACTCTCTGCACGATTCATCAGAATTTGTCAGAGTAATAGAAAAAAGACAGGGGCTAAAGATTGGTTGTATTGAGGAAGTCGCTTATAGAATGGCTTTTATTGATAAAGTTCAAATGATGAAGCTGGCCGATAAATATGCCAAAAGCGGATACGGCGAGTACCTAAGACGACAAGTAAAATGAAAAATTTCTTGTTGATTGGAGCAGCTGGTTATGTAGCACCCCGCCACATGAAAGCGATAAAAGATACCGGTAATCAGCTGGTAGCGGCGCTCGACAAATGTGATTCCGTGGGGATAATTGATAGCTATTTCCCCAAAGCAGATTTTTTTACGGAGTTTGAGCGGTTCGACCGTCATGTTGAAAAATTAAAGCGACAGGGAATTAAAATAGATTATCTTTCTGTTGCTTCTCCCAACTACTTGCATGATGCACATATTCGTTTTGGCTTGCGCCACGGTGCAGATGTGATCTGCGAAAAGCCTTTGGTACTCAATCCGTGGAATGCTGATGCGCTTCAGGAGATCGAACACGAAACCGGGAAAAAAGTCAACACTATCCTTCAACTCAGATTGCATGATTCGGTCATTGCATTGAAGGAAAAAATCAAGTTCTATCCAGCTTACCATATTTTCGATGTAGAAGTGACCTATATTACAGGAAGAGGCAGCTGGTACCACAACAGTTGGAAAGGGGATATATCCAAATCGGGAGGAATAGCAACCAACATTGGTGTTCATTTTTTTGATTTGCTGATTGATTTATTTGGCGATGTAGAAGAAAATGTCGTCCACTTACAGGAAAAAAACCATGCGGCTGGTTTTATATTATTTAATAAAGCCAGGGTCAGATGGTTCTTAAGTATCGATGAAAAAATGATTCCTAAAGAGACACAAATAGCAGGAAATCGGACTTATCGCGATATTGTCGTAGATGGTGAATCGGTTGAGCTAAGTGAAGGATTTTCAGATTTGCACACCAAAAGCTATGAAGAAATTCTGCAAGGCAATGGATTTTCAATTTCGGAGGCAAGAAAAGCAGTAGTCATTACGCATGATATCCGTAATGCGGAAATTCAGTTCAATAAAGGAGAGAAGCACCCATTAATCACTAATCATTAATCTCTACAATCTGTGTCTAAAAAAAGAGTATTGATCACCGGAGCAGCTGGATTCTTAGGCTCGCATTTGTGCGACAGGTTCATAACCGAAGGATACCACGTCATTGGAATGGACAATCTGATTACCGGTAATCTGGAAAACATCAGCCATCTTTTTCCACTGGAATCTTTCGAATTTCATCACCATGATGTATCAAAATTTGTCCATGTAGCCGGTGAACTGGATTATATCCTTCACTTTGCTTCTCCTGCAAGCCCGATCGATTATTTGCAGATGCCAATTCAGACGCTGAAAGTGGGCTCGCTTGGAACACACAATTTGCTCGGACTGGCCAAATCTAAAGGAGCTAGATTCATGATTGCTTCAACTTCGGAGGTTTATGGAGATCCACTGGTTCATCCGCAGACCGAGGAATATTGGGGACATGTAAACCCAATTGGCCCAAGAGGAGTATACGATGAAGCCAAACGCTTCCAGGAGGCAATCACAATGGCTTATCACACATATCATGGTCTCGAAACCCGTATTGTGCGGATTTTCAATACCTATGGACCAAGAATGCGAGTAAATGACGGTCGGGTACTACCGGCATTTTTTTCACAGGCAATCAGAGGAGAAGGACTAACCATTTTTGGAGATGGTACGCAAACCAGATCATTCTGTTATGTCGACGATTTGGTAGAGGGGATTTATCGTCTCCTTTTGAGTGATTACTCGATGCCAGTTAATATTGGCAATCCTTCAGAGATTACCATGTTGACATTTGCCGATGAGATCCTGGAACTGGTAGATAATCCAAATGCATATAAAGACTATCGTCCATTGCCCGTTGACGATCCGAAACAACGTCAACCCGATATCAGCAAGGCAAAAGAAATTCTGGACTGGGCGCCGAAAGTGGATAGAGCAGAGGGTTTAAGAAGAACGTACGAGTATTTTAAAACCGTTGTTATATAGTAGAATTTTCAAATAATCTATCATTCTAGCAGAAATTATGGAGCCTAATCATCAAAATGAAGGTCTAACAGGAAATGAAGTTACTTTTAAAGATGTTATTCTAAAAATAAAGGAATCTTTTGAAGAAATAACTGCGAAATGGCGTATTGTCGTTATTTTTGTAAGTGTCTCATTACTCATTTCAATATACAATTATTGGTCAGCGCCAAAGAAGTATTCAGCAACACTGACTTTTATGATCAATGAAAATGAAGGTGGGGGTGGATTAGCAGGGGCAGCTAGTATCCTAAGTTCATTGGGTATGCAAGCACCAATGGAGGATAATCTTGACAAAATATTAGCACTATCTAAGTCATTTAGAATTATTGAGGATGCCCTTTTAACAAAATCAAATGTTGACGGGAACTCGGACTACCTTGCCAATCACATTATTAAAATCTATAACTTACATAATAAAAACTGGAAGAGTATTCCGGAACTGAAAACTTTCACATTTAGCAACTCTGCTAAAGACTCATTCAACTTGGCAGAAAGAAAGGCTATCAAAAGTCTATACAATCTAGTTATTGGAACAGAATCAAAAGAAGGTTTGATGCTAAACAGCCAGTCGCGATTGACTTCCATTATGACCATGAAAGTAACTACAGTTTCAGATGAATTGTCAGTCAGTCTTGCGCAGGTAATTTTTCAACGATTAAGTGATTTTTATATTGAGAAGACGGTTGAACGCGAAGCAGAAACTTACCGACTAGTAAAGCGGAAGGTTGACTCATTGAAGAGCGTACTGATTGGTGCTGATTATAGACAAGCAAAGTTTGAAGACAGTAACCGAGGACTTTTAATGGAGACAGTAAAAGTACCTACAAAACAATTGTCGAGGGATGTCGGACGTCTAACGATAATGTATGGTGAGGCGGTAAAAAATCTTGAGTTGTCCGACTTTGCACTAAAGAATAAGCGGCCTTACGTACAAGTGATCGATATGCCATTCACACCGAATACTGCGATAACCAAGTCGCTACGCATGGCCTTAATTACTGGAATCGGACTAGGCATTTTAGTTGGTGCGGTATTTATCATATTCAGAAGACTCATCAAAGATAGCTTGGAGTAACATTCTCCTAAAAATGAAATCATTAAGATCAAATTCAGTGGCAACCGTAATTCAGGTTGTGATTTTTAGTGTATGCCAGTTTGTTTTATACAGATTTGTGACGCAGATGCTTGGAATAGAAAAATTAGGTTTGTGGTCAGTTGTATCATCTTTTACTATGGCTGCCAGTATTGGAAATTTTGGTGCCAGCGGATCGAATGTGGTCATGTTTGTTGCAAGATATCTGTCTGAAGACAATTTGATAAAAGTCAAAAAAGTCATTTCTACAAGCTTAGTGTTTACAGCTATTTCAACCGCTTTGATTTTAGTGATTCTATATCCGATTGCGATTTATTTCTTTTCAAAAATGCTGTCTCCTGCATTTTTTGATTTAGCGTCCAACAAACTCATTTTTCTTTCCTTTGCGCATTTTATGCTTTATACGATTTCTTTTTTGATCTGGTCTGTAGTTGATGGCTATCAGTTGTACGTCAAAAGAGTAACGTTTTATTCTATCGCGCAAATTCTGAACTTAGCTCTTTCCATTGTATTTATGTATTTGTTTGATATTGAGGGCTTATTTTGGGCACTTATTATCCAATATGGCTTTCTGGCATTTAGTGGTTTGTGGATTGTCTATCATTTAATTCCTTTTAAAATGTTTTTTTGTAAACAGACATTCAAGGAAATATTTAATTACGGTGTTAAACTGCAAGCAATCTCGCTAATCAGCACTTTTTCTGAACCCGCTATAAAGTATTTTCTTACAAAATATGGAGGACTCGCTACGACAGGTTATTATGAGTTGGCAAATAAAATCAGCAATCAGGTGAGAAATCCCATATTAGTCGGACTGCAACCATTAATTCCTGCAATTGCCGAAATTAAAGACGATGAAAACAAAAACGAGCGTATTCACGCTTTTTTTGTGTCGGGGACCAATCATGTTTTTGATATTAACTTGTTCATCAATTATGGTTTTATATTTTTATTGCCGCTGATTTCTTATTTTTGGATAGGCAGTCTGGAGAGGACATTTATATCATTGACGATTGGATTATCTGTAGGCAATTTTTTCAATACACTCGTTTCGCCGATCAATTATATCAATTTTGGGACTGGCCGTCTGAGAGGAAATATCATACAGCAATTGTTTCAATCTCTGATTACTATAATTTGCATAATTGTCGCGTTTCATGTACCAGATTCCATTAGTACTTTGAGTTTCGGATTGGGCTTAAGTGTTGGAATTGCTTCACTGTTTATTGTTTATTATTTTGAGAAGACGATCAAAATTCAAGTTTTTAATACTTATTTATCAAACAGTTGGCGGTTGGCATTTTTGTTTTTGACATATTTAATATTTTTCTTTTTATACAAATTATTTTCATTGATATCCCTAAAGTATTATGTAGTCATTACATTAGTAGTTGTAGTCGTTGTGACAATAGTTTTTTATTTCTTTATCCTTAGTGAAAAAAGCAAATCAGTACTATTGCAATTTTTAAATAAAAGTAAAGCAAACTAAGGATGTTTAGTTACTTCAGTAAGGATAATAATCTTGGCACACTAAGCATGTGGTTGCTCATTATTACTTGCTTTGGTTATCCAATAACTGCTGTTCCCATTGCAATGTCAGCTTTGCCATCGACTCCGATAAACATGTCCTTGAAAGCAATATATTGTGCGGTCGCTATTTTTATTATTATCATCAGCATTTATAAAAAGAACCTGCATTTTAGCAAAACCGCCTATTTTCTGATCCTATTTTGGGTAATTTATAGTATTCGCTTGGTTTATGACATTAGTATTTTAGATATTAGATTGGCGAAAGGTTCGGGAAATTCTGAAACGAATCCCAATACTGCTTTTTACATCTATTCCTATTTCTTTATGTCATCTATCATTCCTGCGCTCGCGATAATGATTAGCACCAAATTGATTGATTTAGCCAAACTGACTGGAAATTTGATTTTTGTTCTGGCGGTGGCCAATGTTGAAGTGGCGCTTTACCTATATCAAAATATCGCAATGGCGGGAAAAGATTTGTTTCTGGAGAGAGCAAACATTTACTCACAGGTAGATGATGGGCCAGAGGGAATAGTACTAAACACGATTTTGATCGGGTACATTGGTCAGCAATTGGCAGTTAATTCTTTGGGTCGTGTTCTTGTTATAAAAGGAGAGTCGATATTTAAAAAACTTCTTTTGGTTGGATTTATAGTTTTAGGAATCTTCAATATTGTCGTTGCGGCCTCGCGAAGTCCATTTTTATCTCTTGCGGTACTGGTGTTAATACTTATTTTTTACAATTTTAGATTTCAAGCTAAGGCAGTTCGATATTGGTTGTCTGCCAGTGTTGTCGTTTTTTTTATTTCGATACTCACTATAGTTTACATAATGCCCTTTATTGAAAACAATGACCTTGCAATAATAAATCGATTGATAGAATTTCAGTCAGATCGCTCCAGTGGTGGAAAAGAATACAGAGATTTTGCGTATGCATCTGCCCTAAATGATTTTTTTGATAGCCCGATTTTCGGGAAGCAGTATGTTGGAACTTATGATAACTTTTATCCTCATAATGTTATTTTAGAAGCCTTGATGGCCACAGGAGTAGTGGGTTTCCTGGTTTTTTTGGTAGCCATTTTTGCTTTTATATTTAAGGCATTTCAGGCCCTTCAACCCGGTAAGAAGTATCTTTTTTTATGCCTGTTGTTTGTGCTACCCAAATTTGCAATTTCATTGTCTTCGGGTTGCTTATTTATTGATCCGGAATTTTGGATCCTCTTTGGATTTTTTATATCTATTTAGATTAACTTGACTTTTTTTGAATAAACTTGAGAAATTGAAAGTTGCCATAATTCAAGAGCAACTACCCCATTATAGGATTTCGATTTTCAACAGATTAGCTGAGGACTTTGGATTGGCACTTACTGTTTTACATGGAGACAGAGCGGCAGCAGATATTGGAGGGAGATTTGAAGAGCGATTGCTGCAAATCAGGAAGTTATTATCTTTTAGGAAGATATCAAGAATCAGGCAAATTACCGGCAATTTCGATGTAATCATATTGCCATTTGACATTAGATATCTGGTTGATATTCTGCAATTAACATTTTTTTCGACTGCAAAGGTTATACTGTGGGGTCAGGGAATTAGTCCTAAACCTTACTCACTTACTGATATAATGAGACTAGTATTGGCGAGGTTTCCAAAAGCTATTTTATTATACAACGAAAGCAAAAAACCCTATTTTATCAAATTTGGAATTCCTGCTGATCGAATATTTGTGGCAAACAACACTATGGATCTGCCGGGTAGGCGATTGCTGGTAAACAAGGGGATGAAAAATTCATTTATTTTTACAGGAACACTGTATAAAGAGAAGCGAGTTGATGATTTGTTGTACGCATTTTCAAAACTCTGTCAGCATTCCGAAATCGTGACTTTGCTTAAAATAATAGGGGATGGTCCAGAAAAGGAAAAATTGATAAATCTGACAAAACAATTAAATATCAAAGAAAGGGTTGAATTCTGTGGGTTTCAGAATGACCCAAATGTCTTGCAGGATTTACATGATCACGCTTACGCATGTATTTCGCCTGATTATGCCGGCTTAAGTGTTTTGCAAAGTCTGGGAAGAGCTGTGCCCTTTATTACAAAGATAAATGCTTTCTCCGGTGGTGAAACCGAACATATTATCCATGGGAGAACTGGTTTTTTTTATGATGGTTCTGTAGATAATCTATTCGTTTACATGAATTTGCTGCAGTCTAACGAAAAATTGTCTTTAGAAATGGCAGAAAATTCTTTCCAGTACTTTAATGAAAATTGCGGAATAGAACTAATGCTCGACGGGTTTGTTAAAGCTATTCATTACAATAATAAAGAGAAATAAGCTATGTGTGGAATATTTGGAATTTACAATCTTTCTAAGAGTAAAAAAGCTGTAGATCCCAGAAAGGCAATACTTGCATTAGAAGAAATGAAGCACAGGGGTCCCGATGCCCATGCCATTAAAGTTATAAATGAAAATACTTTGCTGGGTCATTTGCGTTTATCAATTATCGATCTTTCGGAAAACAACAATCAACCTTTCTGCAGTGAAAATGGAAATTATGTACTTTCTTATAATGGAGAAATATATAATTACGTAGAAATCAGAAACGAGCTGATTGATGCTGGTTTTCATTTTGTGACCGCTGGCGACACGGAGGTCTTACTAAAAGCTTACCAACATTGGGGAAAAGCTTGTTTATCGAAGTTCAATGGAATGTGGGCTTTTGCCATTTACGATGTTCAAAAAGATCAACTTTTCTGTGCTCGCGATAGATTTGGAGTTAAACCCTTTTGCTACACTATTTCTGAAGATCAATTTATTTTTTCTTCAGAAATAAAATCAATTATCAAATACACTCCTGAACTGAGAAAACCCAACTACAAAGTAATATCTAGTTTTTGCAGAACAAGTGTTGGTGCCCAGCATGCAGAGACTTGGTTTGAAGGAATACTGAGATTACAGCCTTCACATTGCATGGAAGTAGACAGGGAAGGAATTAAAATAGAAAAATACTGGGACTATCCAGATAGTACAAATTATAATATTGGCTTGGAAGAGGCAAAAGCTGAATATTTGAAAATTCTGGAGGATGCTGTTAGGCTTCGGATGAGAAGCGATGTGCCGGTTGGGACCACACTCTCTTCTGGAATAGACTCTAATTCCATTGTTTGCTTACTTCGGCAATTCTATAAAGAAAAACACGATACCTATACTGCCTACTTCGAAACATCAAACTTTGACGATGCTGAAAAGAAGAACTATAAAGAGAAAATAAGTATAAATGAAGCGGATTTGGTGAAGCGAATAGTTGATGATTTCAACTTAAGTGGCCATTTCATTAAACTGGAATTTTCCGATTTTAACGAACAGTTGCTTACTGTTGTTCGTCATCTTGAATCTGGTCATGCTTCGCCTGCAATCATACCCCTGAATAAGATATTAATTGAAGCCAGAAAAGACGTAGTTGTTGTGCTTGAAGGACAGGGTGCCGACGAGTTACTGGGAGGTTATATTAACAATAACTTTTTTCCCATATTAATAGAATGTCTGATGGCATTTCGCTTCCGAGATCTAATTAATGAATGGCGGGAATTTGCGAAGTACTATTCAGTTAAACAAACGATATTGCTTTTTTTTAGAAGTTTGAATAATCGGTTTCCGATTTTAACAGTAATTGAACAAAAAATCAGTGGAAGAGATGTATATGGAAGGCTTTGCCGAAATCAAGCCCAATTAAAAGATTTTCCAGACAACTTGGGTAAAATAAAAAGTTATTTTAACCGGGTTCTTGCCAGACAACACGCTGGCGGGCTGGTTGATTTGTTACACTATGGCGATGCAATTTCTATGGCAAATTCACTGGAAAGCAGACTTCCTTTTATGGACTATCGTCTGGTCGAATATTCTTTTACTTTACCTTATTGGATGAAGATGAAGAACGGACTTGGAAAATACATTCACCGTGTAGCCCTAGAAAACATTGTTCCCGATTATATCTTGAAAAATCCGCTAAAATTTGGTTTTAATACACCCATATCTGAATTCTTTAAAGATAATTCGGTCGATTCGCCGGTCAATATATTATTATCTGAACAATGTTTGCAAAGAGAAATCTTTGACCGGGAAAAACTTATGAAGCTGGTAAAAACCCATCAATCAGGGAAACGGAATCATTCTAGACTTTTGTTCAGACTATATCAGGTCGAGCTATGGTTTCGTACATTTATTGATTGATTATTCCTAAATTAAACTGTAAATTATATATTTAATGACTGAAAACACTGATATTTCTGTCTATTTAAGCGGTGAAAAACTCTACGGTGACGATTTTAATTTTGAACAGATTCAACAATGGTTCAATGAAGAAAAGGAAGGGTATGCCGAATTGGGAGCCAAAGACATGAGCACCTATTCTTATCCCTATCATGAACAAAACATATATCTCGGGTATTGCGATCTTAAAAAAGACAAAAAATTGCGAATTTTAAGTATTGGTGGTGCATATGGTGATGAATTATTGCCAATCGCCGATTTTGCGTCCTCAATTACTATTTTGGAACCGTCTGACCAATTGAGAAGAGAGTCACTAAACGGCAAAAAAATAAATTACTTTACTCCTTCTATTGATGGGAGAATGCCTTTTGAAGATAATTCCTTTGATGTGATTACTTGTTTTGGCGTAATGCACCATATTCCTAATGTGAGTTTTGTTTTAATGGAAGCAAGCAGGGTACTGGCTAATGGTGGTACTTTCTTTTTGAGAGAACCAATAGTAAGCATGGGAGATTGGAGTAAAAAGAGGGGGAATCTAACAAAGAATGAAAGGGGAATTCCGTTAAAATTGTTCATTAGTGCAATCGATAACGCTGGATTTCAAATTAAAAAGAGAAGCCTTTGTAATGCCAAGCCTTTTGATATTATTTTTTCGAAAATTTTTGCAAAACAACCTTATAATTCAAAGTGGTATGTTCGAATAGATTATCTTTTGTCTCTTATATTTTCTTTCAAAGCGAGCAATTATCATTCCCGTGGGATTTGGGATAAAATTCGCCCGGTGGCAGTTTTTTTTCAGCTTACAAAATAAGCAAATTTGATGACTTTAATAATTGAAGCTACTAATATCAGAGCGGGTGGAGGCCTCACGCATATATCAGAAATGCTTACAAACGCAGATGAGTATACTAAGAAATGCTTCTCAAGGGTTATCGTCATCGGGTCTAGAAAATGCCTTGATAAACTTAAGGACCTAAATTGGGTGGAAGGATATCATCATCCCTATTTCGAAAAAAATGTATTTTTTCGAATATACTGGTTATACATTAAATTTCCGCGCTATATATCGACTATAAAAGGAAAATATATTGTATTCAATCCTGGTGGAGCGTATGTCGGCGCGATCCATCCTTTCGTAACGATGTCCCAGAATATGCTTGTTTTCGATGCACAGGAGAGAAATCGTTATCCTCTCTTTTCAGTTCAGCGCTTCAGACTACAAATCTTGAGTTGGCTGCAATCTATCTCAATTAGCAAAGCAAAAGGGGTAATATTTATATCGGAGCACGCCAAAGATTATATTTCAAGACAGTTATCAATTGATATAAAATCATCAACAATTATTCCTCACGGAATTTCTAAAAGGTTTTTCCACTTGCCCAAAAATCAGCTGAGCATAGATTATTATTCAGCTAACAACCCTTTTAATTTACTGTATGTATCTATCATAGATGTCTACAAGCATCAGTGGGTATTAGCAGAAGCAGTCTTGCAATTGAAAGAAAGTGGATTTCCAGTAAAATTGACTTTGATAGGTCCGAAATATGAGGGCGCCTTCAAAAAACTAGAAAAAATACTACTCGATCCGAGAAATTCTGATCAAATTATCGATTACAAGGGAGAAGTGCCTTTCGATGAAATTGACCAATCATACAAAAACGCTGACGGATTTGTATTTTCTTCGACTTGTGAAAACATGCCTAATATCGTTATCGAAGCGATGAGTGCGGGACTTCCAATTTTGTCTTCATCTTTTCCACCGATGCCTGAGTTCCTAAAAGAAGCTGCCTTTTATTTCGATCCATTATCAGTAGAAAATACAAAGAAAATGATAGTAGAATTCATGCAAAATGGAGATCTGCGTTCAGTCAAAGTTCAAAAATCATTTGAAATGGCTCAGCAATACAATTGGAGCCAAACAGCTTCTTTGACTTTTCAATATTTAAAGGAAATTGCAGAACTTGAAGCTAAGTAATTTTACAATTTCTTCTGCAGTGTATTATTCAATACTACTACTACAATCATGTGGAATCAAAACCGTGAGTTCGTGGTCGCAGATTACTGAGCGGCAATCGGGCACGACGGTTCACCTTAGAAAAGGGAAATTCAGACCAATTGCTACATTAGCCGTTCCAGAAAATACTCATATCTTGGGAAACCATACAACTTTATACTTTGATGAAAACAGCGAATTTCCCTTGGTTACTTTTAGCAGTGTTGCAAATAGCGAATTGTTTGGAGTTAATTTTCGAGGAGCAGCTTTAATCGATGAAAGGTCAACAGAATTTTTGGAGAAATTCAAATACAACAATCTTTTAACGATTAACGATTCAAGGAAGATTGCAATCTCCGACTGTGGGTTCCAAAACTCATATGGGACGGTTTTGAAGATTACCGACTCGAATAAAGTGGACATCACCTCATGCCAGTTTGATAAAATTGGTGTATCCTGCGACCCAAAAGCTTCCTATACATATGATGGCATTTTTGTAGGTGGATATAAAGACGTACATGACATTTCAATATCAAATTGTTCATTTTCATCAATTGGCTCTTTATTTCCCTCAAGAAAACCAAACTGGCCTAACGACGGAGACGGAATACATATTCAGTCCGCAGGGAAAAGCAGTGACATAAAAATATTCGATAATAAGTTTTCCGCATGCACTGCTCGTGGAGTAAAAATTCAAACTGGAAATCGAATTTCACTAGTAGGTAATGTATTTTCTGATTGTGGTTCAGCGGTAAATCTTGCAATGGCTCAATCTTTAGACCAAATTGAAATCAAAGAAAACAGGATAATAAACTGCAAATATAGTTTTGGTTCCGATTGCTTAGATACAGATTATAACACAGCTTCAAACATCTCAATCATAAATAATAAAGTAGATAGTTGTGTTCATTTTTTCCGAACAAGCGGCAACTCTACATTGAAAAACGCATTAATTTCAGGAAATTCTGTACAAAATACGGGCACCTTTTTTTTAGCGGGTAGATTTGTAAGTTCAATCGTTGAAAACAACAGAATAGGCAAATATGCCACGAGAAATGACCCAGACTACAACATGATCATTTATATTTCTCCAGAATCTGAGAACCTGACAATCCGGAACAATGTTTTTGGAAAATCGCCGTACTCGAGAAGAGAAATAGAAAATTTCTCAAAAAACAAAATCCTAATCGAGCATAATCGTTTCATTCCAACCCTTCAAACCAGAAAGTAATTCTTAATTCTTAATTCTTAATTATCCAATGTGTGGAATCGTTGGGACCATTGCTCCCATAAAAAATATTGCTAAACAAACCGAAATGCTGCGGCACAGAGGACCTGATGATTTTGGTCGTTTTGAAGATGAGTATATCGGTTTGGGACATAGAAGGCTATCCATTCAGGACTTAAGCCCAAATGGACACCAGCCAATGTTTACAGAAGATAAGCGTTATTGCATTGTTTTCAATGGTGAGATCTACAACCATAAGGAAATCAGGGCAAAATTTAAGGATAAATATTCATTCAAGTCGACTGGCGATACCGAAACCGTTCTATATGGTTATTTGGAATACGGAACTGATTTGTTTAACATGCTCAACGGTATTTTTGCCTTTGCTATTTACGATAGGCAGACGGGTGAGTTGATCATTGTCAGGGACCAATTTGGAATAAAACCATTGTATTTTTATGCAAAAGGGGGAGTATTCAGCTTTGCCTCTGAAATCAAAGCGATTATACAACTGCCGGATATTGACAAAAGTATTGATTATAAAGCATTGGTGAATTACATCAATTTCCTGTGGTCTCCCGGAGAAAAAACACCTTTCGCTGCTGTGAAAAAACTGTTGCCAGGACATTTTATTAAGTTGAACGTTAAATCCCCCGAGAAATTTACGATATCAAAATACTATGAAATTCCATTCAATGGCACTTATTCTACCAAAAGTGAGGAAGCGTTGATTGAAGAATTGGATCAGCTACTTTATCAAGCAGTAGAGCGGCAACTGTTATCTGATGTCCCGGTGGGCTTTTTCCTTTCCGGCGGTCTGGATTCCAGTGCTGTAGTAGCCATGGCCAGAAGGATAATGCCCAACAAACAATTGTCGTGCTATACTATTGATACAGGTGAAGGGGAAAGCAGCGAAGGATTCACCAGTGATCTTCATTATGCAAAATTGGTCGCCAAACATTTGGATGCAGATTTATACATCGTGAAGGCAGATATCGATATAGTTCGGGATTTTGATAAAATGATTTATCACCTTGATGAACCACAAGCCGACGCTGCTCCGTTGAATGTACTGAATATTTGCAAAGAGGCAAGAAAAAACGGAGATATAGTTTTGTTGGGTGGAACAGCCGGTGATGATCTGTTTTCCGGTTATAGACGACATCAGGCTTTGAGTTTAGAAAAATACTTTAATTATGTGCCCCTCTTTGCAACTTCTTTAGCAAAAAGATTCACTAGCTTATTGGATGTAAAACGTCCTTTAGTCAGGAGAGTACGAAAGCTTCTGACGGATATGGACAAACCAAAATTGCTACGGATGGCCGGGTATTTTAACTGGCTTCCACTGGAAAAAAACAAGCAGCTTTTCAGTCAGGCAATTCAGGAAAAAATTGCTGATTTCAATCCATCGAATTATCTGATCAACAGCTTAAAAAACATCCCGAATGAAAAAAATGCACTGAATCAGATGCTTTTCTGGGAAATGAAGTATTTTCTATGTGATCACAATCTCAATTATACCGATAAATTGAGTATGGCTGACGGAATTGAAGTCAGAGTACCATTTTTAGACAAAGATCTGGTGGAATTCAGTACAAAGATACCGCCGCATCTGAAATTGAAAGGAAAAACAACCAAATACCTGCTTAAAAAGGTAATGGAACGTTATCTGCCTCATGAAGTTATCTACAGACCTAAAGCAGGGTTTGGAGCTCCGGTCAGGGAATGGGTAACCGAAGGTTTATCGCCGATGATTGAATCGTATTTGTCAGAAAAAAACGTCTTTGATCGTGACATTTTTGATTTTGAAAGTTTACAAAAGCTCATTAAGGAAAACAAAGAAGGTAAGATTGATGCGTCCTACTCAATATGGTGCATCCTCGCTATTGAATCATGGTTTAGACAATTTTCAGACATTAGTAATGCGTAAATATTTACTTTTTTTGCTTTTTAACACTGCGGTTATTCTTTGTTTCCATTTCATGCCCGCCCAGTTAAAAATTGATACCAGGTTTTCTTTTTTTACCCAATTTGTGGATAATGTTGATGTCTTTTCTTTGAAGCCGGATGAATTACAAGAGGGAGGATTGCCATTTATTTATTACAAACAGAAGTATCTATCTGATTTTTTCTATGAAAATCAAATTGCTGCTTTTAAATTTGAAGATACCATTCCTTTCTCTGAAAGGGTGCAAAAGATTGTTTTATCCTATTCAAAAAATGGAGGTGAAGGTTGCGGGTTGTACAGTGACGACCTAGTTAAAAATATCAAGTGGCTTCATCAGGATGATGGACATGGTTGCTGCTCGGATCATTCTCAGGTCTTTTTAGCAATGTGTCTGGTAAATCGCATATTCCCGCGTGAAGTACACCACAAATCACATACTTTCGCAGAGTATTTTGATCCGAATGAAGGGAAATGGGTGTGGGTCGATTCACAATATTGCCTGATGGCGAAAGACGAAGTTGGCAATTTCATGGGATTAAATGAGATTTACTCTTATATGCACCAAAGAAAACCCGTAAAATGGGTGTTTTTTGGCAATGAAAACCACGCTTTTTACCGGAAGGCAATATCCAGTGAAATTACCAATTACTTTAATCCTGAGGAATTCGAAGTACTTACGATGACGCTAGGAAACAATGTTTTTGCGCAGGATTACTACAATAAGAAGCTGCATTTTTTGCCAAAAGAACTGCGCCAGTCTTTATTGTTGATTATAGGGATACAGCCAACCTACTTAATGTTTGATCCTACAGATCGTTTTCACAGCTACTTCAGCAAAATTCAAATTATTTTTACTTTTATTTTGCTGCTTTTTCTTTTGACTAATTCTTTACTTATTTTCAGAATATTCAAGAATTCATAGATGCTCATTGATATAATCGCGGGCGCTCGCCCAAATTTCATGAAAATTGCTCCAATCATCGAAGCTATCTCTAAAGCAGGTGCAAGCGGAGCCAACATTCATTATCGACTCATTCACACTGGTCAGCATTACGACAAAAACATGAGCGATAATTTTTTCGTGCAATTGGGGATTCCCGAGCCCGACGTCAATCTAGGTGCTGGCGGCGGCACACAGGCAGAACAAACAGCAGCTATCATGGTTGGATATGAAAAAGTGCTGATTGAAAAACCATCAGATTTGTGTCTGGTAGTGGGCGATGTGACTTCTACCATGGCCTGCTCAATTGTAGCAAAAAAGATGCTCATAAAGGTAGCACATGTTGAGGCTGGAATTCGTTCATATGATCTGACGATGCCTGAAGAGATCAATCGCATGGTCACTGACAGTATTACAGATTACTTTTTTACCACTACAAAAAAGGCTGGTAAAAATCTGAAAAAAGCAGGTATCTCTAAAGATCGCATTTTCTTCGTAGGCAATACGATGATCGACACGCTCCTGAAAAACCGTTCTCGCTTTATTCAGCCCGCTGTTTGGAATGAATTACTACTGAAAGAGAAAGGCTATTTTGTCATGACTTTACATCGGCCAGCCAATGTAGATCAGGCAGAAAAATTAAGGGAATTGATTTCAGAGATTACGATTCATGCCAAAGGTCTGCCGATTGTATTCCCCGTGCACCCGAGAACTGCCAAAATATTCAAAGAACTGGGAATCAGTGCTCCAAATCTCCATACAGTGGAGCCAATGTCCTATCTTGAATTCAACTATCTCGTCGAACGCGCGAAATGCGTTATTACTGACAGCGGAGGTATTACAGAAGAAACTACTGTAATGTCTGTACCTTGTATCACCTTGCGAGACAATACGGAAAGACCCGAAACGGTAAAAATTGGCACAAACGAGCTCATTGGCACCGACCCTAAGGCTATCGCGCCCGCAATGAAAAAACTATTTGACGGTGAATGGAAGAAAGGCAAGATTCCTAAGAAATGGGATGGGGCTACAGCTCAGAGGATAGTTGGTGTGTTGCTTCAATTAGTCGACTAGTCAACTGGTCTATTGGTCGACTAGTCTATTAGTCAAAAAAACATACATTAACATATAAATCATGAAAATTAAAAATTTTGAACAAATTCAAGCATGGCAATGTGCTCAAGAACAAGCTATTTTTATTTGTAAAAATTTCAACGAACTAAGAGACTTCAGTTTTAGAGATCAAATACAACGAGCTGCCGTTTCAATCTCCAATAATATTGCAGAAGGATTTGACCGTCAAACAGATACTGAGTTCATTCGAGATTTGGTTATTGCAAGAGGATCAAATAGTGAGGTTAAATCAATGTTCTATCTTACATTAAAATTAAA
Organism: Saprospiraceae bacterium; assembly: GCA_049316985.1. Lineage (GTDB taxonomy): Bacteria > Bacteroidota > Bacteroidia > Chitinophagales > Saprospiraceae > CANHEE01. Next base: position 16,391 of record JBMOJB010000021.1, on the reverse strand, counting down.
TTATATAAGTCAGGCAACATGTGAAGAAGGGATGCAAATTTCCGATACAACTTGAAAATTAATCAATAGCTTCATTACCTACCTAAGAAATAATAATATCCAAAAAACAAAATAGTGGACTGTACGAGCAACTGATCAGCAATTTGGCCAGTGGACCAAAAGACAAATAGACTAATTGACCAACTGACCAATCGACTAACTGACTAAATATGAAACAAATCATCCAAAATCTCCAGACCGGAGAAACAATATTAGAAGAAATTCCGGTGCCGCTTGTCCGAAAAGGAACGGTATTAATAAAAACCCATCGGACATTGGTATCGCTGGGAACAGAAAAGATGCTGGTCGAGTTCGGAAAGGCAAATATTTTTCAGAAAGTCAGACAACAGCCGGAAAGAGTAAAACAAGTCTTCGAAAAAATAAATTCCGATGGCCTAATGCCTACTCTGGAGGCGGTCTTCCGCAAATTGGGTGAACCACTACCTTTGGGTTATTGCAATGCCGGAGAAGTAATTGCGGTCGGCGAAGGTGTCAGCGAGTTCAAAATTGGCGATAGGGTAGTGTCAAATGGCCAACATGCCGAAGTAGTATGCGTACCGAAAAACCTGGTTGCTGCAATTCCTGATGCTGTTTCATTCGAAGAGGCTAGTTTTACTGTCATTGCATCCATTGGCCTGCAAGGAATTCGACTGCTGAATCCGACTTTTGGCGAACGAATTGTGGTAGTCGGATTGGGATTAATTGGCTTAATTACTGCCGAATTGCTTCACGCAAACGGTTGTGAAGTAATCGGATTTGACTTTGATCAAAATAAAGTAGATCTGGCTAAATCCAAAGGTATTAATGCTTTTAATATCGTCGACGGAAGCGATCCCGTTGAAATTGCGATGGGAATCAGCAGCGGACTGGGAGTAGACGGTGTGATCATTACAGCTTCTACTCAAAATAGCGGCGTGATCTCTCAAGCTGCACGCATGAGTCGCAAGCGCGGCAGGATAATTTTGGTCGGAGTAATAGGTCTGGACTTAAAACGAAGTGAATTTTACGATAAAGAACTGACCTTTCAAGTGTCCTGCAGTTACGGACCCGGCAGATACGACAGCGACTACGAGCAAAATGGCCAAGACTATCCGTTGGCTTTTGTACGCTGGACAGAAAAAAGAAATTTTGAAGCTGTACTTCAGGCCATCGCTACTAAGCGCTTGAACGTCCAACCACTTATTACTGAGATTTTGGATCTCAAGGACTATAATCAGATCTATGGCAACATGAAAGGGTCGCGCTCGATTGCATCCATCCTGAAATACAGTGGAGAAGTAGACCTGACTGCTAATACAATTTCCATTAATAGTAGCCATTTTAGTCCTGGAAAAGGGGTTTTAGGCATCATTGGTGCAGGTAATTTTACCAATGCTACCGTCTTGCCTGCATTTAAGAAAATACGCGCCAATGTCAAATACATATCAAGTGCCTCAGGTCTTTCAGCAACGACATTGGCAAAAAAATTTGGCATTGCAAACGTTACGACAAATTATAGGGATATTCTAAATGACTCAGATGTAGATGCGGTTCTGATCACCACAAGGCATAGTTCACACGCGAGCATGTGTATGGAGGCGCTGAAAGCAGGCAAACACGTTTTCGTGGAAAAGCCCTTAGCGTTGACAATGGATGAACTTGCAGAAATTGAGGAGGTTTACCTGCAACAAGATAAGACCCTGACTGTGGGGTTTAATCGCCGGTTTTCACCTTTTATTACAGATGCCAAGCAACAATTAGGTACTGCGAATGCTCCAATTAATGTTATTGCTACGATGAACGCGGGTTTCATACCTGCAAATGCTTGGGTTCATGATATGAAAGTAGGAGGTGGACGAATCATCGGTGAAGCATGCCATTTAATCGATTTGATTACCTATCTCACAGGCAGTCTTGTCGAAAGCGTGGTAATGAATGCATTGGGCACAAATCCGGATGCCAGCACAGATAACGCTTCTATTTTATTAAAATACAAAAACGGATCAACAGGCGTGATCAATTATTTTGCCAACGGAAGCAAAGCCTATTCCAAAGAACGGTTTGAAATTTATTCGCAGAATCGAACCATAATTGTAGATAATTTCAGAAAATCAACCTATTTCGGTTTTTCTAAATCAGGTAAAAGTGGTGCACAGGACAAAGGCCATGAGCAACAGTTTAGCCAATACCTGGATAGCTTAAAAAACGGTGGAAATGCCATCATCCCTTTTGATAAAATCATGAATACTTCTAAAGCGGCCATTGCAGCAGTCGAATCTTTGAAAGAGGGAAAATGGATTAATATATAAGGCTGTATATTGATTAGTGTGGGGTAATTTTAGTTTATTTGAAGTAGATCCATCCAAATTTGATGATTTGATAATTTGATAATTTGATGATACTAATGACTCCTTTGGAGTCTTTCTTGGTCTAGTTGGCAGTTCTATTTCAGCTTCGCAGCCCTTTTTTACCAATAATAAAAGGTTTACTTTGGAATTTTGGAAATATGTCATCATGCCTTGAAGACAAGCAAAAAGAAACAATAAATGATATCAACGAAGTTGATCTAAGTATTATCAAATTTTCAAACCCTCAAATTTGCCTGCCTACCGGACAGGCAGGCAAATTGTTTTAAAAAATCAATTACTCACACAATTTGATATAGAGCCATATATCATGTGGATTTTTTCAATACTATTGCTTTTATAGATTATTAAATATAATTTTGTAACAAAGATTATGATATGTCATCAATTAAAATTCCGGATTCTTCGTCAAAATTTTCAACTTTACAATTAGAATTATTACGCCTATTTGCGCATAATCCCACAGATGAGGAGTTAGTGGATATTAAGAAAATTATAGGCCAATATTACTTAAATAAATTGAGTAAAATGGCTGACCGAAAAGCTACCAATGAATCCTGGACAATCGAGGATGTCGATTCAATATTAAACGATACCAACCAATAATATTTGAAAGTATTTCTTGATACAAATGTTCTATTAGTGAGTTTGCTGCCCAAGTTTCGCTACCATGTCATTGTATAAGCACTTAATGAAGGTAGATTTGAATTGTGCATTAGCAATGAAATACTTTTGGAATATTCTGAACAATTGAATGCCCGCTACAACGATAGTTTTTTTGATAAATTAATTTCTGCTTTTATTAACCTTCCTGATGTTTCTGTCTTTGACCCCACATATAAATGGAAATTAATTGAATCAGACCCCGACGACGATAAATTTGTTGATTGTGCAGTAGCAGCAAATGCTGATTTCATTGTTACTAATGATAAACATTTCAAGGTATTAAAACATGTAAATTTTCCTTCAGTAAACGTGCTTAACGCTGATGAATTCATAGCTGTCTTAAAAAATATATAACTAGCATTTCTACCTGAAAAAATAATCAATACGCCATTATCAAACTCTCTGCGGGGATATGCAGCTTTTCATGAAGAAGTCTTATCAAATTCAAACTTAGCTTTCTTTTTCCGCTAAGAATTTCTGATTTCCGACTTCTAGAACCTAAAATAACATTTAGTTCTTTTTCAGAAATGCCAGATTGTTCTAAGCGAAATTTTATGGCTTCTATTGGATTTGGCGGCGAAATTGAATAAAATCGTTTTTCAAAATCCTCTGTTAGTAAAATCAACAATTGAATTTCACTGTCTTCGTCAGAACCCTCCAAAATATTAGTTTGTAACAATTCATAGATACGAGCCAATACAAGATTGTAGTGTTCTTCTGATTTAATTATACTTTTTAAATTCAACATTTTTTACATCAATTTTATCGTACTCAGAATGAGTACCTAACCATACAATAAATACTAATTGTAATCGGTATTCAATATCTACAACTAATCGAAATTTATTGCCATGAATATTAAAAACAATCCTATTGGAATTTATTATAGAAGCGTTTCGAAATCGCTCCTTTAGCTCATGTGGATTTAAAAAATTAGCTTCTTGCATTTCTATAAACCATGCTTTTAGTGGTTGTTCTGCTGATGGCTGAACTTCCCAAAACTACTTAATGGTTTTTAAGGCAATAATTCTCATTGAGAAATTTTCACAAAGATAAGGTGTTCCCAATATGGGTGCAAGTATTTTCCAAATATTATAAAAATCAATTTAGATTAAGAAATTCGCTCTATACTACCAGATTTTGCAAAACATGGGTTGGCGTTATGTCCAATTCCGTGTTTTTTACGCTTTGCGCGCCAGATTAGGCATATTGAAAAAACAATTTCCGGTAAATCCACCCCGAAAGGAATTTATCAGCCTCGAAAACTGGAAAGCATTGCCGCAAAAATTCTTTTTTGAAAGCAAAGAATCGATTCAATTTGCAAAAAATAAGAATCAGGGATTACTGAATCGTTTCATTGATTTTCAATCGGGGAAATTGTGGTTTTTTAATGCCACACAATACCAAATTGGCAAAAACTACGACTGGCTAACGAATCCAAGTAATGGCTATAAATACGATATTTCCAAACATTGGTCAGAAATCAGTGACCTGTCGGCTGATGCAGGAGACATTAAGTATGTTTGGGAGAAATCAAGGTTTTCTTACCTGTACGACCTTATTCGATACGATGATCATTTCGAGGAAGATTTGAGTGAAATGGTTTTTGCAGAGATTGACAGTTGGATAGATGCCAATCCAATAAACCAAGGACCAAATTACAAGTGCAGCCAGGAAATTTCACTGCGCTTGATCAACTGGATTTTCGCCCTTAACTATTATAAAAATACTGCTGCTTTAAGCGAAGAGCGATTTCTAAAATATCAGCATTTTATTTACTGGCAACTGCGTCATGTATATTCCAATATCAATTTTTCGCGGTACACTGTGCGCAACAATCATGCACTTACCGAATGTCTGATGCTCTATATGGGTGGTTTGCTTTTCCCGTTTTTCCCTGAATCGGCAAACTGGAAAGAAGAAGGTAAAACCTGGTTTGAGGAAGAAATCATGTATCAAGTGTATGAAGATGGCACTTTTTTGCAATTTTCGCACAATTATCACCGGGTTTTAATTCAGTTATTAACTATAGGATTTCGAATTGCTGATGTAAATGATGAAAAATTCAGTCCCGAAATTTACGAACGCGCTAAAAAAAGTCTGAATTACCTCTACCAGTGTCAGGCCGGAAAAGGCGGTGAACTACCCAACTATGGCGCCAATGATGGTGCATTGTTTTTTAAATGGAATGATGCTGCTTATCGCGATTTTCGCCCCCAGTTGAATGCACTGAATTACTTTTTTTCGGGAAAATACCTTTTCTCTGGTTTAGATCAGGGTATTTCAGAAGACATTTATTGGCTGGGACTTGATAAAAGCAGGCCCGTGGATACCGATTTTTCACTGACAAAAAATTCAATTTCAATTTTTCCACAAGGTGGAATTTATACCATCAACGATGGAGATACATTTACTTTCATTAAATGTGCTGAATATCGGGATCGTCCTTCCCAAGCCGACAATTTGCATGTCGACATCTGGGTGAATGGAGAAAATATTTTCCGTGATGCAGGTACTTACCAGTACAATACAGAACCTGGGTTAGTCCGCTATTTTGCAGGAACCAAAGGCCACAACACAGTGATGCTCGGCGGATATGATCAGATGCATAAAGGTCCTCGATTTATCTGGTTGAATTGGTCAAAGGTAATCGACTCGGGCTTAACAGAAAATGATACATTTATTGAATTTGAAGGAAAAATCGCCGTATTTGATCATGTAGATAAAGGTATTACACACCAGCGAACAATAAAAAAACAAAAAGGCAAAGCTGTCTGGATCGTTGAAGACATAGTCAATCACAATACAAAATATCCTATCAGCCAACGCTGGCATTTTGATCCTCTAAATATGGAAAAAATCGATATTCAAAGCAGTACAGATAAAAAAATCATTGGTGCTGCCTTGTATTCAAGTGAATATGGGAAAAAGATAGAAAGCGCCTGTATGGTTTGCTCCACAAATAAAAATAGAATCAAAACCAGCATCGAAATATTTAATACAATGCAACATTTACAATAATCACAAATTATTCCGACTTAACAACTTAACAACTTAACAAAAAATGTCAACCAATCAGCGGAGCGACAAACCTTCAAACAACGAAGCGACAAACCAGCTAAACATCCTGCTCATTCACCAGTACTTCCTTGAAGACGGCGACGGAGGTGGATCGAGATGGAACGAAATGTGCAGAATGTGGAATGAAGACGGACATCGCATTACTGTTTTAGCCGGTATGGTACATTACAACAGTGGTCTGAAGGCCGAACGTTATAAGGGTAAATTTACTTTTGTTGATAAAAAAAACGACCGTTTGACAGTCATCCGAAGCCATGTATCAGAGGCCTATAATGTAAGTTTTCTAGGTAGACTCTGGGCCTATTTTTCATTTGTATTCTCCAGTCTCTACGCGGGCTTTTTCAAAACCAGAGGTAAATATGATGTAATTATTGTCACATCACCACCATTGTTCGTCGGAATCACAGCTTACTTCCTTTCGCTGTTTAAGCGCATTCCTTTCGTTTTTGAAATCCGCGATCTCTGGCCAGAATCTGCTATAGACACCGGTGTTTTAAAGAATGGCCTGATCATAAAAATGGCGTTTGCTTTTGAATCCTTTATTTACCGAAAATCAAAGCTAATCAACGTACTCACTCCAGCTTTTCGCAGTACTTTGATAGAAAATAAACAGGTGCCTGCAAATAAAGTCGTGCTGATTCCAAATGCTGCTGATTTTGCCCTGAGTGAAGAGTTGTTGCAAACTTTTGATGTTGAAGGTTTCAGAAAAGAACACAATCTCAATAATCGATTTGTAATCACTTACGTTGGTGCTCATGGTGTTGCCAATCATCTCATTCAGGCGGTCGATACTGCGGAAATTTTGCGCAAATCTCATCCTGAAGTGCTTTTTTTACTGATAGGGGAGGGTATGGAAAAAGCGATGCTGAAAAAAGAAGTTGAAAAACGCGGAATTGCTGATTCCATTCGATTTATTGACGCGGTACCCAAAAAAGAGGTCTTCAAATATATTCTTGCATCCGATGTCGGGACTTCCATTCTTAAGAAAGTAGATACTTTTAAAACTGTGTATTCCAACAAGACCTTCGACTACATGTCATGTAAGAAGCCCATTTTTATGCTCATTGATGGCGTTTCTCGTGAACTGGTCGAAGACGCTCAATGCGGAGAATATATTGAACCCGAAAATCCACAACTTTTTGCTCAGGTTATTGAAAAGTATCTCTCTCAAAGCGTAAGTTTGCAAAAAATGGGAGAAAATGGCTACGCTTATGCCCATCTTCATTTCGACAGAGAAGTACTATCAGAAAAATACATTTCAATTGTAAAAAATGTCATTGGGAAAAAATAAGGTCATTCTGATTGGATACTCCGGACATGCTTTTGTCGTCGCTGATATTTTTCAACGAGCCAAATTTGAGCTTGTGGGATATTGCGATGCAATTGAAAAGGAACATAATCCTTTCAAATTACCATATTTTGGCAATCATAAAACTGAGGATGCACAGGAAATAATCAAAAACCATCGTTTTTTTATTGCCATCGGAAATAATCTAATACGGAGAGAAATATTTGATAATCTAAGTTCATTTCTGTCTGTAAATGCAACTGACCCTTCTTCAATTATATCCCAATATGCGTCACTTGGTACAGCTGTTATGGTTGGCGCCGGTGTAAAAATCAACGCTTTTGCCAGAATAGGCAATGGCGTGATTTGCAATACAGGCGCAATAGTCGAACACGAATGTAAAATTGCAGATTTTGTTCACCTGGCACCTGGTTCAGTACTTTGCGGAAATGTAACAGTTGGTGAGAATAGTTTTGTAGGAGCAAATACAGTTGTAAAACAAGGGATCACAATTGGAAATAATGTAACGATAGGAGCGGGGTCTGTTATTTTAAGGAATATACCGGACAATTGCACTGTATTCGGAAATCCAGGTAAAATCATTTATCATGTATAAGGGATTCATTAAGCCAACTGCGGATTTTCTGGCAGCATTAATCGGCCTTTTGATTACCTTGCCGCTGATTTTTCTGGTTTTTGCTTTGCTGTATTGGAAAAACAAAGGCAAAGTCTTTTTTATACAGGAAAGACCAGGCAAGCATGAGCGCATATTTAAGCTGATCAAGTTTAAGACCATGGATGACCGAAAGGACGAACAGGGAGAATTGCTTCCAGACCATGATAGACTGCATGCGGTAGGCCGCTGGGTAAGAAAACTTTCTTTGGACGAACTTCCCCAACTGATTAATATACTAAAAGGAGACATGAGTCTGATTGGTCCAAGGCCACTTTTGGTTGAATATCTTCCACAGTACAATGAATTTCAGAAAAGACGACACGAGGTTACTCCGGGCATTACGGGTTGGGCCCAGATCAACGGCCGAAATGCGATCAGCTGGGAACAAAAATTTGAATATGATGTCTATTATGTAGATCATCAGTCCTTTGTTCTGGATCTGAAAATATTTTTCCTTACCGCAAAAAAAGTATTCGGAATGAGCAATATCAATGCAGGTCAGGAAATAACGATGGAAAAATTTACCGGTACTAAAAGCAGCTAAAACCTATCAACATGTCAACAAATACCAAGATTTGGCTTTCTTCACCACACATGGGAAAAAACGAGCAAAAGTTTGTAAAGCAGGCTTTTGATACCAATTGGATTGCACCGCTCGGTCCATTTGTAAACCAGTTTGAACAGGATTTACAAAATTATACCGGAGCTCCGCATGCAGTTGCATTGAGTTCGGGAACGGCAGCTTTACATCTCGCATTGATCCTTCTGGGTGTTGACAGCGGAGACGAGGTGATTTGCTCCAGTTTTACTTTTTCTGCTAGCTGCAATCCCATCGTTTACCAGCATGCAATACCCGTTTTTGTTGATTCCGAGGCTAAAACATGGAACATGTCACCTGCTTTATTGGAGAAAGCAATCAAAGATCGACTGGCAAAAGGTAAAAAGCCTAAGGCAATTATTCTGGTTCATCTGTATGGTATGCCGGCACAGATGGACAAATTAATGGCAATAGCTGACCAATACCAAATCCCTGTAATTGAAGATGCTGCAGAAGCGTTGGGTTCAACTTATCAAGGTAAAGCACTTGGCACATTTGGTCGCTATGGCGTACTGTCTTTTAATGGCAATAAAATTATCACGACTTCCGGAGGAGGCGCCTTGCTTTGTCCCGATGAAGCTTCTGCACAGAAAGCACGTTTTTTAGCTACTCAAGCCCGTGATGCAGCACCACATTACCAGCATTCTGAAATCGGCTATAATTACCGTTTGAGCAATGTTTGCGCAGGGATTGGATGTGGGCAAATGCTCGTTCTCGATAAACGAGTGCAAAAAAGAAGAAGTCTGTTTAAATACTATAAAAATCGCTATAAAAACGCTGCCGGCGTAAGTTTTTTAACAGAACCAAAAGGAACTTTTTCTAACCACTGGCTGACTACAATCGTTTTAGATTCGTCGAAATCCAGGAATGGAATCGACCGGGAGCAGTTGCGACTGGCACTTGAAAAGGAAAATATTGAAGCAAGACCCCTTTGGAAACCAATGCACAATCAGCCTGTTTTTGAAAAATATCCTTCTTATAAAAATGGCGTTTCGGATCAACTTTTCGAACAAGGGCTATGCCTTCCTTCAGGAACAAATATGAGCGCGGAGGAAATGGCCAGAATAACTGCAGTATTGGACAACATGTTGCTGTAGCTTTATTTTTTATGGAATAAAAAGCTTATTTTTGCCATTATGTGGCTGATCAAACAAATTAACAAATATATATCTAAGGCTTACCAAACACGTCTGTTGATAATGTTGACAGACGTGTTTTTGTCATTTATCAGCTATTGCTTTGCATCTGTTCTGATCTTGACGATACACGCGCTCAATGACAAATATACTTTCTGGCAAGTATTTACCACAGCTATTGTAGTTGCCGCAATGCGGTTTTTCTTTTTCTGGCGGTTCAGAACTTACTCTTTTATCATTCGTTTCCTTGGTGAAAGAGATGTAATTAAGGCTGTTGCAGCAATTGGTTCGGCAACAGTATTTTTCTTTTTATTGACTTTTGCGGGTATTCCATTAAGTTTGAACTGGATTATGTTTCGTTCATTGCTGGTTGTAGATTTTGTTTTACTCGCATTTATGTTACTTAGTTATCGCATTGCCATGCGATTGCTGTATAATTACCTTAGAAGATCTTATGCCGGATCAATGACAAATATTATCATTTTTGGCGCGGGTGAATTGGGCGCTAAAACAATCAAAGTTTTGCAACATGGTAATACTAACAAATACAATGTTGTTGGAATAATCGATGACAATACTCAGGTCAATCGTAAATTTCTTGATGGCATAAAAGTTTTTTTACCGGAATATTTTGATGAATTAGTTGAAAAACATCAGGTTAAAAAAGCTATTATCGCAGTAAAGAACCTCAACCCGGTTCGAAAAAAAGCATTTATAGAAATATGTCTGGAAAAAGGAATAGGGGTGATGGAAGTAGCCCCAACTGAACACTGGCTTGAAGGTAACCTTAATAGCAGTGTTCAACTGAAAAATATCAAAATTGAAGATCTGCTCAATCGTCCGACAATAGAATTGGACTCCAAAAAACTGGATAGTGTATTACAAAATAAAACCATTTTAGTCACCGGTGCCGCGGGCTCAATAGGATCTGAAATTGTTCGGCAACTGATACATTATCGCCCCGCTCAAATCATACTAATCGATCAAGCAGAGAGCCCACTTGTTGAACTGGAGCTCGAAATGAAAGAAAGCCTGAATTTTCATTTTTGCAAAGCGATAGTTGCCGACGTCCGGAACTATGATAGGATAAAACAAATTTTCGAATCTTACAGGCCATCTATCGTATTCCATGCCGCAGCGTACAAGCACGTTCCTATCATGGAAAGTTATCCATCAGAAGCAATTTTAATCAATGTAAATGGAAGTAAAATTCTTGCAAATCTGTCTCTAGAGTACAATGTTGAAAAATTTGTGCTCGTTTCAACCGATAAGGCGGTTAACCCCACCAATGTGATGGGCGCTTCAAAAAGGATTGCAGAAATTTACACCCAAAGTCTCTTTAATCGCGCACACTCAACTCAGTTTGTAACTACTCGTTTCGGTAATGTTTTGGGATCCAATGGATCCGTCATTCCTCGTTTCAGTAGGCAGATTGAAACAGGTGGACCTATTACCGTTACTCATCCTGATATTACTCGCTATTTTATGACTATTCCCGAAGCATGCCAATTGGTTCTCGAAGCAGGTGCTATGGGAAATGGAGGAGAGATTTTTGTTTTTGATATGGGCGAACCAGTTAAAATCGTCGATCTGGCGGAGAAAATGATAAAATTGACTGGTTTAACGCCTTATAGTGATATTGATATCAAGTTTACTGGATTGCGGCCGGGCGAAAAAATATTTGAGGAGTTGTTAAATGATAAAGAAACGACCCTTCCAACTCATCACGAAAAAATTCTGCGCGCAAAAGTCAGAGAATACGATTTTGAGGAAATTAGCGTTAAAGTAAGCGCCCTAAATGAAGCTGCAATGAAAGGTGAAGATATGGAGGTAGTGAGACAAATGAAACTAATTGTCCCTGAATTCGTTAGTGATAACTCAATTTATCAGATTCTGGATGACAAATTACTTTGAATTTTAAAGAAATCTATAATTAAAAAGTATGATAACAAGGATCGATCAATTAAATCCAGATGGATACTATACTTATAGCGACTATATACTTTGGAAATTTCAAGAGCGAGTTGAAATTCTAAAAGGGAAAATTTTTCCAATGTCGGCGCCGAGTGTTAAACATCAGCGATTATCTGGTGATTTACAGTTCATCATTAGGCAATATATAATTAAATCAGAAAATAATTGTGAGGTATTTACAGCTCCTTTTGATGTGCGATTGCCACTTCCAACAAATAAAATTTTAACAAATAAGATAGATACGGTTGTTCAACCTGACTTGTGCATTGTTTGCGATAAGAGTAAATTAGATGAAAAAGGCTGTATTGGTGCTCCAGAACTTATTGTTGAAATACTATCGCTTGGAAATTCAAAGCGAGAAATGAAGTCTAAATTTGAATTATATGAAAATGCCGGCGTTTTAGAGTATTGGGTTATTGACCCTGAACACAATCTGGCTTTTATTTATTTTCTGGATCAACAATCTAAAAAATTTATTCCTAGCTTAGCATTTTCTGATGAAGATATTATTAATAGTAAAATATTTACAAATCTCAGCGTAAATCTGGAAGAGCTATTTAAAAACAAATAATATATGCCCAAAATTGCCCTAATTACTGGTGTCACAGGACAAGATGGTGCCTATCTGGCTCAAATTCTGCTTGAAAAAGGTTACATAGTCCACGGAGTAAAACGCCGAAGTTCACTTTTCAATACTGAAAGAATTGATCACTTGTATCAAGATCCACATATCAATAATAGAAATTTTATCTTGCACTATGGCGATCTGACTGATTCTACCAACTTAATTAGAATTATTCAGGAGGTTCAACCAGATGAAATATATAATTTGGGCGCACAATCACATGTAAAAGTGAGTTTTGAAACTCCGGAATATACAGCCAATGCTGATGGTATCGGGGCGCTGCGTATCCTGGAAGCTATCCGACTGCTGGGACTTGGTAAAAAAACGAAATTTTACCAGGCTTCAACCTCCGAATTATATGGATTAGTTCAAGAAATCCCACAGTCCGAAAGAACTCCATTTTATCCGCGATCACCCTATGCCGTTGCCAAACTGTATGCCTATTGGATTACAGTAAACTACAGAGAAGCTTATGGTATGTTCGCTGTCAATGGAATATTATTTAACCATGAAAGCCCTCTGCGTGGAGAAACATTCGTGACCCGAAAAATTACTCGGGGTGTCGCAAAGATTGCTTTGGGTTTACAGGATAAAATTTATCTTGGAAATCTGGAAGCACAAAGAGACTGGGGACATGCCAAGGACTACTGCTATGGAATGTACCTGATTATGCAACAGGAAAAACCGGAAGATTATGTACTCGCCACGGGAATTACCACCAGCGTCCGAGATTTTGTGAAAATGTCATTTAAAGAAATTGGCGTAGAATTGAAATTTACAGGTGAAGGCGACAAGGAAAAAGGATTTGTTAAGTCCTCTATGAATCCCGAATTTTCAATAGAAATCGGCACTGAAGTAGTAGCAGTCGATACGGATTACTACAGACCGACTGAAGTTGAATTGCTTATTGGTGATCCGACTAAAGCTCAAAAGCAATTGGGCTGGACACCTAAGTACAGCGTAACTGAATTGTGTAGTGAAATGGTGGCTGCTGATTTACAACTTTTTCGTAAGGAAAAATACCTGAAAGAGGGCGGATTTGATACGAAAAATCAATTTGAATAACTTCTACTTAACATAACTAATATTATAGGTAATTTGAAAATTTGATGATTTGAAAATTTGATGATTGGTTTGATTTTGGCTTCGCCAAAACTTAGGAATAACAATTACAGAAAATATTAGACTAAACAAAAAGCTAGATATTGACCAAAATAACTTCAAATTTTCAAATTCGCTTACTGAAAATATTTGGTCTTCTTTAATCCTTAGGAATAACAATTACAGAAAATACAAGTTTATAAACAATGCGAAGCATTGACCAAAATATCATCAAATTTTCAAATCATCAAATTTTCAAATTCGCTTATTGATTACTGTAATTACCATTTGCTTCAATGCTGAGCAGTTTATCGAACGAACCCTCCAATGTGTGGTTAATCAGTCGTATGGCGATTATGAATACCTGATTCAGGACGGTGGTTCAACTGATGGTACTATGGCTTTGGTTGAAAAATACAGAACAGATAAATTCAGTGTGTACAGTGAGAAAGACAAGGGCATTTACGATGCATTGAACAAAGCTGTAGGGCATGCAAGAGGAGATTATGTCTGCTTTCTACATGCAGGTGATGTCTTTTACAACAATGATACCCTGAAGGACATATTTGAAAAGGTAGACAACCCGGATTTCATCTACGGAGATACGATTATCCGCAATGAAAAGACCGGAATGACCAGGTCCTGGTACAAACGCAAGCCTGCAGAAATGGAATTTTCTTACAAAAGTTTCCTTAATGGAATGGTAGTCTGCCACCAGTCAATGATAGTCAAACGCGACAAGTGTCAGCCCTACACCGTCGGCAAGTGGAAAATCGCAAATGATCTTGACTGGACCATCCGAACGCTGAAGCAATGTAATAGCTGGAAAGATGTTGGATTCCCCATTGCCTATTTTCTGGAAGGTGGAGTAAGCGATCAACGAAGAAAACAAGCATTAAAAGAAAGATTTCAAATTCTTAGACAACATTTTGGACTGTTTCCTACGTTATTACAGCACGTTAAAATTTTAATTATGGCCATTTTCAGAGGCTCCGTTTCTTAACTTTTGGTTTGAAAAAAATGAAAATATTCCATTCGTTCGAAGAGCAACAGGCAGATTACGATGAACGGATCAGAAAAATGAGCATGCAGGAAAGAATCTCCGAAGCAGTCGAACTCATTAAGCGCATTTACAATTATCACCCAAGTCCCGATCCAAAACCCCGTAAACTAACAATAAAAAAAACTCCGTTCTGACTTTGTTTTTCCTCGATACGCATATTGAATTTTTTGAAGCTCTACTTAAAAACAAAGTTCAATTTCTCCTGATTGGCGGATATGCTGTTATTGCTCATGGATATACCAGAACGACCGGCGATATTGATCTATGGTTAAATTCCAGCGATGAAAATAAATTGAAATTCATTGATGCCCTGACTGAACTAGAATTTGATGAAGATAGTTTGAACTACCTGAGTACAATTGACTTCACAGAAGCACAAGCCTTTTCATTTGGTGAAAATCCCTGTAGAATTGATTTTCTGACAAAAATAAATCAGGTCGACTTCAACGAAGCATATGCTGAACATCTAAAATTTGAATTAGGTAACATCACTTTGCCAATAATTCAACTAAAACATCTTATTCTTTCAAAAAATAATACAGGGAGAATAAAAGACGCGGCTGATATCGAAGAGCTGCAGAGGATTAGCAGAACAAAAAATGAATAAAAACGCAAAAATATACGTCGCTGGTCACCGTGGAATGGTAGGGTCAGCAATTGTACGAGCACTTAATGCAACCGGTTTTCAAAACATCATCTGCAAAACTTCTGCCCAACTCGATCTCAGGAACCAAGCTGCCGTAGCCCGTTTTTTCGAAACTGAAAAGCCGGAGTTTGTGTTTTTGGCCGCAGCCAAAGTGGGTGGAATTGTTGCCAATAATACCTACAGAGCCGATTTTTTGTACGAAAACCTGATGATTCAAAACAATGTAATCCATAGCGCTTATGTTAATAAAGTGACAAAATTACTGTTTTTGGGTTCGTCCTGCATTTATCCAAAGCTGGCTCCACAACCACTTACTGAAGATAGCTTGTTGACAGGACTACTTGAACCTACCAATGAACCTTACGCCATTGCTAAAATTGCAGGAATAAAAATGTGTGATGCATACAGATTTCAATACGGCTGCAATTTTATTTCAGCGATGCCAACCAATTTGTACGGACCGAATGACAATTATGATCTCAACAATTCGCATGTATTGCCGGCATTGCTCAGAAAATTCATCGAGGCAAAGAAGCATGCGATAAACGAAGTCGTCCTTTGGGGTTCAGGTACGCCGCTTCGGGAATTCATGCATGTAGATGATCTGGCAACTGCCTGTTTGTTTCTAATGCAGAACTTTAATGAAGCTGGCTTTGTCAATGTCGGCACTGGCAAGGATATCGCCATCAAAGACCTTGCAGTTATGATTCAACATATAGTTGGTTTTAACGGAAAAATTGTTCAGGATAGCAGCAAACCTGATGGAACGCCCCGAAAATTAATGAATGTAGATAAAATTCACAAGCTGGGCTGGAAACACAAAATAGAGCTGGAAGTTGGAACGAAAATGGTGTTTGACCAAATTAAACATATTTTCTAAACTAAGTTGTATGTGTTTAAAAAGGCCGTCTCCACACAGGAGGGCACTGAAAAAGTCATAAATATTCTTCTAAAAAAGGGGGTAAAAAACTATAGTTTTTTGCTCCCTTTTTCGTATCTTTAAAAGAAAATAAAGATATTTGAGATGTTATTGCAACAACAAAAAATACAATTTAGTTCTTTTTTAGGATTATATGACATAGTAGTTCCTAAGGAAAATCGTATCCGCCCCACCAAGCACATCGTTCCCTATAGAACTAATTTTTTGTAATTT
>JBMOJB010000020.1:0-38532 GCA_049316985.1 Saprospiraceae bacterium | reverse complement strand
TTAAGCACAATTAATGGTTATCTTCGATTGAGTTCAAACAATGCTTTGACAAACATAAGTGCTTTGAGTAACCTGACTTCAATCAACGGCTATCTTCGGATTAATTTGAATTCACATTTGACAAATTTAAATGGTCTTTTGGGTCTGACATCTATAGCGGGTGAACTCAATCTAACTTCAAATGTACTTTTGACAAATATTGATGCCTTAGAAAACATTAATCCGGCCAGCATCAACAATTTAATCCTTCAAAGTAATGGGACGCTTGCTTTGTGTGAAATCAGCAGTGTTTGTGCCTATTTGAATAATCCGAGCAATACCGCAACTATAGCATCTAATGCCAGCAACTGTGCTTCCAGACTAGCTGTAGAAAATGCTTGTCTTTTAGTTTTGCCTGTTGAATTAATTTCATTTACAGCAGCCAGTTCGGGCACAAACGTAAAATTGATTTGGACAACTGCAAGAGAATTAAATAACGACCATTTTGAAATCGAAAGAAGTGCCGATGGAATTCAGTTTGAAATTATCGGATCTGTATCCGGTTCAAATGCCAAGAAAACAATTCGCAAATATGAGTACATTGACGTTAATCCCCATGAAATAGTAAACTATTACAGATTGAAGCAGATAGATAGTAATGGCAAATTTCAATATTCTAATATTATTTCAGCTAAAATTCAAAGTGAAAAGGAAATTGATGTTTATCCAAACCCAGCCTTGAATGAGCTAATAATTGCGAATAATACAGAAAATTCAAGCTATTTCATAAGAAATTCGATCGGTCAGATCTGTCAAAAAGGCATACTTCACCCAGACGAAGTGATAGATTTAAGTACCATAGCGAGTGGATTGTATTTTCTTGAATTGGAAGGTAAAATGATAAGGTTTGTAAAGGAGTAGCGAAAGCTAAAAAAACAAAATATAAAAGGACAAATCAGCTTACTTTCTGATTTGTCCTTTTTTGTTTTGGGAAGAACTACTCAAAATTCATTGCGTTGCTAACAACTTTATCTTTCATCTGAGCATTGGAGATTTTAGCATACAAATCTTGCGGTTTGAAAGGTTTTGCAAGGTAATCATCACAACCTGCGCCGAGACAACGATCAGCCTCATGCTTAGTAGCATTTGCTGTTAATGCTATTATCGGAATTTTACTGAATTGTCTAATAGATTGTGTCGCCTCAATCCCGTCCATGATTGGCATTTGAATATCCATCAAGATGAGATCATAATCCTCTTTCCTAAACTTATCCACACCTATTTGTCCGTTTTCTGCTATATCGACTGTAACAAAATCCGACCAAGAAGTGAGTATTTTTTTGGTGGCTATCTGATTAAGGAAATGATCTTCCACCAAAAGAATCTTTAGAGGAGAGCTTGGAGCGCCGTCAACAAAGGTCTGCATTTGTTTGGCTACCTTAATTGGGAATTCGACACTGAAAACAGATCCATTTCCTTCTCGGCTTTGGATATCAAGTTTTCCTCCGAGGACTGATGTAAGTTTTGAAACGATGGCGATTCCAAGTTTTTTTCCATCAGATTCACGATCTCCATGATATATTTCGAGCGATTTTTCGGATTCGAGGAGCTCTCTGACTTGATTCATTGTCATTCCTCTACCGGTGTCTTCGATGGAAAGGAACAGGAATGGTTTGAAGTCCTTTTCTTTAACACGAGCAGATATCGTTATTTTGCCATTTTTACCGGAGTGGACGATCGCATTTTCCGTTAGATTGTGCAATATCTGAATAATTTTCCTTGAATCGCCAATTAGATCAAGTGGCATATGCTCGGGTATCAGTACATTTATTTTTTGTTTGTTGTTATCCGCTTTGATTTGAAGTATCTTTTTGATGCTCAGCACCAGATCTTTCACATTGAATTCTTCCTCCTCTAGTTTTATATTTTCAAAAGCAAGAACTGAAAAATTCAGTAAATTATTTAACATTAAGGAAAGATCATCAACAGAACTTCGCAAACCAGAAATAAGTTCTTTTTGCTGCGCATACATGGGGGTATTTTCGAGGACATACAACAGGTTGAAAATAGAAGAAAGCGGTGTGCGAATGTGAAAACTCATGTTGCTGATTGTTTCTTCTTTAATTTTGGAAGTTTTCAGGGAGATGTTTTTTTCAATTACAAGCTGCTCTTTTATTTTTCGTTCGGAAATATCTTGTAAAACACCGACGAGCATGAGCTTTTCAGTAAGTTCTTCAAACATTACTTTGGCCTGGAGCGAAACGTATTTCAGGGTATGTCCATTGGTAATAATCCTATGCTCAAGTTTGTTTTGTTTTCCATCTTTTATGACATTTTCAAAAAAGTCGTTCACAGCCTCGCGATCTTCATGATGCACATAGTACATGTAGTCGCTCATCGCCGGATTGATGCTGCCAATAGGCAGTCCAAAAATTCGAAATATTTCGTCCGTCCAGCGCATTTCGTTATTGACCAAGTCCATTTGCCAATTGCCGAAGTGGGCCATTTTTTGAGCTTCCTCGTATCTTTTTTCACTTATCGACAGATTCGAAGCCACTTCTTCCAATTTTTGCACTGAAGCAAATCGTTGCATGGAGTAACGAATAACCCTCCCCAGCATTTTTCCATCGAATTGACCTTTGACAAGGAAATCTTGTGCTCCTGCTTTGACAGATTGGTTGCCTATAATTTCATTGTTAATCCCGGTAAGTACTACGACCGGCAAATGAGCCGCTTTCTCCATGTAACGAGTCAATGTTTTGAAACCGCTACTATCTGGCAGAGACAAATCAAGCAAAACTATATCAATATCTTTGTTATTGATGATTTTAATTCCTTCAAAAAAAGTTTCACTGTGAAAAACATCAATCTTGCTTGAAGTTTCCTCCAGATACAATTTAATTAAATGTGCATCGGCAGGATTATCTTCAATCAAAAGAATACATAATCTATTCTTTGAGTACATAATGTTGCAAGGGATCTAGGTATTAATTACGTATTTCAGGCTTTCATCTGATAATCTATTATTTCAGGTAATAGTTGTTGGTAGTACAGCCGTTTTTAACCAAAACTCTTCGATATTTTGAATTATCTCATGGAATTTATCAAAATCAACCGGTTTGCTGATGTAACTATTCACGTGAAGACTATATGCCTGATGAATATCCTGTTCTGCTGTTGAAGTAGTCAACACAACTATTGGTATTTTTTTCAAGTTCTTGTCGGACTTAATTTCCTGTAAAACTTCTCTACCGTCTCTTTTGGGTAAATTTAAATCCAATAAGACCAAGTCAGGAGTCAAACTATCTTGATAGGGATGTACCTTTTTGAGATAGTTGATGCCCATTACACCGTCCGTAACTACATTTAGTACTATTGGAAGCGAGCTACCTTTAAAAGCTTCTTGCGTCAACCGTATATCACCCGGATTATCCTCAATTAACAATAATTCTAACGGTCTGGTCTTTTGCGCCATATAAATGAGAACTTAACTACAATGAGTCCTTCCTACTAAATACAACTGAAATTTCTCGAGTCATTATAGACATCTGTAAAACCAATTTCTAAGGTATAGACTATAAAAAAGTTTCTTACATTTGCACAATGCAGTCTATTTTTCTTACAAACAATTAAATATGCAAACATTACGCCAAATTTTAGAGGAAATCAAAAGTTATTCCGAAAGACAAGACATGCTGCGAGAACCTCAAAACTTATATGCTCCCATAGAATACATCCTGGAACTTGGTGGCAAGCGACTAAGGCCGGCTTTGGTTTTGATGAGCAATAATCTTTATGCGGACAACATTGAATCTGCTTTGCCTGCTGCTTTTGCCATAGAATTGTTTCATAATTTCACTTTGATGCATGATGATATCATGGACAAGGCACCACTGCGAAGAGGGAAGCAAACTGTCCATGAAAAGTACGATATAAATACAGGCATATTATCTGGAGATGCGATGCTCATTTTATCCTATCAGTACCTTTTAAAAAATTGCGAAAATGACAACATCGCTGCGAAAATTATCAAAATATTCAATAAAAGTGCCATCGAAGTTTGTGAAGGCCAACAAATGGATATGGATTTTGAAAACAGGCAAGATGTTTCTATTTCAGAATATCTTAAAATGATCGAATTAAAAACAGCTGTTTTACTGGGTGCAGCGCTCGAAATAGGTACAGTAATGGCAACTGATAAGCAAGATGATGCGAGACATTTGTACGAATTTGGCAGAAATATTGGTATTGCATTTCAATTACAAGATGATATTTTGGATAGTTTTGGAGACCCGCTAACCTTTGGAAAAAAAGTCGGAGGCGACATTTCTCAAAATAAAAAGACCTTTTTGTACCTGCACTCTCTTGAGCTGGCTTCAGCTGAGATGCGTGAAGATTTGTGGAAATGGTACCACAGCGAGGAAGAAACGGACCGTACAGGAGAAAAAATTGAAGAAGTGAAAAGAATCTTTCTGCAATGTGGCGTTGTTGAAAAAGCGCATGAATTAAAAAATAGATACTACCAGGAAGCCATGAAGCATCTCGAGGAAGTCTCTGTCGAAGATCACAGGAAATCTGTTTTGCGCAATTTTGCTGAGGATTTATTGCATAGAAATGTGTAACTTTGATTTTATGCGTTGCGTATTTGTTCATTACTGGCTATGAAGGAATATATAGAGAAGTTTTTTCAGTCAATTACCACGAAATAATTACTATGAAAATTAGTCTAATCGCGATTAGTTTCTGTTTTTTTGTTGTACAATCGACAAGCGCACAGCACTCTTGGCGCAAAAATAGAAGATCAGCAGAAACAGCTTTTCAAGAGGGCAAGTTTGCCGAAGCTGCTTCATTGTATGAGGCAGCATGGAAAAGTAATAGCAAAAAAACAAAATATATCTACCAGGCTGCGGAGACATATGCAATGATACGCGACTATCAACGTGCTGCCGAATGCTATAAGATCGTAAAAGATGACAAAGAATTCCTATTGGCGAAGTTGTATTTCGCTCGATGTTTGAAGCAATCCGGGTCGCCGGAAAAAGCTATTGCTGAGTATGCTTCGTTTATCAGCAATTATGGAGGGACAGGAGCTGATAAACTAAGAGATATCGTTCAGGTGGAAATCCGGGGATGCGAGTTTGCTATTCAAAGCACCAAGAGCGCTGCAAAAAATCCTATTCAGATTAGTCGTCTGGGGAGTACCATAAATTCGAACGAGGCCGAATTTGCCCCGATTGCTTTAGGAGAAGATATCCTTTATTTTTCCTCTAATTTTTCAGGTAAAGCTACGATTTATCGTTCTCAGAAGCAAAATGGCAATTGGACAAAAGCAGTTTTGCCATCGGGATTTCCTGAGTTAAAAGGTGCCGGAATTTGTAATGGTAGTTTTAGCAGTGACAACAAACGCTTTTATTTTACAGAATGTACAGCAGACAAAGGTCTGCAGGCATTATGCGCTATTTATGTTATGAACCGCTCCGGGGATCGCTGGTTGGCACCACAGAAATTAACCAATTCGATTAATGTGGAAGGTTTTACATCTACACATCCTTCGATTGCAAATATTGGAGGAAAAGAGTATTTGTTTTTTAGTTCAAACAAACCTGGTGGAAAAGGAGGAATGGACATTTACCAGTCGAGGATTTACACCGATAAAAAAGAGCTGACTTTATCGAATCCAGTCAGCTTGGGAGAAAATATCAATACAGAAGGGGACGAGATAACGCCATTTTTTGATGCATCAGAAAATTGCCTGTATTTTTCTTCCAATGCTAATTTAACTATAGGAGGCCTGGATATTCAGAAGTCGAAGCTTCTTGAATCGACTGATACCTATGGAAAAACAGAAAACGCAGGAATGCCATACAATTCTGCAGCCGATGACTACTATTTTGTAAAAGGGAAAAACAAAAATGCAGGTTTTTTGGTATCTAACCGTTCAACAAAAGAACGTCCCAATACCACGAACGAAGATATTTTTGAATTTGTTTGGGCACCACAGCAAATGATGGCTAAAGGAAAAGTATTTGATAAAAATAGCTTAGCTTTGATCATTGACTGTAGAGTAAATTTGTACGAAATTACGGAGAGTGCACAAAGAAGGTTATTGAATACCAAAGTCATTAAGGATGGAAAATTTGAGTTCAATCTTTTACCGGACAAAAAATTCCGAATCGAAGCAGAAAAAAAGGGATTCCTTACGAATTACTTTGATTTTAGTACTTCTAAAGACTCGCTTTCTAAAGTATATGAAAAAAATCTGCTTCTTGTAGTTGATGTTAAAAGTTCAACTCAGCCTTCAGGTGCCCAAATTGAAGAAAAGCCTTTAAAAGTCAATTCAGCAGAGGAAAAAGTAATTTCAAATGAGGTCGACAATAAAGAAGCTGCTATTGTTACAAAGGTCGATGCCAAACAGACGAGAGATAATCCGGCAACAAAAGGTGGTGAAGTAAAAACAAACGTCGACAAAGCAGTAGTTAAGGGTAAATCTACTGATACAAAGCGTGCTGAATCGCCAACAAAAAAACAAGAAGAGAGTAAACCGATAGTGGTCAATACACCAACTAAAAAAGAAGAAAAGGCAACTTTTTCGTCAAATGAAAACCAAGGAATAAAGCCCCAATATGTTTCTTCTCCTTCGGCACTTGACGAAAAAAGAATTTCCACTGAAAATGTCAACAAAGGACTCACGTCAGTTGGGACGATGCCTTTGTATGAAACGAAAAGTCACCTTGGAGAACATCTTATCAGCAGTGCGCCAAAGCTTGAAGGGATTTATTATAAAATTCAAATTATTGCACTTAAGCGATTTGATTTCGAAGAAAAGCGTTACGATCCAATTAAAGATATGGGAAGAGTTGACACCGAGTATATTGTTAAAAGGGATATGGTCCGTGTTTTGTTGGCAGATTTTTTTCAATTGGAAGATGCGCAAAAAATGTTAATTGAAGTCAGGAGAAATCGAGAATTCGCAGGAGCATTTGTAGTGAAGTATGCTGACGGAATTCGATATTAATATTAAAGTTGAAATCAAACGCTTATGAATAAGAAAACATTAGTACTTGGAGCAAGTACCGATCCAAGCAGATATGCAAATATGGCGGTCAGAAGCCTTCGCAAGCACGGACATGAAGTTGTGGCTTTGGGAAATCGGGAAGGCAATATTGATGAAGTGGAAATACAGACTAAGAGAGAAAAATTCAAGATGATTGACACAGTTACTTTGTATCTCAATTCTGAGAGACAAAAAGACTACTATGATTATATCCTAAGTCTACACCCGAAGCGAATCATTTTTAATCCGGGCACTGAGAATGCAGAATTTGAAGAAATTGCGCAGAGGCATAATATCTCTACCGAAAACGCTTGTACATTGGTACTATTGAATGTAGGGCAGTATTAGTTTGATTCCTTTTTAATTTTCTAAGTTTTACAAAATCAAGATGGGAGCGCATGAATATTAAGTAAAGTTATGAAAGACGATTTTATGACGCCTATTTGTGGCCAGAGAAAGAACTTTTGACGCCAAATATTTTTCCATTCGCAAGTTTTAGCTCTAGCTTATATTAATTATAAATTAGAGGCAGCCCCTTACATACTGTTTAATTTTGCTTTAGTTATTCATGTTTGCACTTGAATTTTTCTAATTTTGTGAAAACTTCGAATCACGATAATGCAAATCAAGAAATTTATAAAAAGCATTTACAACACTGTTTTTTCAACAAGAGCAGCAGGTTTATACCTATTGATATTTGCAATTTCAATTGGTGTCGCTACTTTTATTGAAAATGATTTTGGCACTAGTTCTGCCCAAAAATTAATTTTTCGCGCAAGATGGTTTGAATTATTGTTGGTCTTGTTTGGAGGAACAATAATCGCCAATATTATTAGGTTTCAGTTGTTGAAGCAAAGAAAGTGGGCTTCCCTTTGTTTTCACAGCGCAATTGTAATCATTATTGCAGGTGCAGGAGTTACAAGGTATTTCGGATATGAGGGTGTAATGCACATCAGGGAAGGAGGCTCATCAAACAGTTTTCTTTCCAGTGAAAGCTTTTTGAAGTTTAAAGTGCTATTAGACGGTAAGACTTATTCGTTCGAAGAACCAGTTTATTTTTCTTCACTTGGTGAAAATAAGTTTGAGCAAGTCTATGTGATTGGAAGTAATCAAATTGACGTAAAACTTAAAACGTTTATACCTAATCCTGTAGAAAAGATTGTGCAGACTTCTGGAGGCACACCAATAATTAAGGTAGTCGTTGCTGGACAAGGAGGCAGAGAGGAATACTTTATAAAACAAGGCGACCAAGTAAGTATAAATGGAGTTAATTTTAACTTTAGCGAAGAAGTGATGCCTGATGCCTTCAATATTTTCATTAAAAATGATAGTTTGCTTTTCAGCACGGATGTTCCAGTTGTACAAACTGTAATGGCAACACAAACCACAGACACTATTTCAGCAGGTGGCAGTCATTTACTGCGACTTAGGTCAATGTACAACAGAAATAGATCCGGATTTGTAATAGGAGATTATAAACCATCGGCCACTGTTACATTTGAATCTGAAAGTAAAAAGATGAAAAACGAAAGCAGCGCGGGCTTACTCATGTCGATTGCGAGGAATGGCAATACCAGAGAGGTGTTGTTTACCGGTCATAAGGGTGAAGAAGGTCAGCCTAAAATGGTAGATTTTGATAATTTGCAAATGTCTATAAGTTATGGTGCAAAACAAGTGAAGGTTCCCTTTTCATTGCAATTGCGGGATTTCATAGTTGAGCGGTATCCCGGGACCGAAAACCCATCATCTTATGCCAGTGAAGTCACCTTAATTGATGCAGGTAAAGGTGTAAATAGGCCTTTTAGAATTTATATGAACAACATTCTTGATTATGGCGGATATCGTTTTTTTCAATCTTCATTTGATCAGGATGAGCAAGGGACATATTTAAGTGTCAATTTTGATTTTTGGGGTACCTGGATTTCTTATATTGGTTATATATTATTAACTCTTGGCATGGCAATGACATTTTTCAGCAAAAATAGTAGATTTTCCGCGTTGATTGGGAAACTAAAGCAATACCAGCATGAAGCAACAGTGCTTTTGGTATTCTTTCTTTCTACAGGTTATGGCAGTTTTGTTTGTGCGCAGGGTTATATTCCTACTGTGGATATTTCAAAGGAACATGCATCAAAATTTGGAAAATTGCTGGTGCAGGATCACAATGGAAGGATCAAGCCAGTTAATACACTTTCAAGCGAAATACTAAGAAAAATAGCAAGGAAGGAGTCACTATTTGATATGACTTCAGATCAAATCTATTTGTCTATGATGAAAAGTCCGGATAAATGGGAAGATGTACCGTTTATACATGTTGGAGAAAATGCTGAAATTCAGCGTTTAATAGGTACAACAGAGGCTTTGATAAGTTACAGGAAGTTTTTTGATACAGACGGTCAATACCTAATTAGAGACCAGGTTCGTCAAGCTCAAACCATGAATCCAAAGGATCAAGGCACCTTTGAGAAGGCAATATTAAAGCTGGATGAAAAAGTAAATATAGTCAGCATGGTGTTCTCCGGTCGATTACTGAAGATTTTTCCTGTACCGGACGACCCATCGAATACTTGGGTGTCTCCTGCGGATGTAAATGAGATGAAGATGCAGGACATTGAAATCATCGGTCAATTTGAAACATTTTCAGCATATTTACATGCGTTAGAGCATAGTAGAAGCTCAGGTGACTATACAGATGCAGATGGATTGTTGGAAAAAATCACGAGTGTTCAGGTTCAGAAAGGAGGCAGTATCATTCCATCCGCTTCTAAAATTAAGGCTGAACTTCTGCTTAACCAATTTAATATATTTGGCAATCTGAGAAATGTTTATGGAATACTTAGTATTGCTCTGCTACTAATGTTTTTTTATTCTGTATTTAAAATTCGATCTAATTCTGCTAGAAATGCACGATTAATCTTTTACTTTATCTGCCTATTATTTTTATTTCAAACTATTGGCCTGGGGTTGAGGTGGTATGTATCCGGAAGAGCACCTTGGAGCAATGGTTATGAATCTATGATCTACATATCGTGGACGACGGTTTTGGCTGGATTGTTTTTTTCCAGAAAATCTCTTGGGGGTATGGCTGCGACAGCTGTACTAGCCGCTACAATTTTGTTAGTTGCAAGCATGAGTTGGCTGGATCCTGAGATTACACCTTTGGTTCCTGTATTGAAATCATACTGGCTAACGATTCATGTTTCTTTGGAAGCAGGCAGTTATGGCTTTTTGATGCTTGGTGCCGTTATTGGAATGCTTAATTTAATTCTAATGGTGTTGACCACTAAAGGCAACCAATCAGATATTCATCGTACGATCAAAGAGCTTACCATAATCAGCGAAATAACGTTGCTCGGAGGACTGTTTATGGTTAGTATCGGTACTTACCTCGGAGGAGTATGGGCGAATGAATCATGGGGAAGATACTGGGGTTGGGATGCGAAAGAAACCTGGGCATTGGTGACGATATTGGTATATGCATTTATTTTGCACATGCGATTTATTCCTGGACTGCAAAGCATATTCGCTTTTAACTTTGCCTCACTTTTCGGATTTGCTACGGTTATTATGACTTACTTCGGTGTGAATTACTATTTATCGGGTTTACATTCTTATGCTGCCGGTGACCCTGTTCCTATTCCGCCAGCTGTATATTATACAGCAAGTGTTTTAACATTATTGTCAATTGTATCTTACGTGAGCTATCGCAAGTGGTACTTGAAATCCTGATTACAAAACGGTTTTTACTTCACAATTGCTTCTATTGTCCTTTAGGATGACAGTTGTAACAGGCAGAACTTAGAAATTGATATTGTTTCACATCGCTGTGGTCTTTTGCTAAGCTGCCGGCGTTGTTGTGTTCATGGCATTCTATGCATGTGAATGAGTTAAAATCTCCGGGAACTTTATGACAATCATTGCATTGATCCCATTTTCCCTTGTGCTTTCCTGAGTAGATTGGAAAGCTGTTGTCGTGGTTTGTATAAGCGGCGGGCATCCAACCAATAGCCAATGTATGACAGAGATTACATTGTTTTGGGAAAAGAGTGTGGTCAGGATCTTTTGCTTTTGTAAAGTCTGTTTGATGGCAACTTATGCAATCAGCATCAATATTTTTATATATTGAAGATTTATGGCAGAGAGTACAATCAGTGATTTTATGTCCCAATTCCAATGGAAAAAAACTATGCAGGATTTCGCCAGAGATCCAGTCTAAGCTAGTTTGCCTGTGACATTGAGCACAATCTAAAGGAAAACTTTGACTTTTATGATCTGGCATCTTTGCATTGTTGTAATCTTGCTGATGACAGCTTATGCAATTGGGATTTATCGGATTGAATCTAATATTGTTTTCGCTAGTATGGCAATCATTACAATTCACCGTTGAATGTGCACCCATCAGAGGGAAAGATGCCTTTTCATGCATTTCGGTTATATTTTCAACTATCCAGGAATTTGAAGTGTGACATCTGGCGCAATCAAGTCCCACAGTTTGTTGATGAAAATCGGTATGGCAAGAGATACAATTTTTGCCGGTCTTATTGAATACAAGTGTAGAATGACAAGAGCGACAATCTAGATCCGTATGCTGTCCACTTAGCGCAAATTCGGTCTTATTGTGGTTGAAAGTACTAGTTGTAGCCATATACGTCCAATTCTCCGCACTGTGACATTGTATGCAATCTATTTTCAGTGATTTTCCGTGAGGAGATTGCGCTTCAGCGACAAACCAGGCGGAAATAATCACTACGATTAAGTACCATCTAAAGGGCATACATATTTGCTTTAATTCGTTTTTCAAAGTAAATTAAGCTTAGCTTTATTTGTTCTACTTCGCATCACCATCTTCCATAATAATCTCGTATCGGTAACCTGCTCCGAAATCTTTGTTAAGTGCAATTTTGCCTTTTAATGCAATATTACTTCCCGGAGGAATATTCATCTTAGTAGTAACGGTTAAATCAATCAGTTTTCCATTTGCTTTTGAGCCATCCTGTATATGAACCCAGTTTCTACCCATTATTCCATTGTTTACTTTTACACATTGACCGCTTACAGTAATCGTTTGGCCATTGTATTTCGATTTATTTTTGAATAAATCACTTAGCTTAATGGCATCTTTTACCAATGAA
Source organism: Saprospiraceae bacterium (assembly GCA_049316985.1). Classification (GTDB taxonomy): domain Bacteria; phylum Bacteroidota; class Bacteroidia; order Chitinophagales; family Saprospiraceae; genus CANHEE01. Next base: position 26,367 of record JBMOJB010000020.1, on the reverse strand, counting down.
GTTGGAATTGATGCGCTTCCGTGGGGGTCTGATGCAGCTTCGGCAAATACACTGCCTGTTGAATTTCCGGCAGGGTGCTGTGCTGCATTTATAATACTGCTTACCAAATAGATGGTGTCAAATGATCTTTTAAATTCCTGGCTTTCAAAATTAGTCTTAAGCAATCCCCCTTTGTATAAGTAGGTCTGTCCTTTTTTAGCTTCATTTTTTGAGGTTGCAATCCAAAAAGTGCGATTCCCCTCCGTTACATTCAAGTAGGTATATCTTTCCGCCTGTAGAATTTCATTTGCAATTACCTGATGTACTCCGCCATCAGTTGAAGGCAAAACACCTTCTTTCATTGCTTGGGGGTTTGACATTTCTGTCGCCACTTCAGTATTTTTTGACGCATCGTCGGCAACAATAACTTTTGGTTTAGAATCACAGGCGAAAATTGTAAGAATGCTTATTGTAAGGAAGTAATTTTTAAGAAATAGCATGAAGAATTAGTTTTTAAATCTTTGGGTTAATGTAACGAAATATCTGTGATAAGTATTTTTAGCTTCAAAAGTTCCTTCATAACTCAACATCACTGAAGTTTTTTTAAGCAGGTTAAAATTAAAATTTAAACCGGCAATGTGTTGCTTTAAGGAAGATTCATTATTGAAAAATTTGTAATTTACATTTCGGTAATTCAGTTCAGTACTTAATTTTCCCTTTAGAAAATTTTCAGAAATCCTTCCACCGAGTATGGTGCCATTAAAATAATAGGATTCAAGTAAATTTGCCGATATCGAAGCCGAACCATTTATTCCCGGAATTTTATTGAAATTCAGATTTCCTACGTAGTTTTTTGTAGGAATTGGGTTTGTACCCTGGAATCTGAAAAAGGCAGAAGTATTAAGCGATACAGTCTTTATTGGATTGTAATTCACCTGCACCCTGAAACCTTGTCTTGTTTCCTGAGCGAGTAGCATATCAACAAGATTGGGATATGATTCGTAATAGATAACATTCCGACGATTGTCATAAGATCCTGAAACGTTCAGATTTTTGAATATTCTGTATCTCATTGAAGCATATACGCTTGTCAAAGAAGGCTGAACAGATGTTATCCCATTTAATTTTTTATAAAGATCTAATTCAGTTGATAGAAATAGATTTAGGTTCTTTACAATATTGTTGTTGTGCTGAATATAAACAAACCTTCTATCGGTTTTGAAATCATATTGCTGTTCTGCTATTGCCACTGAAGTCTGCATGGAACCTTTTTTAGTGTCATCATTTCGAACTATATATGCACCGAACTGCGGTAATTTTGCATTAAATCTGAAATCCACTAAATCGGGACGTGTACCACCAAAAAGCCCGAAAATGAATTTTTTATAATTATATTCTCCATGTAAACCATCTATCGCCCCAAGATTTGCAATATTATTATTGATTTTTCTACCAAATGAGATATTGTATTTATCACTGGGAGCATATTGAACGGCTAATGTGAAGACTTTGAAATCATCATAAAACCCGAGATTAGTCTGATCGATGCCATAACGGTGGCGGTAAGTTAAGTAGGTTTGTGTAGAAAATGCTGATTTATTGATATTTTGTATATTCAAAGAAAAAGCAGCTCTAATCCTTTGAAAATTATTGCTGTTTTCAGGGTTTATGCTTGCATTGGTAGAAAAAGTCAGCCGACCACTAAGAATTTGTTTTCTGCTTATACGTTTTGTCGCTTCAACAACAGGCAAAGAATCAAGCGTAACAGCAGGTTGGACATGAATCTGAGGGGCCACACTTTCGGGTTTTGATTGGACATCTTTCGTTTGTGTTTTGAAAAATGAAATGGATTGACCTTGAGTTATGGTATTCACGGTAAAATTTTCTGCTACACAAGATGTTGATGATTTTTGTTTGATCTTCAATGCGGGAATCCAGGTAGATTCCTTTTGAACAAACAAAGTATCTCCCACACTGATATTTTCAGTAGAATAGAATCTTACATAAACATTTTTGTTACTTGTATATGAAACAGAGCCCTCTAACCTGCTTTTTATTGCTTGTGCACTTAATAGCATTGGAAAGCAAAGGAAAAATGCATAAAAGAATATATACTTCATTTTTTAGAGTTATTAGTGGCTGCCCGTTGGATGGCAAGCAAAACACGCATTACTGCTGTACGAATAATTATTTACCTCGTCGTGATCATTGTCGACCTTTGATTTGTTGTTGTGCTCGTGACAGGTGATGCAACTGAATACGGAGTAATTGCTGGTATTTGTATGACAATCAGTGCATAGATTCCAAGCATTATGGTGTTTGCCGGAGTATATCGGGAAGTACATCTGGTCATGATGAAATGTAGATGGAGTCCAAACAGATTGGGTATGACATAACACGCAGTCTGTTGGGAACTGAGCTGAGAGATGATTCGGATTAGTTGCCGTATTGTAATCAGATTGATGGCAGCCAATGCAGGTTTTAGGAGTTGTGTTAAAATTGCCTTGGTGACAGTCAATACAATCCAAAAGAACGTGTGCGCCGGATATCAAATAGACTGCGTTGTGCGTTGGATATAAAGCAGGACTCCAACTCGGAGTAGTAGTATGACAAGTAATACAATCGGTTGAAATTCCCTTTAAAACGTGTTTAGGATTCAAAGAAGTATTGTAATCGCCTTGGTGGCAACCGACGCAGGTTTTCGGTGTATTGGTATAATTTCCATGATGACAAGCGACACAATCGTTAGCAATAGTTGAATGTGCTCCCGTTAAAGGATAATAGTTGCTATGATTGAATGACGATGGAGTCCAGGCATTCTGACTATGACAATCCTTACATTCCGTAGGAAATAGTTTAACGTCGTGATCAGGATTGTTGGCATTATTATAATCTGCCTGATGGCAGCCGACGCATGTATTTGGTGTATTATTGTAATTGCTTTTGTGACAAGCATTACAATCATTACTTATTGCGGTATGAGCACCGGAGATAACGTAGAATGAATTGTGATTTGGAAAAGATGCCGGACTCCAACCCGGAGTTGTGCTATGGCATGTAACACAATCTGTAGATAAATTTAGAACGTTGTGTTTCGGGTTTAATGAAGTATTGAAATCGGTTTGGTGGCATCCAACACAAGTCTGTGGTGTATTACTGTAATTTCCATGGTGACAAGAAGCACATTGTGAACTTACGCTTGTATGTGCACCAGTCAAAGGATAGACAGGGTTATGGTCAAACAACGCAGGGCTCCAGGCATTTTGAGAATGGCAACTCGTACAGTTATTATTGTATAAATTGTTTTTGTGATCTGGATTTGTTGCACCGTTGAAATCTGAACTGTGGCAACCCACACAAGTAGTTGGGGTATTGTTGTAATTTCCTTTGTGACAATCTACACAATTGTTTTTTATGTTGGCATGTGCACCCAGCAAAGGATAGTAATTACTATGATTAAAGGTTGAAGGTGCCCATGCATTTTGACTGTGACAAGAGGCGCAATCTGTTGGGAACTGCTGCGTTTTGTGGTCCGGGCTAACGGTCTTATTGTAATCAGTTGTATGGCAACCCGCACAAGTATTTGGTGTATTTTTATAGTCTCCATTATGACATGCTACGCAATCTGTAGAAATAGCAGCGTGTGCGCCAGTGATTGCGTAGTATGTATTATGGTTGGGCATTGAAGCCGGACTCCATCCCGGCGCAGTAGTATGACATGAAGCACAATCGGTTGAAATGCCAATAGAGTTATGATTGGGGTTAAGTGAGGTATTGTAATTCTGCTGGTGACAACCGACACAGGTATTTGGTGTATTATTATAACCGTTGATATGGCAATCTTTGCAATTATTAGCAATACCGGCATGTGCACCTGTTAAGGGGTAGAAAATGCTATGATTAAAACTTGTCGGTGACCAGCTGACTTGTGAGTGACAAGCATTGCATTCTTTCGGAAAATTGCCGGCTAGGTGATCCGGGTTCTTTGCACCATTATAGTCTGCTGTGTGACATCCTACGCATGTATTCGGCGTGTTGTTATATCCATTGATATGGCATGCTTTGCAATTGTTTGAGATTGATGCATGCGCACCTGTCAAAGGATAAAAGATGTTGTGATCAAAACTGGTGGATGTCCAATTATTCTGACTATGACAGGTGCTGCAATCTTTAGGAAACTTCCCTGCTAAGTGATCGGGGTTTTTTACGGCGTCATAGTCTTTGGTATGACAACCAATACATGTATTTGGTGTATTGTTATATCCACTTGCATGACAATCTTTGCAGTTTTTTGCAATTGTTGCATGAGCGCCAAGCAAAGGATAGAAAATATTATGATCAATGTTCGTAGTTGTCCAGTTGTCTTGACTATGGCAGGTGGCACAGTCTTTCGGAAATTTACCAATAAAGTGATCGGGGTCTTTGGTGTCATTGTAATCCTGAGTATGACAACCTACACAAGTATTCGGAGTGGTGCTGTAATTTCCTTTATGGCAAGCTGCACAATCATTTGCAATACTTTTGTGCGCACCTTCTATAGGATAGAAACTTTCGTGATTCGAAAAGGTAGCAGGTGCCCATCCCGGTGCAGTTGTATGGCAGGAAACACAGTCGGTAGATATTCCAAGACTTTTGTGGTCAGGATTCTTAGATTGATTAAAATCAGTTGTATGACAGTTAACACAGGTAGTTGGGGTGCCTTTGTATCCAGTGGCATGACAACTAGCACATTCTGCGCCAAGATGTGCGCCAGTTAGCGGAAACATAGTGGCATTGTGGTTAAATATATTATCGGCTTCTCCTGTCGGGTGGCAGGCAAAGCAAGCCTGACTTGAATAATTGTAGCCCGCAACTCCTTGATGTTTTGTGTTTGTTTCCGGATTCTGGTGACAAGTAATACAAGTGAATTCGCGGGTGTTTCCTGATTTATTATGGCAATCGATACACTGACTCCACTGTCCTTTGTGTTTTCCGGTATAAATTGGGAAAAATTGGTTGTCGTGGTTAAAGGTTGATGGATTCCACGCATTTTCAGTGTGACAAGTAGCACAATCCGTAGAAAATTGAAACGCTACGTGATTTGGATCAAGGGCATCGTTGTAGTCTTTATTGTGGCAAGCGATGCAGGTGTTAGGCGTATTATTGTAGTTCCCCTTGTGACAAGCAGCACAATCATTAGCGATTGTAGCATGTGCTCCTTTTAAAGTATATACCGTATTGTGTTCACTAAATGAAGCTGGATTCCAGCCCGGAGCTGTGCTGTGGCATTTTGAGCAATCATTGCTGAAGCCAAGTAATTTATGGTTCGGATTAATTGCCTGGTCAAGATCTACTTTGTGGCAGTCCGCACAAACGGTAGAAGTTCCCTTATAACCTTTTGCATGACATGCGATACAATCAGGGCCATTGTGCGCTCCGGTAAGTGGAAATGCGGTATTGTTGTGATTGAATGCCATACCGACATCGCCGGTTGGGTGACACGCAAGACAGGCGTTGTTGTTGTAATTATAACCTGCAACGCCATTATGAGCAGTCGTAGTTTCAGGATTTTTATGACAAGAAATACAAGTAAATTGCTTTAAATCGCCATTCACCGGATGGCAATCGACGCATTGGCTCCACTGTCCTTTATGTTTGCCTCTATAAATTGGAAAATATTGTCCATCGTGATTAAAAGTCGATGGTGCCCATGCCGATTCAGTATGGCAAGTGGCGCAATCCTGTGAAAACTGATTGATGCTGTGATCTGGATCTTTTGTATTGTTATAGTCAGTTTTGTGACAAGCTACACATGTGTTTGGTGTATTATTGTAATTGTCTTTATGACAAGCATTGCATTGATTTGATATAGCAGCATGAGCACCATTCAATGGATAAATCGAATTGTGTATACCAAATGTTGCCGGACTCCAACCCGGATTTGTGGTATGACAGGATATGCAGTCGGTACTGATGTTTAGTTTTTTATGGTCCGGATTAATGGCCAGGTTGTAATCTTTGGTATGACAATCTTTACATTGTGTTGGTGTACCTTTATAGCCTCCTGCATGACAACTGACACAATCCAGCATGCGATGGGCACCGGTAAGTGCAAATTGGGTCGAATTGTGGTCAAAGGTCTTACTGGCATCGCCGGTAGGGTGGCAAGCCAGACAGGCATTGTCTGTAAAACTATATCCACTTACTGATGAATGCGCAACATTCGTTTCCGGATTTTTATGACATGTTGTACAAGTAAATTTTGAGTAATCGCTGGAATTGCTGTGGCAATCTTTGCATTCTATCCACGTGCCTTTGTGTTTTCCGGTATAAATTGGAAAATACGATCCATCATGATTGGTAAATGTAGCGGGCTTCCAACCTGGTGCAATGGTGTGGCAACTTACACAGTCAGTAGACAGACCTGAAGCTTTATGGTTTGGATTAATCGAGCTGTTAAAATCCTTTTGATGACAACTTATACAATTTGGAGTAGCGTTTGAGTAATCCCCATTTTTATGGCATTCAGTACAATCGCTAATTTTATGCCCTTGTTCTAAAGGAAAAAATGCATGATCGACCTTATTTGTGTTCCACGCTGTGCCTGTTAGTCCATGGCAAGAAGCACAATCCTGAGAAAAACCTTTTTTAATGTGATTTGGTTTTTGGCTGGTAACAAAGTCGTTTTTATGGCAGTTTATGCATTCCATTCCAATAGGACTAAATCGGGTATTGGTCTCGCTATTGTGGCAGTCGTTACAATTCACAGTTGCGTGAACGCCCATTAACGGGAAAGAAATCTGTTCATGTATCTGTGTTACATTCTCGACAATCCAGGATTTTGGCGTATGGCATCTGGCACAATCTGTTCCAACGGTCTGCTGATGAACATCCGTATGGCACGACACGCATTTACTGTCTGCTTTTTTGAAATCGAGTGAACTATGGCAAGATTTGCAGTTTACATCTGTATGTTGACCGACAAGCGGAAACAACGTACTATCATGTCGAAATTTGGTTGTTTTCGAATTGTAACTCCAAGTTTCAGCGCTATGACATTTGGCACAATCCATAGCAAATCCCTTTCCGTGTGGAGATTGGCCCCACGCCAGAATAAATCCAAAAAGGACTAAGAATACTATGAATGACAATCTGCGCATAGCAGTTTTCCTGTTTTGTATTTTATATTTTTCTTACCAGCTACTAATTCTTCCTGATGACATTTATTGCAGGAAACTTTAGTGTGCGCGCCATCTAATTTGAAAGCGGCATTATTGTGATTGAAATTACTTCTGTCAAATTTTTCAAAGCCATGGCACTTTTTGCAATCCGTATTACCATTTTCTTCAAATTGAACACCATGGATATTTTCGTGGCATTTTGCACACTCCGAATTCAAGCCAATGAAAATTTGTGATTTAATTTCCTTGTTATCATTTCTGTAATGACAAGCACGACATTCAATTGATTTATGTTTGCCTTTTAAGTCAAAATTTGTCTGCGAATGATCAAACGCAACCGCTAACCAGCTTTCGTTGCTGTGGCAAGAACGGCAATCATTTGCGGGAATATATTTTTCACTAATAAATCCACTGTGTATGTTTTTGTGGCAATCATTGCAAGTGCTACCCAAATGCTTAAAAGTCCATTTATTTTCTTTTAAGTGGCAAGCATTGCAAGGAGTTGCAAGGTGTCCTCCTTTTAATGGAAATGCAGACGCTTCATGCTGTTCGATTCCAAAAGATCCGTCATTGAATCCTGTCACTTTATGACAGTCAGCGCAATCGCGGTTTTTGTTATCCAAAAATTCACCATTGTGTTGGTCTTTATGACAGTCAGCGCATTTGTCATGCTTGAGCACAGCTGTCATTTTCGGACCGGTGTGACATTTTTTACAATCCACAGTTGTGTGTTTACCGGATAATGTATATCCCGTCAAAGCATGGTCGAAATTCGCTCCGCTTTTGGTATAACTGAAGCTTTGTTGAGAATGGCAGTCCTTACAGTTTGTCCCAAATTTAGATTTATGAACGTCCTGGTGACAAGTGAGGCAGACTATTTCGCCTAATAATTTGAACTCATGGTAATTTTCTTTTGGTGCATTTCTGTTGTCATGGCATTTCTTACAGTCAATAGAAGCATGTTTGCCTTCCAGTTTATATCCGGTAAGCGAGTGATTAAAATTGGATGGCGATTTTAAGGTCTTGAATGAAGTTTCTGTATGGCATGATTTACAATTCGCTCCAAATTCGCCTTTGTGCGGATCTTTATGGCAAGAAGAACAGTTTTTGAATGAAGCAATAGCAAAATCCTGGAATTTCTTTCCATTTCTAGTTTCGCTTTTGTGGCATTTTGCACAATCTACCTTTATATGTGCACCAGACAGAGGGAATTCTGTTTTGTCATGCCTAAATGAAACTGCCGGTTTGAAATTGTCAAAATTATGGCATTTGGCACAATCAGACGATAGCGTTTTCTGGTGATAATCATCGTGACAAGCGAGACATCTTGTATCTAGTCCTAGAAATGTATTTTTATTTTGTTTGATGTTGTTGTCGGCGATATAATTATCTGTATGACATCTGGCGCAGGACTCGAGTTTGCCGTGTGCGCCTTTCAGTTCATAACCGGTCTGAGTATGGTTAAATTTGTTTTTGTCAAATCTAATCATTTCAAAATTATAGCCATGGTGTTCGCTGTGACAAGTGATGCAGGATTTACCTTTGATTTCAGAAGAAACGTGGTACCCTTTGTTTTGTGAAATCCTTGCCTGAAGCGCTTTGTGGCAATTCAAACATTTTTGTTCGGATATTTTCGCACCAAGTTCGTGGCATGCGGTACAATTACTGATTCCTTCTAAGTTGCTGTGTCCTTTGGAGAGTTTACCTGGAGAGATTTGTGCACCCATATTCAAGACATGTACGACCAAAAAAGCAACAACAGTTGCGTTTCTAAGCAGTAGCAATTGGAATGGGGTCAGAAATTTCATTTTATTTTTTATGAGACAACATCGTATAGTTAAATCTTTTTGAAATCAGAACACCAGATTTTTCTAAAAATTGAGTTGGTAATTCTCCTCCGGCAAAAATATAGACCAGATCATTGTCATAGAATTGCAATTTATTGTCTTTTTCTTTAATTTCAACTTTATCAGCGATGATCTTCGTCACATTGGAGCCAAAAAGTATTGTTATTTTTCCGGACTTGATTGCTATCTCTAAATTTTCGGCATTTTTGGGTTTTAGACGTCCGAAAGTATCTCCGCGATAGGAGAGAATCACGCGATTATCTTCAGCAAGCAGCAGTGCACTTTCGATTGCGGAATCTCCACCGCCAACAACCAGAATATTTTTATTTTGAATTAATTCTGGTTCCAGGAGCTTGTATGCGACCTTTTCCAGTTCTTCACCGGCGACTCCCAGTTTTCGCGGAGAGCCTCGGCGGCCGATCGCCAGAAGCACTTTATTGCTTAAATAAGATTCACCAGAAAGGGTTTTAATTCTAAAATTGGAACCTTCTTTGCATATTTCCTCGACCTTTTGATGTTCGTGAATTTTTATTTTGTTTTCAGCAATAACCTGATTCCAGAGAGTCAGCAACTCTGTTTTGCTGGTCTGGTACAGTTTTACTTTTCCATACAAAGGCAAGTCCATAGGTGCTGTCATAACAATTTTCGCTCGCGGAAAATTATACACTGTTCCACCTAGCGTATCTTGTTCTAGAATAAGCGCCTGCAGACCAATCTTTTTTGCCTCCAATGACGCAGAGATTCCTGCCGGGCCGGCGCCAATGATGAGCAGATCGTACTCAGCGTTATGGTTTTTATCCAATGTTTTAGATAAATTTTGAACAGCCTGTTTACCTTGCTCGACACTATTTTTTATCAAGCCCATTCCACCCAGTTCACCGGCAATGAAGATGCCTTGTACATTGGTTTCAAAATTTTGATTGACGTGTGGTAAATCAATTCCTCTTTTTTCTGTTCCAATTCTCAAAGAAATTGCTTCAACCGGGCAAGCATGAAAACAAGCTCCATGCCCAATACATCTTGATGCGTTAATAAGCGTTGCCCTTCCATTTCTTATTCCTATAATATCCTTTTCCGGACAGGCACTTATGCATGCGCCACTTTTAATGCAATTGTCCTCATTGATGAAGGGGTAAAGCGATACGGGTTCGTGAATACCACTTTCTATTGCTTTTTCAATTTTATCGGATACGATATCGGATTCTTTTCTTAGTTTTCTAAGATAAATGTACATGATTCCAAAACAGATCAGTCCGACAATTCCATAAATTACGATTTCTTCCATTTCAAAATATCCATTTATATCCAAAAGTTAGCGTGATAGCGACATGAATCACCATAATTATCATCATAATCAATGCAAAAGGAAGGTGTGCGATATGCCAATACCGAAAGTATTTTTGCATGGTCACTAATCTTTGTATTTTTCTTGAAATTCCCATTTCATCTTTTACTCTTTGTACGATTGTTTTGACTTCAGCGCCGGGAATATGCAACAGATTTAATTGTTTTTTTACGTTATTTTTTCTTTTCCAATCGGAAAGATATTGACCGAAAAATCCTTTTTTATTATAACCGGTTTCAGAGATATAATTGTTGGTATCTAGCAGTTGTATTATGGCAGGCGGCAACTTTTCAATAGTCTGTTTTACATTTGCAGAGACATTTGATTTCATTTCATGAACTTCGCTTAAACTCAATTCACGTCCTTGTATTGTCCTGGGAATTTGCAAATAGATAAATCTGCCTACAACACCACTTGCTACAACTGCCACCATACTCCAAAAGCTTACCGATACGATTCCTCCAAATTTAAATGCGGTATGAAACAGGACCATAATGGGGCCAATTGTACATAAAAAAATGTGAAATTCCAGCCAATGTTTTAGCACACCTATGCGTGATAATGAGCGAAATCTTTTACGGGCCATATAACCGACAACTCCGATAATAATCAGCAAAGTACCAAAAATACCTAGTCCATGTCCATAAATTCCACTTGGTTTAAGCCTGGCATGATCCGGATGATAAAAACGTTCTTCTAAGGATGTAAAATAGTAATTTGAACCACTAAATATGAGATAAATTGTAGTAAGAACGACGATTGAAGACAAAACAATCAGATAAAGTCTATGTGCGAAAGGAGACATAATTTTACATATAAGATATATGCAAAATTAATCAAAATAAGGGGAAAATCAAAGGCAAAAATTGCTTAAGTTGATAAACGAATTATTTAATATAAAATGTGTTCTCAACAGACTTAACTCTAGCTTCTTTTGATTTCACTTTTGTTCTTATCAGATAATAATTACCCTTTTTAAAATCTGTACGGTTCGAAAGGTTCAAATTCGAAAGTGGTTCGGCTGTCCAATCCGAACTCCAGACTGTTTTTCTGATCCACTTAGGAAATTTTGGATTTTTCTTCAAATTAATGACTTCGATGCGATATGATTGTTCGTTGCTAGTGGCGGATCCTTCAATAATTACAGCTTCCGGGGCGTATTCTTTTTGAACTTTCAGGAAGATATTGACCGGAGGAGCACCTCCGATTTGTTCGACAAATGCTGAAGCGGAAGTCCGCAGCATGATTTGAATTCTATTGATTTGGCAAGGAGTGTAGGCATGCGGGTAATGTTCATTATAATCCATTATATTATTGGATATATTCAGCCAGTTGTTGCAATATTTATCATTTGTTTGATATCCCCAGCACTGTCCCCACTCTCCACTTTCTTTTCTGAATCCCATTGGCGTATCCTCACAATCATCGTCAGTATTCCAGGTATGGTTGAGTCCGAGAAGGTGACCGATTTCATGGTTAATCGTGCTCGCTGCGTAGTTTTCACTCCATTCAGGGCTAATTAAGTATTTGTTGTAATAGGACACTTTGGTTGCTAATGCGGGAGACTTTATTTCAGGGGATAAAATCTGAATCGCAATACCACTTCCGGAGCGCTCCGGTGCTATTGAAAATATATTGATTTCGGTTTTTGTATTTACTCCAAATTTATCGAGGATATCCCAGCCACTGAAAAAATCATCATTTTGAAACTTATCATCTCGGTCGAAATAGACTCCTTTTAAGCTATATTGTACATTGACAGGCAATACGTCTATCGAATCTATTCCAAATGGTTTTCTAAACATTTTTTGATTGTGGGACAGTTCGTAGTTTGCTTTATCAATTACTTTTTCAGCAAAAAAATAGCCATTTTTTGTTGAATCCCTGACTCCATCCCAATATTCATTGAAATTTCCACTGCCGTCATTTTTCAACATGAAATGTATGTTTACATTGACGTATTTTATCGGGTTTGAGGTGTTTTGAGCGAGCGCACAATTTAAGAAAAGCAGCGCAGTAAATATTATAAACAGCTGTTTCATTGATGAACTTAGTTTCGTTGATCAACTCCCCAAGATAATTTTTTTCTCAGAGTTTTGAGGAAAGTATGGTCTTGCATTTGTACCAGCGGCAAAGTAAAGTCCGCTTTGCGAATAGCAATTTGAAATTCAGAAGTAATGGTTTCGAAGCGGGAATCAAGCGTGCAAAGGAAATTGTCGGCACGGCCTTCGACTTCAAAAGAAATGACAGAAGAATCAGCAATTACTACCGGCCGCACATTCAGGTTATGTGGCGCTACCGGTGTAAGTACGAAATTAGAGGAGTTGGGGAAAACGATAGGGCCGCCGCAACTAAGAGAATAGCCCGTTGATCCGGTCGGAGTCGCCACAATAAGCCCATCAGCCCAATAAGAATTCAGATAAGCGCCATTCACATAAGCGTGTATCGTAATCATCGATGAAGTATCCCTTTTGAGGATTGTGAAGTCATTCAGGGCAAATGGAACATCACCAAATAAAGGATGGCTTGACTCAAGGTAGAGGAGTGAGCGTTCATCAATCCTGTATTGCCCTTTTTCAAGTGCGTGAATAGCATCTTTTATAAGCGCTTTTTCAATATCGGCAAGATATCCTAGTCTTCCCAGATTAATTCCCAATACAGGTACGCCGCTATCTTTAATTAAAGTAGCTGCCCTTAAAATAGTGCCATCTCCTCCGACAGTAACCACGAAGTCTATTTTATGAGATTTGAAATCAAGAGTACTTTCAAAAACAGCAACATCGCGATGAAAAATTATGAAAGGCTGTAGTTGTTCAAAATAAGATTTATAGATGTAGGAATTGGTATTTGTTTCATGCAAAGTATCAAATAAGTGCTGGATATATGGGATATCCTGCTCTTTAAACAATGTGCCATAGATTAGTACTTGCATAATATTTGTTTCGTAAGGATTAACTGGATGAATTGCTCAATCATTTTAAGGCAAACAAAGATAATTAAAAATCGGCGTCATCGATGCTTTCAAGCCATTTATCAATTTCACCGACAACCTCAGCGATGCATCCTTCTTCAAAAGGAGACCTTAAATTTGCCAGCTTAACCAATTCGAGAAAAGATAAACTTCCACCGGCTTTGCACAGTTTCACATAGTCCTCCCAGGCAGTTTGGTGGTTTTCCTGATCTTTTTTCCAAAACTGAAAGGCGCAAATTTGTGCAAGTGCATAATCGATGTAGTAGAAAGGGGAATTGAAGATGTGATTTTGTTTTTGCCAGAAACCTCCGTTTTCCAGAAATTCGATTCCGTCATAATCGCGATGTGGCAGATATTTTTTCTCTATTTCTTTCCATGCATTGTTTCGCTCAACAGTTGTAAACTCGGGATTTTCATAAATCACATGCTGGAATTCGTCAACTGCAACACCATATGGAAGGAACTGAAGTGCAGCAGACAAGTGTGCGAATTTATATTTGTCTACATCTTTTTCAAAGAATAGTTGCATCCAGGGCCAGGTAAAAAACTCCATACTCATTGAGTGGATTTCGCAGGATTCGTAGGTAGGCCAATGGTATTCGGGAATAGCAAAATTCCTGCTTGAATACACCTGGAAAGCGTGACCCGCTTCATGTGTTAGCACATCTATATCTCCGCTTGTGCCATTGAAATTAGAAAAAATAAAAGGTGCTTTGTAGTCCGCGATGTAAGTACAATAACCACCGGTAGCTTTCCCATCTCTATTGACGAGATCCATCAGATTATTGGATTGCATGTATGAAAAAAAGTCGTTGGTTTCAGGAGATAACGCTTTGTACATGGTTGCAGCATGGGCAACAATCCAATCCGGTGAACCTTTAGGAGCGGCATTTCCAGATTTGAATTTGAATTCTTCATCATAAAATTTGAGTTTATCCAACCCGATTCGTTTTGCCTGGCGTTCATACAGTCGAGAAGCCAACGGAACGATATGGTCTTGAATCTGCTTACGAAAGATGGCCACCATCTCCGCATTGTAGTCAGATCTCAACATCCGTTGATACCCAAGTCCCACAAAATTTTTGTAACCTAATTTTTTTGCAATGGTATCTCTGGTTTTTACTAGGTCGCTAAATATCCCCTCAATTTTTTCTGAAATCTCTGCAAAAAATTGCCACTTTGCAACGGCCGCTTTGCTTCTTACATTTCTATCCGCTCCACTTTCTAAAGGAATCAGACCAGATAGGTTATAGATTTTTTCATCAAGCTTTATCTCTGCGCCAGCTTTGAGTTTTGTGTATTCACTGCTACTTTTGTTTTCCTGCTGAAGGTCCTCCAGAATATCGGGCTTGAAAATTTTCAGGTTGGATTCTGCAATAACAAAAAATTGATTTCCCCACTTTTTAATCAAGTGATCCTTCAGAGGTGAATTGATTAAAACTTCGTAAAAACGCGTAGTCAATGCCTGAAACTGGGGTAACGCATTGTCGAAAAAGTCATTTTCATCGGCATAATAATCATCTTTCGTATTAATTGAATGCCTGATATATCCGATATTGAACATGGTATCAAAAGATTCTCGCATCGCATTCAAAGCTTCAAAGGTGCGCTCGAATACTTCTATATTTAATTCAGATTCTAGTATATCTAACTTGTCACTAAATTCTTTGCCGAACAACTCGATATCCGGGCGGGTATAAGCGTAATTATTAAAATCCATTGTTGTGCTATTTGGTTTTGAAAATTTTCTGCAACCTCGAAATTGGCCGGCTAATGTTTAGAACTTATTTTTCCACATCATACTTTCCATTGGTTTAGGAGTGCGTTCGTTGTACTTTGCATTTTGCTTTTTATTGTAATAATTTTCAATTTCACCATCAACTGTAAAGTAGATGAGTTGTCCGATTGGCATTCCTGCATAAACTCTTACCGGATGAACACAAGAAATTTCGAGTGTCCAATAATTGCAAAATCCTACATCTCCTTTACCGGCAGTGGCATGTATGTCTATTCCCAAGCGACCTATACTTGATTTTCCTTCCAGGAAAGGAACAGTATGATGGGTTTCCGTGTACTCGACGGTTGAGCCGAGATACAGCGTTCCGGGTGCAAGGATATAGCCTTCCTCAGGGATAATAATTTCTTCAATTGCGTTGTGTTTTCTCGCATCCAAAACGGGGTCGATATAAATTGCGAGATAAGGACTTAAGTGGACATCATAGGAGTTAGTACCCAGGCATTCGGGTAGAAACGGATCAATAAGAATTTTGCCATTATCGATGGCCTCTAGA
This sequence comes from Saprospiraceae bacterium, assembly GCA_049316985.1. Taxonomy (GTDB): domain Bacteria; phylum Bacteroidota; class Bacteroidia; order Chitinophagales; family Saprospiraceae; genus CANHEE01. Next base: position 10,774 of record JBMOJB010000020.1, on the reverse strand, counting down.
ATTTTTTTGTCAGATAATATCATTATTTTATATTTGGGTTGCAAAATTACACTGAAATAACGTCATTTTTTACAATTTTAAAGTTAATCTGGCCGATCATCGGACAATAATTACTAAATTTGCCAGCAAGTACTTCCCTAACCCAAAAGGATAAAACAAACAAATTGAATTCGTTATTACCAAACATTATTCAGTATAATTTCGAAAAAGGTCAAAATTCAGGAAATTTTGAAGCTTTTGCGCTTTTTATCGATTTGTCGGGATTTACTCCGATGACAGAGACTTTGCTGCAGCGAGGCACTTCCGGTGCTGAAGTGCTTTCGAAAATATTAAATAATATTTTCGAACCATTGGTTGAATCAGTTTATGCAGAAGGTGGATTCATCCCTTATTTTGCAGGGGATGCTTTTCATGCCATCTTTCCAAAGCGTCATATTGGCGGATTAGAGCTATTGTCGCTGGCAAGAAAATTCACCAACAAATTTATAGGCCACAAATTTTCTGAAGAGTTTGAAATACGATGTAAAATAGGGCTTTCTTTTGGAAATGTTGAGTGGGGGATTGTGGGAGCACAATACAAAAGCTTTTATTTTAGAGGGGAAGCCATTGAAAGAAGTGCAGAAGGCCAATCAAAAGCGGCTGCACAAGAGATTGTATTTGATGAAAAATTTGATTCGAATTTGCCAATTCCGGTTGAAAAGGAGATTGTCGGTGCTGGCTTTTTTCGCTTAGGTAGTTTTGAGGTAACTGATAGAGAAAATTTGCAACACATTGAAAGCAAGCCATTATCATTTGAAATTGGAAAAATTTTCCTTCCGGAATCCATTTTAGAATTTAACCAATCCGGTGAATTTCGGGAAGTTGTGTCCGTATTTATTTCATTTAAAGGAGTGAAAACCCATGCGGAACTGGATTCATTTGCCACTAAAGTGCTCGATCAGGTGCATAATTTTTCGGGATATTTTAAGGAAATCGAATTTGGAGACAAAGGTGGAGTAATGCTGGTCTTTTTCGGCGCCCCACTTTCTTACGAAAATAACGGTCAGCGGGCTTTGGAATTTTCCTTAAGTGTAGTTGAAGAAGTGTCCAGTCACCTTGAACTTTCTGTTTCTATTGGAATTAGTTCAGGTTTGGCCTATACCGGTCTGATTGGAGGAAAGCAAAGATGCCAATATGGTGCGGTCGGCAGTAGGGTTAACCTTGCGGCAAGATTAATGATGGAAGCCGGCAAAAATCAGATTTTTACCGATCTGGAGACTAGTAAAGTCAAAGGTTTTTCATACTCTTATCATGGTAATATCAGTTATAAAGGAATTGCAGCAGATATTCCTACTTACTTATTGTTTGGTAAAAAAAGTGAAGAGGACAGAAGCTATGTAGGTGCCATTGTGGGAAGAAATGAGGAGATGCAGCGGTTGTATAATTTTGCTGTTCCTATTCTAACAGGAAAATTTTCTGGTGTTGCCACTATTTTTGGTGAGCCCGGAATTGGGAAAAGCAGATTGTGCTATGAGTTAAAAAAGAAGCTTGGTGAAACGAAAGAAATCGATTATCTCGTTTGCCAATCCGATCAAATTTTGCAGAAACCTTTTAATCCTTTTATTTATGCCCTAAAAAACTGCTTTGACCAAAGCGGTGACAAATCGTTAAAAGAGAACAAAGTATTTTTTGAGATTCAATTTGAAAAACTTATAGAGCAGCTTCTTGACAGCACACATCCCAAAGCAGATGCTGTAATAAAAGAGTTGATCAGAAGCAAATCAATTTTAGGCGGCCTTATCGGAATTATTTTAGAAGATACACTTTGGTCACAACTTGATGCAAAAGGAAGACATGAAAATACCATAAGTGCCATCATAAATTTCTTTTATGCCAGGGCGATAGTGAAGCCATTGTTGATTGAATTGGAGGATTGGCACTGGACTGATAATGAAACAGCAAGTATTTTACCTGAGTTTATAGTAAAACTTAAATCATTTCCGGTTTTGCTAATTGTTACTTCCAGATATCAGGATGATGGCGAAAAACCGATCATATTTTCTCCATCATTTTATTTCGAAAATGGAATTGATCAAATCGAGATTGATTTAAATACCTTAAGTTCAGAGGCTATTCAAGTTATGGCTGGAATGCGGCTTGGCGCACCCATTGATAGCACCTTTTTAGAATTTATTCAACGCTCCTGCAATGGGAATCCATTTTATATCGAACAAATTCTGGAATATTTTACCGAATCATCCTTGCTTGTTAAAAATGATAATTGTTGGACCATTAAAGATAGCACTATGAAGTTGAGTGGTTCAATAAATGCTGTTTTGATGGCAAGAGTGGACAGACTATCGTACTTGGTTAAAGAGACTGTAAAAGCAGCAGCTGTGATCGGAAGAGAATTTGAAGTACCGGTTTTATCAGAAGTGATGAGCAGACAGGGAGAATTTTTGAAGCTAAATGGCAATCAACGCACCTTGCTTCAAGAACAAATTCTTACAGCAGAAAAAAGTCAGATATGGTGGGCAATCAATGAAATAAGATATATTTTCAAGCATTCTTTGCTCAGAGAAGCAGTATATGAAATGCAATTGGGGACTAGATTGCGCGACTTACATAAGCTGATAGCTGAAGCAATTGAGCATGTATATAAAGACAGTATTGAGGAAAGATATGTAGATCTTGCTTTTCATTACGAGCAGGCTGATGTTATTAATTTAACGGTCAAATACCTTGAAAAAGCAGCAGAATTTGCTCGACGCAATTTTCAGAATATGCAGGCTTTGACATTTTATGAAAAACTAATTGATTATTATAAGAAGGATGCAGCGGCGAATATGCTGCTAAAAGCCCTTTTGCAAAAAGGCAAGATTGAGCAATTAATGGGTGCCTGGAATGATGCTGAAAAGACATTTTACGAAGCATTGGTATTGTCAACCAGCACTGATGATAGACTATTGGCAGGAAGGTCAAAAAATGCATTAGGTAGTGTGCTAATGATGAAGGGCAACTACGTAGAAGCAAAACAATATTTTGAACGTGCGCTAGAGCTATTTGAATTCCTGGATGATGCAATTGGAAAAAGTAAATCTTTTGCAAATCTTGCAAATCTGAGTTTCAGGCAGGGACAATATGAAGAGGCAAAAAATTATTTTTTACAATCCATGCTGATCATTCGAAAAGTCGATGAAAAGCGAATTAGCCCTCAAAATATTGCTACACTGGGATTAACCTATATGAACTTGAATAAGTACGACGAAGGCATCCTTAGCATTCAGAAATTTCTACCTGTCGCAGAAGAACAAAATGACAAACAAGGTTTGGCATCGCTGCACACCAATCTTGGAATTATATTTTACGAAAAGGGAGACTACGATTCGGCACTCTTGCACTATAAGGAAGGGTTGGCTTTAAGCGAAGAATTGGGAAATAAGTTATTGGAATCTATTGCTTTAGGTTGCATTGGAAGTGTCTACGAAAATAAAGGTGATTTTGGCAAAGCAAAGAAGTACTTTGAAAAAGACCTGCAATTGACGGAGTCGCTGGGAGACCGACAAGGTATAGCGATAGCGTTTGGCCTACTAGGTACACATTATGCACTGATTGGAGAATTTGAAAAAGCACTTGGTTGTCTCGAACCTAATTTAAAACTTTGTGAAGAACTTGGTTATCAAAAGGGGATTATCAAATCTCTCAATACACTGGCACAAGTTAGTTTTTACCAGGGGAATTTTAAAGAAGCAATTTTATATTATGAACGCTCAATTACAGTTGCCAAAAAGATAAAAAATCACTTGTTACAAGGACTATCCATGATTGAGCTGAGCTATGCATATATTGAAAACAATGAATGGCAACTTGCGATGGAATTAAAACAAGAGATGGAGGAGCACCTTGAAATCGTGACGAAAAGATCTATGCATTTTGGTTACCAGATGTTGTGTGCCACACTGTATATTATTTCGAAAAAGTATGAAAAAGCTGAAGAAATACTGCAACGCGCTATGGAACAAGATCACTTAAGTTCAGAGGAAGAGGCCGCCGTTTTTTATCAATTTGCAACTTTACATCCTGATTCTGCGAATTGGCAGCTCAAAGTAATTAAACAATATCAAGCGCTGTATGAAACAACGCCTAAATATTTGTACAAATATCGAATAGAAAAATTAAGTCAGTGAAATTCGCTGTTTTCTTTATTTTTGAGATTGATGTTGAAAAATCTGCCGCTGATCACATTTTAGTTTTTTAGTTTGATAGCTTCGAGCTCGATTTGTATTTTTTGCAGTTCAGATTCCAATGAAAAATAGATCGAATTCAATTCTTTAATAGGCAAATTATTATCTGCGGCGACTTCTAAAGATGCAGCTAACGTTACAGCGGAAGAAGCTCCAAAGTATCCTAATTGACCTTTTATCGTATGAGCAATAATGGAAACATTATCATAGTCGCCGTCCAAAATAGAAAGTGCTATTTTTTTCGATTGTAGAGGCAGCTCAGTTCTAATTATATCAAGTAGACGATTCACTAAAGATTGATCATTGTTCATCTTCTCCAGGCAAAGCGACAAATTTAACATATTGTTTAATTTTTAAAAGTAATTGGTTGCTATCGATTGGCTTTGAAATTGCATCATCCATGCCAATTTGCTTACACTCGTCAAGTTGTTCTGCTACAGCATTTGCAGTTAATGCGATAATTGGAGTATTGCATTTTGGCTCGGGCATTTTCCTAATCAGTTGAGTCGCTTCGAAACCTCCCATTACCGGCATTTTTACATCCATTAGGATCAAGTCAAAACTTTTTTCCAGAATCTTTTCCAGCGCGATTTGTCCGTTGTCTGCTACATCAATAATTACATCTTTTATATACTTTTTCAATATTTCAGATGCCAGCATTTGATTGAAAAAAGTATCATCTACAATGAGCACACTGATATTTTGTGGAAGATGCTCCGTATTGTATTCTTTTTGTGCAATTAACGCTGTGTGAGAAATAGTAAAAGGTAGGGAAAAAGTAAATATTGTACCTTTGTTCAGTTCACTATTTACATAGATATGCCCGCCTTGGTGTTCTACTAGATGCTTTGTTATACTCAGGCCCAATCCTGTCCCGCCGTAGATGCTGTATACTTCCTCGTCTCCCTGATCGAAACTATCAAAAATACGGGAAATGTATTCAGGAGCAATACCAATGCCGGTATCTTTTACTGTAAACTGAATTTGAACTTGATCATCTTTTATTTTATCTATTGTTTCAATATTTACATCAATCAGTCCACTTTTAGTAAATTTGATTGCATTCCCGATAAGATTAATAAGAATTTGATTTAATCGAGCGGCGTCACCGTTCAACAATTTGGGGATATCAGCTGCGATACTAATGTTTAATACCAGCCCTTTTTCTTCCAGTTTATGATGCAAAGTATTTTTTATTTGATCCAGCAAAACATGTATTTCAAAAGGACGAACTAAAAAAACAAATTTTCCGGATTCAATTTTTGAATAGTCCAGAATATCATTAATTATTCGCAGCAAATTTTCAGCAGAGCTTTTAATTGCATCTATATAATCCTTTGCTTTTTTATCAAATGACATTTCTGACAGCAGGCGGCTTAGTCCGACTATTGCGTTCATTGGAGTTCTAATCTCGTGGCTCATATTAGCCAGAAATAGGGATTTGTAACGGGCAGACTGTTCGGCAATTTCTTTGTCGTATCTTAGTTTTTGCTGGTGTTTTCTGATTTGGAAGATCAAATAAATAAAAGCAATACTTAGCAAAGCCATCAGCGAGAGAAACCAACTTGTTTGCCAAAACGGAGGCGCAATAATAACAGTAATGCTCAAGGTAGACGCTTCTGCCCAGACGTTATCAAAATTAGTAGATTTGACTAAAAAAGTGTACTCTCCGGGATTGAGATTGGTATAAGTCGCTTTGCGATTCTTGCCTGAATAGGTCCATTCCTTGTCAAATCCTTCCATTTTGTAGGCATAGTCAATATTGCTGTTGTTGATAAATTCTAAAGCTGCAAACTGAAAGGAAAAAATATTGTCATCATAATTTAATAGTATTCGCCTCGTGTTCTCAATTGTTTGCGGAAGTGGATAATTTTTATTTTTAACACTAAATTCTGTCAGGACGACATTAGGTACAGCTCGGTATTGCCTAATTTCATTGGTATTACAGACTACTAATCCGTTTGTTCCTCCAACATATAGCAAACCATTTTCATCAAGATACATGCTTGCTCTGTTAAAATTAGTAGTAAACCCATGGGCTTTATTATAGTAATTAAAGACCTTGGATTGCGGATTATAACATGAAATATAGTGATTCGTAGTAAACCATATTCGTCCCTTTTTATCGGATATTACATCGTAAACCATATTACCCCCTTTCAGCCCATTGTCTAATGTAAAATTGGTAAAATTGCGGCTACGTGTATCGAAACAACTCAGACCGGTATTAGTGGCGATCCACAAACTGTCGTTTCCTGTTGAGGTAATATTTCGAACAAAATCACTCACTATTGAATTTTCATTATCGGAATTATGTCTAAAGTATTCAAATGCACCAGTATTAACATTTAAATGGCCCAGACCATTTCCAAGAGAAGCGAACCAAATGTGGCCATCTTTTGTTTCGTGCATTTTTTGCGACCAGTTATCTGCATTTTTAACAGAAGAACTGGGATAAAACCATGCCGTATCTGCTGTTTTAATATTGTAATGACACAAGCCAGCAACAGTACTTAACCAAAGATAATTGTTGTTTCGGATATCGAGCTTGACGTCATGCATTTTGGTATAGGTTGTTCTTTTATCTCCTTTTGCACGTTCAATTCGGTCCATTTTTTTATTGTAGTAGAACAGTCCACCCGTCGTTGATTTTCCAAAAATTTGCATTCCGGCCATCCAAAGTCTATTGTTGATGTCTTTTTGAAATGCTTCGATAAAAATTGTGTCATGGAAGTTTGTATTCCGTTTGAATAGTTGTCCTAAAACATCGTTTTTTAATATTGAACTAATACTGGTAGCCCAGAGTCCATTTATCTTGTCATAATAGACGCGCTCAATTGAATTAGCAGCATCCATTTGTCTAATTTCCGGTTGATTTTGGTAGAACTGGAACTGATGCACCTGGATGTTGATTTTATTTACACCTTTATTAGTTCCAATCCAGATATTATTGCTTTTATCTTTAAAAAGGACTTGAATATTATTGGAAATTATGGAGTTTGTATTAATTGATGAATATTTGAAATGTTGAAAGATGCCAGTAGTCGGATGCCAGCGAAGCAATCCCTTTTGTGAAAATCCAATCCAAAGATATCCCTCATCGTCCTCAATAATTGCATTAATTTGTGAAATGTTAAGATCTTGAATAGGCAATTTAACATTTTCGAAATGATTTCCCCCATCTACACTTTGAACGAGGCCATTAACTGTTCCAATCCACAAAGTTTCATTCTTGGAAAAGAATATAGTTCTAATTTTTTGATTTTCCGGTTTGGACGTATCTTTTGAAGTAAATATTTTGGAGTAGGTATTATTTTCTGGGTTAATTTTTAAAAGGCCGGAATTTGTTCCAGCCCAAACCTGCCCATTTCTAGCTTCAATGATAGATGAGATTTCGCTATTCACGTTTTTTCTGCCAACTGCATTTGATTGCGTTAAAGCCGTTGCTTTTTTGGCAGTTTTATCAAAGCGCTGCAATCCACTTTGATTGTTAAACCACAGCCGACCTTTTGAATCTTCGAGGATACAATTAACTTTATTTTCATTGTTTTGTTTGTCTAACAGGTCTCGTTCTATGTATTTTTCCACAGTAGCTGTTTTCAAGTCTATACAATTCAAACCTTCTATTGTACCAATCCAGAGTTTTTGATTACTGCCTTGAAATAAATCAAAAGTTCTGTCTGATGAAATGGCAAACGCACTTTTACCCCCACTGGGAATTCTTTTAAATTCATAGCCATCATAACGTACCAAACCTTCAAAAGTGCCAATCCAGATAAATCCTAAGCTGTCTTGTGTGATACTTAGAACTACACCGGCAGTCAGTTCCTGATCAATTGGCACTTGATCAAAAATTATCTGTCTGACTTGTGCGTTAGCGTTCAGGCAGTTCCAAAATAGAAAAAGGATAATTATTTTCTTTCTCATTTTACTGGGGTAATACTAGTTTGTATCCTAGTCCATGAACATTCAATACTTCGATTCGGGTATCACTTTTCAGATAGGAGCGAATTTTACTAACATATACGTTGAGACTTCTTCCGTGCAACATTGCATCGTCATTCCAGATTTTTTTTAGTGCAATTGATCGATCAATAACTCTGTTTTCACTTTGACAGAACATTTTTAAGAGTTCATTTTCTATTGCTGTCAATTTAGTTTCTGTATCCTGATATTTAAGAATTCTTGTTTCTGAATCGAATAGAAAATGGCCGATTTCATAGATTGCAAAGACCTGCCTATTTGTTTGCTGAAAATTCATTCGTTTTAGAATATTTTGAATTCTCAGGTACAATTCTTCCATACTAAAGGGTTTGGTGATATAGTCATCTGCCCCCAGCATTAAGCCCTTGATTTTATCCTCTTTCTGATTTTGTCCGGTTAAAAAAATAAAAGGAGTGCCTTCATTAATAGCACGTATATCTTCTGCAACACTGTAACCATCCTTAAATGGCATTTTAATATCTAATAGACAAAGGTCAAAGTCACTCTTTTTAAACGCTTCAATTCCGTCCATACCATCGTGAATCAGGGTGATGGAAATATTTTTAGCTTCCAAATACTCGGCAACCATCGTACTTATGTGTTGTTCGTCATCAACATATAATATTTTTGTCAGTTTCATTTGTTATTCGTTTTATACATTATTTGTCAAATTTATAGGAAACTTTTGGTTAAGTTTTAATTGTACTTATAATTTAATACTTTTTTACACTTCTTGTTTTTTTCTTAAACCTTGCTATGAGTTGACTGCCTCATCTTTGCAGTACAAACAATCAAGAACATGTTTAAGGTTTTTAGCTCATTATCGATAATTTTATTGAAGCCGGTCAATTTCACTTTTTTGTGTGTGGCTTATGTATTGTTGGTAATGCTTATACTTCCCGGCGTTAGACGGAATATTGAAGAATATGCAGGGAAGAAGGTAGAAATGCTGGACATGAAAATCGCTTATAGCGCTGAAGAGGCTTTTCAAATATTCGATAGTTACACATCACAGGGTAGAGGTATTTACTTGTTGGCAGAACTGAGCGCAGGCTTTGTTTATCCAATGGTCTATGGTCTTCTATATGGATCGTTAATATTTTTTTTGGCAAACAGGCGTCCGTTTAAAGGTCTAGTGGGACATGCGTTTCTATTACCATATACAACTATGATCTTGGCTTGGCTGGAGAGTACTTTTCTCGTGAGTGCAATCATTGCGTATCCTTCAAAATCGATTTTCATAATACAAGTTTCTTCATGTTTTAGCCTTCTAAAATGGAGTTCTATTGTGATCGTATTGCTGATTATTATGATTTTAGCGATTTATAACTTCCTGAGCTTAATGAGAATTATTAAACTTTAATTTTTTTATACAGTATCTTAAAAATTTTCCAATGAAAAAGTATTTCTTATTTATACTATTTATTTTGAATGTTTGCGTAGTTTTTTCGCAAGTAGAAACGAAGCTTACAAAAAGCACTTTGGCTGTCATTGGTCGCAGTTATCAGGACTCCGTAGTTTTGAGGTGGGGGCCTCAAAAATCCAGTATCTGGCATTACGCCAATGGAGTGGGTTATGTAATTGAGCGAAGTGAAATCAATCGCGAAAAGCTCCCTTCCTTCAAGACTGTCGCAACGCTTAAACCATACACGCTCGCAGAGTGGTGTGCAAAAGCAGACACGAGCAATTCGGTAGTTGCTACTGCAGCCGAATGTCTTTTGGGTAAACCTACATTTGATCCGCGATCTGTCACAGGCTTTACAGGGTTGAAAAAGGCAGCTGAAGAACAAGAGCATCGTTTTGCTTTTGCCATGCTTTCTGCTGATTTGAATGCACAGGCAGCAACAGGTTTGGCACTTAGATTCAATGACAAGACTGTTGAAAAAAACAAAGCTTATATTTATCGAATATTTTTAAATACTAAGAAACAAAATGGAACATTCGACACCTCCTATTTTCAAATTTCAACTGCTGTACGCTTTATCGCACCCGCCGTTGAAGATTTTGTAGGTGAAGAAGGCGACCACTTAATCACGCTGAAATGGGCAAAAGCTTTCAATGACAATCAATTTACCGGATATTTTGTTGAGAAATCAATCGATGGTAAAAAATATGAACTACTCAATAAGCTCCCGATGCGTAGTGATAACCGCGAAGATCAGGCTCCGCAGCATTTCTATAGAGATTCGATCTTGAGGAATGACGTAAAATGTTATTATCGCGTCGTAGGAATTACCCCGTTTGGCGATGAGGGAAAAGCCTCTTCAGCTTTGGAACTTTCTGGACGCGACCTGAGCGGTCCCATCCCACCAAGTCAATTAAATGTATTGAACGCTCCGAATAATGCATTTATAATAAAGTGGTCTGCGGAATACACACTTTCCCCGGATCATGCAGGGTATTTTTTGGGAAGAAGTATTTCTCCGACCGGACCTTTTGAGCGCTTAAATGAAAAAATCCTATCTCCTAAAACATTGGAGTTTACTGATTCAAAACCAATCCCACTTATGCCTAATTCTACTTTTAGACTTTAAGAGTCTTTATCTTTTTTGTAATGTCGATCAATA
>JBMOJB010000019.1:0-38921 GCA_049316985.1 Saprospiraceae bacterium | reverse complement strand
AGATGCTCACATCAAATGCTATTTACTTAATAAATCAATTTTTTAAATTTGAAATAAGAAATTAACATCGTACAAATTTGAAAATAGGTTTTCTGATTCAATTGTTTCAGTTTAAGGGAATACCTTACATTTAAGATTGATACTTTAATTTTTCATTTTTATCCCATACGCCCCAATAGGCGCCAACTTCCCCTTCAGCGCCAACTTTCCAGGATTCATCGAATGATGAGAAATAGAAAATATCTATTGCTTCTTTTTTACTCCAGAGTTGTGTACTAACAAAGTACTTTATGGCATTTTCCTCTGAGGGATGCGAATCTTTAAAACTTTCACCGCGACTTGACCATCCGGTTTCGGTAACGATTACTTTTTTGCCATTTGCAGCTTCCAATGCTTGATGGTACATTTGGCTCATATGCTGTAAAGCATATTCCATCGGGCAGCCTTCCCAGAACGGGTAACAATTGCACAATATTACATCACAGGCAGCAGTTATTCTTGGCTTTATGCTAAACTCGTAGTAGGCATCTACATATCCTACTGGGATAGAACCAGGAATTGCATTTTTAACCCTGCTGATGAAGTCCAGAAGTTCGTCTTCACTCAACTCTTTTCTGTACATGACTTCATTTCCAACGGCTGCAATATCTACAAACCCCTCATTGGCTAATTTTATTAACCCTTCAATTTCTCTTTCATTAATGTCTGCATCATCACCTAACCATGCTCCTACAAGGGTTTTAATGCCAAATTCTCGTGCAATAATTGGAATGAATTCATTGCCTTCTGTACAAGAAAAGGATCGTACCCACTTTGTATATGGTGCAATAATTTTCATTCGTCGACGAACTTGTTCTTCAGAAATAACATCACCTGGTTTCTGTCCATCTTCATAGAGACTGAAACATATTCCCTGCATTCCACTATTTAGTATTTCGGCGAAATGAGCTTTTAAGTCACTAGTCGATTTGCCGCTGAAATCATAAGATTCAGGAGCCAAATCGCCATTGTTTTCAAAATTTATCTTGTAAAAAGGATCTTCTTTTCTTCTAAATGACATGCTAATTAGATTTTATTGATTTTCAATTGTTCATTTTTATCCCAGATACCCCAACCCGCACCTACTTTTCCTTCCTGTTTAGTTTTCCAAGATTCGTCAAATGATGAGAAATAAAACAATTCTACATCTCTGCTTTTTGCCCACTCCTGCACATTGATGAAGTAATTAACGGCATTCAAATCAGAGGGTACTGCTGCTTCTATATTTTCACCAATATTTGGCCATCCTGTTTCGGTTATGATTACTTTTTTGCCTTTAGCTGCTTTTTGCGTAATGTTCAACATGCTATCCAAAAAAGAAAGAGCCTGCGAGTTATCCGCACCTTCCCAGAATGGATAGCAGTTTGTCATAATGATATCGCAAGAATCAATTAATGCAGGTTTGTCTAAAAACTGGTAATAAGCATCTACGTATCCGACTGGGATAGAAGCTGGAAGTGCTTCTCTGACGCGCTGTATATATTGAATTAAATCTTGCTCAGAAATATCTTGCCGATGCAAAACTTCATTTCCAACAGCGGCTATGTCCACAAGACCTGCTTTTGCCAAATTGATCAGTGACTGTATTTCCTTTTCATTTTTTTCAAGATCATTGCTTATCCATGCACCGACCAACGTATTTAATCCTTTTTGATGAGCAATTTCCGGCGTAAATTCGTTTCCTTCAGTGCACGAGAACGATCGAATCCATTTTGTGTGAGGAGCGATAATATCCATTCGTCTGCTAATTTGTTCCTTTGATAAGGTATCTCCCGTGTCCTGACCTTCGGCATAAGGACTAAAACACATACCATGAACTCCGTTACCTAATATAGACAAATATTGACTGATGATTTCCTTTTTGCTTTTTGCACTACCATCAGTTTTCAATGTTGTTGTAAAAGCGTCGCCCTTTGATACTAAAGATTGTAATTTTCCGGGTAAGTAGTTGTTTGATTGATTGTTTGAGGGTATTTTCTTATCATCCAATTGTTTTTTAATTGATCGTGCTTTCTCCTCTGTCAAATCATAATCCCACATGACCCATATTGCAATTAGTGTACCCAGAATAGGTACTCCTGAAAAGGAAAGTCTCAAACCTGTAACAGCGCCTTCAGCTTGAATTTCTGCACCTGCTTTAAAACCAACGTATGACATGATAACGCCCGTTAGAAGTCCTGCAATCGCAAATCCAAATTTGACCATCCACCAATATATTGCACCAAAAACACCTTCTCTCCTTTTTCCTGACGACAATTCATCCATATCACAAACATCTGCTGTCATGGACATCATCAAAGTAAATAAACTCCCAATTCCAAATGAGAAAAATGGCAATGCATACAGAAACATATAAGGTTTGCCTGGAACGAAAAGAAACCAAAGCATAATATATCCCAAAATAGAAATACCTTGACAAATCAAAAAAGCTCGCTTTTTCTCCATTTTTTTTGACATCCAAGCTACAATTGGAATTACGATGAAGGTTGTACTAATTGCTCCTAAACTACCAAAAAGTGTTGGCCAGATGCCGGCTTCTTCTGATTTGCCATCAAAAAGATAATAAACAACAATAAAAAAAGTAAATCCTGCAACGGTATTGAATGCATTGAAAATAAAAAATGTTGCCACACAAAGTTTGGTGAATGGTTTGTTTGAAAAAGCTTCTTTGAAGCTGCTAAGAATTTCCTTCAAGCTTCCACCAATTGTTTTAAAAGTCAGTGGCTTTAAAGTGTCATCATGCAAAGTTGAGTCGCTTTTTATAAAAATAGCAGGCATCATCGCCAATATCATACAAACAACACCAACCCAAATGGCCAAGGTTCTGGTTGCGGTATCTGCATTGGGAAACCATGCGGGATCATACATCACCACCCAAAACCAAGGGGCAATGACCCAGGCCCATTGTCCAATCCACTGCGCAACTGCCATTATACTCGTCCGTTCATGAAAATCGTCGCTCATTTCATAGCCCATTGCGACATAAGGAACACTGAAAACTGAAAGTCCAAAATAAAAGATAAAAGACCAAATCAAGAAAAAATAGAAATTGTAGTTTACTCCATTTTCTCTGTACAATTGCCACATAATGACAAATGAAATTCCCATTAACACTGCTCCGATAAAGACATATTGTTTTCGTCTTCCCCAAATTGATTTTGTATTATCGGAAATGAAACCCATAATGGGGTCAAAGAACGCGTCAAAAATTCGGGGTAAAAAAAATAGTATGCCCCACATCCATGTTGGCATACCCAGATTTTCCACTAATACTACCATGAAAATTCCCAAGGCTGCAGGAAACATCTGGTTGGCCAGCATTCCGAGACCAAATGCGATTTTCTGTCCCATCGGGACTTGAGTTTTGGTATTTGAAATGATATTAGACATAAAGCGTATTTTTGATAGTAAGATTAATAGTTATTGATTAGCACAGTCTGCAGCGCTTTGGAGCTAATTGAAATTAGCTTTTTTTGCTTGTTGAGAATTATTTCGATTGTATATTTTTCATCAGTTGGATTGAAAATAACAACTGCAATATTCCCGTCCGGATTTTTCGCTGCAGTAGCAATAACTGATTCATTTTCAATTTTACAAGCTATTTTAACCGCTCCTGGCCTGATAAATTTACTAAAGTGAGCCATAGTGTAATACAATGGAGTAAAATACACTTCATCTTTTTCAGGGTCTACAATCACAGGAGCAGTGCACCAGTTTTTAAACCAGTTCGGTCCTCCTTGTCGATCCAATACCATATTCCAGTCCACCCAGCCATCTACCCAGTTATTGAGGCATCCGATGATATCCGTTGCATATCGATTAACGGGCGCGTATTTGGGATGCAAATACTTTTCTTTTTCACTAGCCCAGTCCCAGCCCCAATCTGTGGCCTCTTTGCTCCAATACCAGGCATCATCATGCCAATGTGGGATTTCAGAGTCTACACATGCTTCGGTCTGGATTAAGTGTTTATCTGGTGCTTTTTTATGCGCATATTGTAATTCTTGTGGAAAAACTTCAAATGTGCTTTCGTACCAGTGAATTGCAGTGCCCGAGTAATATTTTGAAGTCTGCTTATCTTTATACATCTCATCCACCCATTCCTGCAGACCGGCCCGATTTTGATCATATCCCAGTATTTTTACTTTCGATTTTCCATTCGCCTCCAATACAGGACCCATGTGATACTGGACAAAATTAGTCATTTCTTCAGGTGAAAAGAGCATGCTTTCCCAGTTATTCCCATTTCCGTGCGGTTCGTTAACGACAGTTAGTCCCCAGATATCAATTCCTTCTTTTTTGTAAGCATCGATGTATTTGGAGTAATACAATGCCCAGCAGTTGTAATATTCAGGCAGTAATTTTCCTCCCACCCATTTTTTATTGTCTTTCATCCAAGGTGGCGCTGTCCATGGAGAGGCAATGATATTAAAACCTGTTTTTGATATAGATTTAGCTTCTGATATCAATTCAATAAGGTGGTTTTCTTTATCCGGCTGTATTGAAAAATGCTCTAAATTGAAATCAGCCTCCTTCATAGCGTAGGCATATTGCTTCAAAGAAAAATCACAGGAATTGATGTGCGTCCGAGTAAGCGAATAGTTGGCTCCATCTTCTCCAAAATAAGCTTCCAGTATCTTTTTGCGATTGGCAGGACTCAATTTGTAAAGTAAATAGGCAGTTGACTCAGTAAATGAGCCGCCAAAACCGGTTATGGTCTGAAATTTTTCATTTGGATTTACAGTTAACACGGCCTTTTTATCACTATTTGAAAAAGAGGTCAGTGCTTTCAAGGAATTGCCTCCTGCCGATGTTTCGTAAACTTTCAGTTCCATATGATTTGAGGAAGTCCAACTACTTGAACTAAGCGTTAAAACAACAAATAAAAACAGATATTTTTTAGCTCGAATGATCAATTCCGAAGTTTTCATAATGTCTATTTTTTAATGAATCGGGTAGGAGGCAGGACATCCTTCAAAAGAACATCTTTTTTCCCATCGTATGTCTTTGTAATTGGTTTTCCCTCTCTGGTCAAGCCCTTTAAGATTTCCTGATCCACCAGATCCCATATGACAAATTTTGCTTCGGATTTTAGACTGATTAAGCCAAAGTGGTTTTCGGACCCGAGTTCGTTATTACTGTCTTTCCATTGTTCATCAAAAGCTTCAAAATAAAAAAGTGAAATTCCGTTTTTATTGGACCATTCCCGCATTAGTTTATAATAAATTCCCGATTTGTATTCATCACATGCCCGGGATCCGGAATTGCTATAAAATCCATCACAAGTTGAAGCCCAACCCGTTTCGCCGACATGAATTGGCTTATTAACACCTAAGGATTTCATATATCTTGATACACTTTCGTATTGTCCGATTGCATAATCTCTTGCTCGTGTCATTGCAGCTTGTATTTTTTCTTCTTCAGTCAATTTATCTTCATCTGCAGTTGTGCCCCAAAAACTCGGATTATAATGTGTATCGTGCATCGGATAGGTATGCATTGAGATGTAATCTACAGATTGAATGAGTTGATTCAATTCTTTCACGTGGTATTCACTGTCTCCGCCACCCCATGATGCAAAATTATCGGAACTTGTAATCCACACTTCTGCTGGTAGTTTTTGTTCCTTTTTTAATTTTTGTAAGTGATTCACCCACTTCAGTATGATCCAAGGTTGTACATAATAACTTTGCGCCCATTTCACCATTGCTTCATTTCCTACGGCAATGATTTTAATGATATCCGGATATTCATTAGTTAATCTTACAGCCTCGGCAACTTCTACCTCATTCCGAGTGCTTTCCTCATTATGGTCTGGTGTTTGTGGTGAAAAAGCATTTTTACAATCAATCCAAGCGCCCAACATGACATACATTTCAAAATTTGCATCTTGTGCTTTCATTTCTCGAATAGCTTTTAGCAAATTCGAAATTTCTTCGTGATGCACATTATAGGTTCTCAGCACTTTAATGTTCATCGCAGCCAATATCCTTAAATCGTCTTTAATCTGTGCTACAGTAGGTTCGATATTTCTTGATTTTGCTCGGTATCCTCCGTAGCAAATAGCTTGATAACCTGAATTTCCTAAAATATCTTTGGCGGTGATTTTATCTTGTTTTAGATTTTTAATTTCTTCTTTGTTGTTTATTTTTAACATTGCACCAGCTGTGTTTATACTTCCAAAATATCGATCTATTTCAACTAAATTATTGCCATTCTCATAGGGATTAAATTGATGTACTTTTTGCAAGGTATAATATGCAGCACGCGGAGTTAAGGTATAAAAACCTTTACCATCTGCAGGGCCTTTTGCACATACACCAAACCATTCTTCATTCATGTTGTTTTGTCCTTTTACAAAATCGCTGCTATATCCACCATTCACCCACGATGCATGTGTGTCGTGAACGTCCAGATTTTTAGTTTGTGCAAATTTCCACCAACCATCGCTAAATTGAAAAGTAAAGCCACCAATACAATTTTCACTTTTACCAAGACCAGCGGCATTTTGATAAATCTCTTTCCAATTTGCTTTCAAAATTTCAGCCTGTGCCAATTGATCTTCTTTTTTTGTTACTGAATTATAAGCATCTGAGCCAAATTCAGTAAACAGAACGGGTTTGCCATATTCTTTTTTCACCCGCTGAAACACATCATCAAATGAATAACCTCTGTACACATTTAGTCCCAGAATATCAACATCTTTGCATTCTTTTGCGATGATATCCAGATATTGCAAGTCTCCATTGCAAATCGCTATTGGATGAGAATGGTCTGTTTTTTTCATTGTCAACGCGGCCTCGTTCATTAATTTATAGAGTGAACGAGCCTGTTTGGTGAGTTTTTTAGTATTTTGAGGTATGTTTTCAGTTTCTGCGCCTTCCCAAACCAGCCCATAATTATTTTCGTTTCCCAGTAAAAACAACAATAGCCCTTTGGTGTCTTTGTAGTCCAGTACCATGCTTTTTACCTCTCCTAATAGTATTCGACGAACGTCGGCATCACCGTATGCTGTCTGAGAGATAAATTTCCCCTTAATACTTAATCCGTAGCGACCAAAAGAATGATTTAACATGGTATAGATACCATAGCTGGAATAAATATATTCAATCCATTTTTTGGGTATTCCTGTATACACCCTGATAGCATTTACTCCCATATTCTTCAATAGTGACATTTCACTATCAAGTGCAATTTTAATTTCTGAATCCTTTTTATCCCATAGATTGTAGGAATAATTGGTTCCGATCGGGAAGTAATCCCAGTTAATACCATTTACCATGAAGTCATTTCCGTCAATTTTCAGCGTTATCCCATTCGATTTATGAGAAATGGAAATCTTTTCCGACTGGCAAAAGGTTGAAAAAGTACAAGCACAAAAAAACAAAATCAAGTAATTAGTTTTCATAAATTTTGCTTTGAGTAATCAATAATAATGAACTGCTGAGTATGGTGTATTTTAGATTTGACAGGTTTGCAAACCAAACTCCAAATTTCATGATAAATGAAGAAAAAATGTTTACTCCAAAAATCATAAAGAAGAAATAAAAAAATTTAATTCATTTTTCATGTTAATCAATGTTATATAATTCTTCCGTGCTATTGTAAAAAGTGATTTTGAAATCGGATTGTAATTAGTAACTAGAAATTTGAACATTGTTTTCACTAGCCCAACTTTAAATAAACATCTACTCGTTGAATTGAGCCTGTTCTTTTGAATATTTCATAACTATGGTTAGCATCTATTTCTAGCCCATTTAAATCGCAGTTCGTGTTGTCCATTTTGCTAATTTTAAGTGAATTTCGATCAGCTAAATGGTAAATAAACGGCACTTGACAAAAAGTGAACACTAAGCAGTTTTCATTGATTTCAATTCGAGAAATGTCTTTTAAAATAGTTTGAAATTCAAATATTTTTCGAGTTGTCAGAAATTCTGTTTGTCTTAACAATAGGGGTTGGATCGAAATTTTACCCTCGTTGACGACAATTCCCAGTTCAGCGAAACGACTAATGATGTCTTCCTTAACCTGACCTGTCATACCGGGTTGCTGTACCCCTTTATTGAATGGCGTATGCGAATAAGGATCTGTTGGGAAAGCACCATACAGATGCGGAGGTTTGTGAACTCCAATGCCCTCATATATCTCATAAAAATGCGCTCTTAAACCATTAATTGTGTCCTTATCAGCGTTTTGTCCTATTGCTCGGTAACAAGTTTCCTGCACAGCCAGCAATAATTTTGACACCATGTGCCAGTAAATAGAACCAAGGCCTTCGTAACCGAAAAATGTACCCGACCTTCCGGTAAATTCCTTGTGACAGAAAACTTCTTCAAAAATCTGCAGTACTACTGATCTTTCTTTTTCTATTAAATCTGCGTAACGATGGTCTAAAGTACTTAAAGCAGCATCCAAGTCATTTGCATTTCTGAAATTTCCGTTGAAATGCAAATCTCCATGAATATCTTTGGTGATTATGGAAGTGGTTCCGTCTTCCATCATTAGCCTCAGCAACGAAGAGTTGTTGGCTGCTTTTTGTGGAATAGTATTTTTATTTAAAAATTTCGGAAGATTCTTATTAGGGTACAGGATATAGCTAAGCTGATCTGTTCGGTAAAGCGAACTCTGCTTTAGTGCATCTAACAAATTTAAACTCTGTTCCGCACTTAGAAATCCTGCACTTAAAACCGCCACCTGGCCTTCCAGCATTTCACTCAGATGACCTATTTGCATCGAATGATCGTCATAAGAGAGAAGGTTATAGGTATGGTATAAATCATCGTGCCTCTTGTTGGCAATTATTGCATGTTCAAGAAATATATTTGCTTTCCTGAAGCAATTTAAAATTTGATTACCAGAAGCTATTTTCTTCTTTCCACTGAACCCTTTAGCATAAATCTGGGTCCTATAGTCGCTTCCTGCGATTCCTAGCGCATCTGTTATGGTTTTCCTGTCTTTATCGCTTATTTGACCCGTAAGCAGGTATTCATTTTTTTCTAATACCAGATAAATTTTTTCAAGCAACTCATATAGTTCTGCCGAAAGAGCCAATTCCGCAGTTTGATTTTTTGAAAAAATGGGTTGAAAGAAAGCCAGGAATCTACGCAAGTAGCATAACGTAACCATTGACAGACCATTGCCCACTAAAGCATTGTTGGCATCATTCCATTCTGGCCTTTGTGTATTCATCCAGATTCCACCATCTGGAACAAGATTTGATAATTTTGACAGTACAGTTGCCAGGATTTTTTCACAAAAACTAACCACATAAATCTGACCATCAGCATTGGTAAGTAGTGAACCATCCGAACCTATTTTTTCCATGCTTTGGTGAATCGCTACATCGCTCGCATGATCGAACTCTATGGTATCCTTCGGTCCCCGCAGTATTTCTCGATAGGGCTTTATTTTATACGGAACATTGGCATAAACAAAGCTATTTTTACACAGTAATTCCTGGATGTGACCAGGACGATGACTTTCTGAGAATTCTAAAAACTTAAGCAGGTAAATAACTTGATGATCTCCCCAATAGCCAATGTAAGACCAGGGATTGTCCGGCTCTATTGTTTCCCATTCGAAACCACCTTTGGTCACCCGATACGGGTTATATCCATCAAAAGTTGAACCATTGAGGAACTTGAATATCATGCCTTCGATAAATTCAGGATAGGAAAAAGCCAGTGCTTCCCAGTTTTGAAAGATGTCACGCCAGTTTCCTTGGTAGTCTAAGATTTTTGAACCGTCGATTTCACTTCTTGTATTAATGGAAAATTTATTCCACGGTCTACTTGGGTCGCCGTGACGACGGCTAAATTTCAACGGCAGATATTCTGTGGACAACCTGATGAAATGAAGGTTATTCGTCTTATTTGCACTTTCCAGCAAATACTGAACTGGAAATGTATCTGGAAATTGCTGAATAGTGGAGTAGAAGGCTTCAAAAACCTGCCGATTCGCTTTCTGTAGATAATTACTGAAATCCCATTTTTCGATATCGTAATTGTTGTCAAAAATACCGCCACGCATGATATTGAACAAAACATTTGAATAATGTCTTGTGTCTTTCAAATCGTCAGCAGTACATTGCATGCCATCTGCCGCAGTCGTTAGATGTAGTAAATTTTCGGTACCCGAATTTATGTCAGCTTGTACTTTTTTCCACAGATCTCTGTCAGCTTTAATTTTTTCGGACAATAAAACAATAGCAGAATGGTCTTGGTTGACATTCAGCACAATCATCCATTCTGAATACTGTTTTTCGGCAATGCTGGCTTTGCTGACAACAAAATATGCCCCCTTTTCGCCTTTAATATCTGTTTCCTGTTCAATTTCTGCCCCGTTTCTGAAATTACTAATTTGCAAACTGGAAAGCAAATGCTTGGGTTCATCTATTCCAATTGACCAGGCGATATTGGCTTTCAAAGCTTCACTTGGCTCAGCTTTGTCGACAATTATTGCGCTAAGAGCAAAAATGCCCAGGCCGGATTTTTCAATTAGCTCCGTTCTTTTATATGCATCCGCAAGGTTGCTGGCCGAATTTTGCAAATCGCTGCCCACTCCAAAGGGCAGTATATTCTGCAAACCATCCAATAGAACAACTTCTACTTCGGTACTCGACAGATTCTCCAGTTTGCTTTTTCTAACAAAACCATACTCATTGCTTGAACACCACTGATATTGAAAACTTATTTCTAAGTCAACATTTATTTCTTCGAAAATAATCTGATTACTGAATTTGCTTTTGTAGAGATTTCTTTTGATAAGGTATTTTCCAGCACCTCTTTCTGAGAAGGGCTCCCATAGGTACTTCTTGCTATTTTTTTTGATCCAAAAAATAGTTTTACTGCCGGTAGTTTCTGAAGAACCGGTAATTTTATCATCCGTGTAGTAGGGAAACAATGCATGTTCTGCATCTTTTCTGCCACACGATAACCCGCCATTACTTGCAATGAACATCCAATGGTTAGAATCACTAACAATGCTCATAAAAAATGGCCGCATGCTATCCACATTAGAAATTTTATAAAAATTTTCTCCGGAAATTTCTGTGTGGGACAGAGTAATATTATCGTTTTGCATTGTTTGATTTTTTGTTTCTAAACCAATTTATTCTTTTTAACATTTATTGGTAGATTCGGCCAATACAGTCTTAAAAAGTACTTTTCTATTAAATTTAACTTATTTTATACTTCTATGGTCTTTAAAATTAAAAATTTTCAAATGAACTATGGTGCCGTCATAAAATTATATCTCAGGCGGTCTCAGAGCGAGCGCAAAGTTAACCCACTGCTATAAAATACAAAACATTTCTTAAATTTCTTTAAAAATTTGATTAGTTGTGATATTTAAAAAGATTATTTGGAAAGTGCAGCAAATAAACAGATTTTAATGTTTTAATACCGGGAGATGCTGTAATTTTACAGTATCTTTTATTATCGGACTTTGAAATGCTTATTGGAAGCGTCTTCTGTTCAAAATCAAGGGTAGTGCAGCTTGCCTTTATGATATTATTGAACTCCTCAAATGGCAGTTGTTAGTAAAAATTAATAAACGCAAAATTTCCTTTTAGAACCGAAAGCATTCTATTATCTTTGCCGGCATCATCAACAAACAAGCAAACGCAGCAGTATGTCTTCACATCCAAGCAATCAACCTACAACGGTTGAAACCGCAAAGAACCTGGGATTACTCCCGGTAGAATTTAAAAAAATCTGTAAAATACTTCGCCGCACCCCTAATTTTACTGAATTGTCAATCTTTTCGGTGATGTGGTCTGAGCATTGTTCATATAAAAACTCGATTTCGCATCTTAAAAAATTGCCACGCGACGGAGGCCGACTTTTAGTAGGAGCAGGTGAAGAGAATGCGGGTCTTGTCGATATTGGAGGAGGATTGGGTTGTGCTTTCAAGATTGAAAGCCACAATCACCCATCTGCAATTGAACCTTTTCAAGGTGCTGCAACCGGTGTCGGAGGAATTCATCGCGATATATTCACAATGGGTGCCCGTCCCATTGCCGCACTCAATTCACTTCGCTTCGGTGAATTAAATTCTGATCGGATGAAACATCTGGTAAGAGGAGTTGTACATGGGATCAGTTCTTATGGCAATTGTTTTGGCGTGCCTACTGTGGGAGGGGAAGTGTATTTCAATGATTCGTACAACCACGATATTTTGGTAAATGCCATGTCTGCCGGTATCGTAAAAGTAGGTGAAACTGTCTCAGCTTGTGCGGATGGTCCCGGAAATCCGGTGTTGATTGTTGGTTCTGCTACGGGTAAAGATGGAATCCACGGTGCCACTTTCGCTTCTGCTGAATTAACAGAAGATAGCGCGAAGGACTTACCAGCCGTACAAGTAGGCGATCCTTTTCAAGAGAAGTTATTACTTGAAGCAACTTTGGAAGCTATTCAAACCGGAGCAATTGTCGGTATGCAGGACATGGGAGCGGCAGGGATTACCTGTTCGACTTCAGAAATGAGTGCTAAAAGCGGAACCGGTATGCGTATCAATCTCGATAAGGTACCAACTCGTCAGCAAGGAATGAAACCCTTCGAGATTTTGCTTTCAGAAAGTCAGGAGCGTATGCTTATTGTAGCAAAGAAAGGGCAAGAACACAAATTGCTTGAAATATTCGATAAATGGGATCTGGAGTGTGAAATTATTGGCGAAGTCACCAAATCGGGGCGTCTGCAATATTTCCAGCATGGAGAATTGGTAGCCGATGTACCGGCAGAACCATTGGTACTTGGAGGTGGGGCTCCAGTCTATG
The DNA here is from genome assembly GCA_049316985.1 of Saprospiraceae bacterium. Lineage (GTDB taxonomy): Bacteria > Bacteroidota > Bacteroidia > Chitinophagales > Saprospiraceae > CANHEE01. The sequence continues at coordinate 26,107 of JBMOJB010000019.1, read as the reverse complement.
AGCGCAAATCCAAAAAACCTAAGTATTTGGCTAAAATTGAAAAATTCAATATTGATTCGGTTAAATTACCGTCGAATTATATTGTTGCAGCTAAAAAATTATGGAAATCTCCAAATATTGCTTCCAAAAGATGGGTTTATGAGCAATATGATTCTATGATTCGAACCAATACGCAGACGACCAATTCTCCCAGTGATGCGGCGGTAGTTCGAATAAAAGACACCAATAAATCTATTGTACTGACGACAGATTGTAATTCAGCTTATGTTTATGCTGATCCACACAAAGGGGCTATGATAGCCGTTGCTGAAGCTGCCAGAAACATCGTTTGTTCAGGCGGAGAACCGGTAGCGATTACAAATTGCCTCAATTTTGGAAATCCTTATAATCCAGAGGTTTTCTATCAGTTTGCTAATGCTGTTAAAGGGATGGGTGAAGCTTGTAGGAAATTCAATACACCCGTAACCGGTGGAAATGTTAGCTTTTACAATCAGGCTAATATCCGTGGAAAAATCATTCCAGTTTTCCCAACACCTACAATCGGTATGCTGGGTATTTTAGATGATTCCAATAAGCAGATGACATTGGACTTTAAAAAAGAAGGCGATTTGATTTATTTAGTTGGAAAAGCTCAAAACGACCTGGGTAGCTCAGAGTATTTGCGTACAGTTAAAAAAATAAAATACAGCAATTGTCCGCATTTTGATTTGAACGAGGAACATGCAGTTCAAATGACAATCAGTAGCCTGATTGCTCAAGATATGGTACAATCCGTACATGATATAGCTGAAGGTGGACTGTTTGCAGCTTTGACTGAATCAGCGATGGTTCGCAATTTGGGTTTTGAAGTCCAATGTCTTTCAAATTTCAGAAAGGACGCCTATTTGTTTGGTGAAAATCAAAGCAGAATTATAGTAAGCATATCTGCCGACAAAAAGGCCGTTTTTGAAAAATTTATGACAGGCAAAGACTTCACCATGCTTGGCATAGTTAAAGGAAAAAACATTGTCATCGATGCTGAGGATTACGGGAGTATTGCCAAATGGAAAAAAGGCTATGACAATGAAATCGGTGTTATCATGGAAAGCTAAGAAATAGACTTCAGTATCTATTTTTATAATTGATTCACCTACTGTATGCAATTAATATGAAGTAAACTCGCTGGAATGTTTTTTGATGAGCTGCAAGATTTACCTTGCAGCTCATTATTTATTTCATCGTATATTGGCATTAACATTTAATCTTTCAAGTCTCACCGAAATTTTTCAATCAACTTTTACCCTGACTCCTTCACTATGGCTACTGAATTCCGGTGCGTACATACACTGAATTGTAGTAATTCCATTGCTGAAGTCGCCTTTGTGATTGATGAAAAGCGGGTATTCAAAAACGTAAGTGCCTTTGGGAAGATAATCAAAAAAGAAATTGGTAGCCATATCGCCTGTACTTTCATAATATCCTAATCCTCCTTGCCATTTGTAAGAACTTAGTACATTGATTGGTTCAAATCCTGAGGCTCGAGCATCTTTCATGTGTAAGTATTCCATATCTCTGTCCACCCTGAGTTCAATCCTGACTTTTATCTGATCACCCGGCATTAATTTCATACTTGCATCGATTGCTTTCAGTATTGGTCCTTTTTCGCTGTTTTCTACACGGAATAGTTGTTTTTCGATTTTAAGTGGAGTGTCTTTAAACGTTTTTATCTTGTCAAGATCCTCGAGATACTGCCAATACATAGCTCCCCAGGCCACTACATCATTTGGGTTTTCAACTTTTACAGCAGAAAATGGTTTAATTTGTGGGTTGTTTGCAGCCAATTCCTGCTGATTTAGCAGAGCAGTTTTAAAATATCCTGTTCCGGCTTCTTTTTTTAGCTGAGCGGTTTCAAAAGGCTTTCCGTTAAATTCAATTTTTACGTCCTTTGTTGAAGACAACCAATTATTGCCTGACATCAGAAGCGCATATACAGCAGAAGCGGTCGCTTTTGTACTTTCCCATTGATTGGTTTGTTTGTTTTTTAATAACCAGGTTTTCAGCCCATCAACAGACGCCTCATCTTTTGCTACATCTTTGAATACTTCAATCATCAATGACTGGGTTTCGATAGGCAATTGATACCAATAATAACCGTAGTCCTGTTTCCAATACATACCCATTTCATCGCTGTTAATTGCTTTCTCTTTTAAAGATCGAATAATCTTTGCCGGCGTTTCTGATTTTTTCAAACGGTCGAGTGAAAGGGCTATTAGGCCTTGTTCGTAAATTCCTTTGGTTTTCCAGAATTTATCCGCTTGGGACAGATAATAGGTTTCTGCAGTTTTGACCTCGGATGATTTTTCATTTTCCAGATAGAAACTTCTCGTGTACAAGAAATGCAGAATCATAGGGTCAAGATGATTGTCTTCCCATTTGCTATAACCTTTATTAACCGATTTTTTTAATTCGTTGTATTGTTCAACAAATTGCAAATCAAGGTACTTGATCGCTTTATTGCAAATCAATGTCAGTTTAGGATTTCCGTCGATATTTACATTGAGTTTTTTCAAATGACCAAAGCCTTCCATCAAATATTGGGTAATGTACATATTTTCTTTACCGCCGGAAAACCAACTAAATCCACCATTAGGTTGTTGTCTATCGGCAATTATATCGATAGCTGCGTTAAGTTCAGCGGACATTCTATTAAGGTCAAAAAGCAATGCGATATTTTGCTTTTGCTGCGATTCTGAACAGGCTTGCAAAACCCAGGGCGTTTCTTCCAACAATGCAGATTTCAATTCCTGATTTTTCAATAAAGCACTTTCAAGACTTTTTTCATTGGAATTTTCATTTTTACAGCTATCAAACACTTGTTTTACTTTTGGGTGTGCATTAATGACACTGCTGGCAAGACTGTTGGCATAATATCTTGAAAAAACCTGTTCTGTGCAATCGTATGGGTATTCCATTAAATAAGGCAATGCTTGCACAGCATACCAAGCAGGATTGGAGGTAAATTCCAGACTTAAATTTTTGGTCTGAAGCGTAGTCGAACCCATTGCTTTTTCCATTGCAACAAAGTTGAATGATGCTGTCTTACCCGCTCTTACAGGTAAAGGCATGGTTTCCGTAACCAGCATTCTGTTGCTGACAATTGGCAAACTATTTTCTTCACCATCGCTGTAGTTTCCTGCCTTTGCAATTACTTTCCAGCTAAGTGCATTTACTTTTCCAAAGGGGACACTTATCATCCAGGCCAATCTCGATGATTGTAGGGCATCTACCTTAAATGCCAGTTCAGGTATTTGATTTGACATTTCAATGTCTACAGGTAGATTAGTAATTGCATCAAAAAGCTGAAGCGTAGCTGTTCCATTCAGTAATTTGGACGACAAATTGGAAACTTTTGCTGTAAATTCAAATTTGTCTCCCTCACGCAAAAATCGTGGCGCGTTAGGAATGATCATTAAGTCCTTTTGTGTAATGATTTCTTTTTCGGTTAGCGCTACTTTTAGATCAGTTGTATGTGCCATCCCCAGAAATTTCCATCTAGTTAGCGCTTCATTCATGGTAAACTGCAAAATGATATTGCCATCCGCATCAGTTTGCAGGTTCGGCATAAAAAAGACGGTTTCTTTTAAGTTGCTTCGCGGGGAAACCGGTGCTTCCAGCTTATTCTCGATTGTTTCATCGATAATGGTATTTTCTACACTATGGAAGCTACTTTCCATCGCAGCACGGTTTTTTGCAGAACTTTTTACAGGTGATCGCTTGCTGTCATAATCCATGGCACCAGACATCATTGGTGCCGCAATATGCACACCGGATCCGCCTCGTCCGTAATAAAAATATGACAAACCAGTACCCATCAATTGTCGGTAATCGGGAAATTCGATATCTAATCCGGGTGGATTATTATATAAAATCGCATGCGAGACGTAAATTTCAAAACCTTGATTCGAAGCGTAAGTCTGGCGTACAGATTGGCTTGGATAAGCGGGAACACTCCATCTGTTGGGAACAAACTGATCCAAAGACGCATCATATAGGGTAGCCACCATTTCGGCCGCTACTTTATCTTTTTTTGGACCACTGATTTTAATTTTCCACGCTTCTTTTGCACCTGGTAAAGTTTTATCCCGGAAGCTCAGATATTCAATGTTCAAATCCTTATTGGACCATGGTACATTAATGGTCTCAGTGAAATGATTGAAGCGATTGTTGCTCACATAAGTCAAATGATAGAACACATTTCCTCGATCAGCTTCAGTGATATTTATCGGAATATTTTGCAGTTTTTTAACAGAAAGCCACTTTGCAAATTCGATTTTTCCTTTGCGTTCAATTTCGAAGTAAACATTTAGTTTATCAAATTTTGAACCCAGAAAAACTTTTGCTTTTTCGTTGGGTTCATAAGTTTTTCTATCTGCGACTGAAAAAATATCTTTTAGGTAAGGAGCTTCATTTGTAGCGAGATCATATAAAGTGAAATATTTTTTGATTTCAATTCCCATACTATTTTTGTCCTTCGTTGTGAGTACTACCACATAATTTCCGGTTTCCCATTTAACCTTATCCAGATTGAATTCGTTTGAATCTTTATTATCGTACAGACCAGCATAAACGTCTTTTTCTACCTTCCAATTTTGTACTTTGTCCTCATCCTTATAAGGCAAATAGGGAAAATTTTTCTTAAAATCATGCTCAGAAATGATAGGCAATTCCGGTACGTCCCATTTTCTTGCTATTAAACCTGTCGGAGGTTCCAACAGCTTTGAAATACGAATAAAACCGACTGTAGCTTCTTTGTGACCTGCCAGATTCGTAGAACTGATCTGCAGTTGTTTCAGAGTTTTAGTACTGCTTAGTACAGGTATTTCTAGATTTACCTGAAGCAATAGTTCACTGACGGCCACGGTTGTACTTGCAGTATGTGTCTCGCCATTAATATCTATCACATCTGCGGTAATAGTGTAGTTGAATTGTGGTTTGTTGATTTTGTCAGCACTTTCATCCGGAATCGCTTTGAAAGAAACAGAAAACTCTCCTTTTTGATTGGTAGTGGTTTCTCCACTTTCGATTTCCATGCCGGCGCTATAAGGCATAGGTCTCCACCAGCACCAATAACCCCAGTAAGGATAAATAACCTCTCGTTTCACGCGATAGCGTACTTTTGCGCCATCGATATTGTTGCCTGCGAACGCTTTTGCCAAGCCGGTTACAGTTATTTGGTCGTTTAATTGATAAGTTCCTTCGATGGGTTTAAACAGGGTTTCAAACTTTGGTCTTTTGTATTCTTCGACCCGAAAAAAATGCGCATTGCCCCCAATGCTACTGTTGATACTCATTTGTCCCAGGAGGTTGCTACCTGGAGCCGTGAATTCTCCATGGAATGTTCCAAATTCATTGGTTTTTAGTTCCAAATTCATTATTTCAGTATAATTGGCATCACGAAATGAGATGGTAACTTTCTTATTTGCAATAATTTCAGGCACTTTGTTTTTGTCATATTTAATGGCAAGTCCTTTAAAATAGATAGTTTGACCTGGTCTGTAAATGGCCCGGTCTAGGAAAAATATCGTATTGTCGAAGGATTTGGGTTCTCCATCATCCCGATACCGGTAAAAACTTTCATCCAGCCTCAGAGTGTCTTTCCCTTTGGTAAAAATAACACTGTATGCAAGACCTGCTTCAACTTTCGGAGTTACTATTCCGTTAAGGTCCGTTTTGTAACTGCTGTGCAAAATTGATTCGTTTTGTTCCAATGCTGCATTGTACTTTTGAATGTACACAAAGACATCTACTTTTGTCATTGGTTTGCCACTGCTTCGATCCATCACAATAAGTTCGTTGTTGAAATTCCGGTTACGAGAAGCATAACTGATATTGGAAAGTTTAAACTCGGAATATTGTGTTTGGGTACTACTGAAATCCGTGCTTTCAGAACTTAAAAGTAAATAGCTGCCAACATCGAAACCTTTGTCGAGCATTATTTCAGTGCTATGTGAACGATAATCTGTTGTCAACGGAAGCTTAAAATCCCAAACTTTTAAAGGTTTTTGTTCATTGAGCAAATTCAGTAATTCGATATTGGTGGTAACTTTTTTTATCTCGCTGATTTTTTGATTGAGCTCCGGGCTAAGTTTGATTATTTTTACAAACAGTTTCTCGGTGTTTTTAAAATTTACGAGATTTAGAATGGGTCTTCCAGGCAAGTTTACATTTTCAGTACTTAGCGATAATTCAGGTTTTTTAATGGCAAGTATAAGATTTCTACATTTTTGATTAGCACTTGATGTGGGGAAATTCAATTCACATAAATTACAGATATCAATTGCTTTAACGTAAAACATTTTACGCTCATCTTTTGGGTTGTTAATATCATATTCGCCTGCTTTTGAATAGAAATACTCAGCACGCTTGAACATAAATTCAGCCGAAAATTGATTCCTCGGATACTTCAAAGTTATACTTTCAAGTGCTGAAAGATAAAATTTGTCTTTTTCTTTGTGGACAATATGTTGCTGAACATAGGTGATGCGTTTCAACAATACATCCAACAAAGCAGTAGGGTCAATGTCTTTTGTGTGAAATTTCTCCAGCTCCTCAAATATTGTCAGGGCTTGCCATTTATAGGAGCTGATGTCTTTTGGAACTTCCGTTTTCGCCAGGTCTAATTTGACGGAGAAATACTGTGGATCTCGCATTACAAAACTGTAGTTGGGTTGTGTGAGATTGCTTTGGTCATTCATAAAATGATCGAGAGCCCTGTGAGCGAGCAAATCATAAAGCGTAGGTCTTAACTTGTCTGATGCTGCATCTCCGCCATCAAGTATAGCGAGAAAGTACTTGATATCCAAGGTTTGAAGGTAGTTCTTGTTGCTAATTGATTCCAGATACAATTGATTTTCGGTATCGAAAAACTGTTCTGCTGACCATGTTTCTATAGAATCATTTTTTATGCTTTCAATATTTGTTCTGGATGCTATTTTCCAATTATTGTTTTCGTAATAACTTCGATAAATACCCGCCAACGCTGATTGCAGGATTTCCTTAACCGGCGATTGAGCGGCCTTGAGTTCTTTTTTTATATTGAGAATTGTTTGAACATGACCATTTTCTGTATGCTGAGATAAATACGTTTGACGTTTCAATATGCACTTTACCAATTGTGCCGGGTTGTTTTCCTGGCGGACTTTTACAAGTAGTGAATCCAATGATTTTAATGCGGACTGCGGAAGTCCTTCGTTTTGGAAATTTTCAATCGTTTCCCATTCTTTTTCGAATGCATTTATGCTGAATTCCATAGTTTTGTTCTGAGAAATAAGGGGTGAAATAGAAATGACTAGACAAATTATAAAAAAAGAATTTCTCATTGTATGAATTTGATAATAATGAAATGTTCGAGTATTCGTCAGATGATTTTTTTAAAATTCCACAGCCGAATATGTACTTTAACAGTATAATAAGATTTATTTTGCATCGTTTTATTTGTAATACTTCAGATGCAAGCGTTTGGTAAAAAAACCATCTGCATTTTGTGCATCTGCGGAACAAAGTTAACGTATATTCATTTCGTAAATTACAATTACATCTATGAAAAAATTAATATTTCTCCTTTTCTTTTTCTCTGCTTCATTAGTTACTTCTGCTCAGATGATAGTCGATGATGTCGACATATGTAAAGACCCTGATGTTAAATTTCTTGAGGTGTGGTTAGAGAATGCCAGTCTTAGTAGTTCTTTCTTTATTAATGCCAGTTTTGGTCAGCGGGTGCGATCTATGAATCCCGATACCCGACGTGTTAAAGACAAAAAAGGAAATTTGGAAGTCTTTGGTATTGCTGAAGTTTTCAATATTCTGGATGCCAATGGTTTTGATTTTGTAACAATCCAGATTATCGGTAGTGGTTCCGGTTCCGGCATGGCTGTTAGTTCAGTCAACATGAATATAAATACTACTTATATATTTAAAAGAAGAAATTAAAAATAGAAATGAAGTCAGCCTTTATTATAGATGGAATTAGAACTCCAATTGGGAGTTTCAAAAGTGGATTGTCCGAAGTGCGTGCAGATGATATGGCAGCGCATGTGATACGCAAATTGGTTCAGCGAAATCCAAATGTACCTGTTGGTGAGATTGAAGATGTACTATTGGGTTGTGCAAATCAAGCAGGCGAGGACAATCGCAATGTAGCGAGAATGGCGCTTTTACTTGCCGGCTTACCGGTGACAGTAGGCGGAGAAACAATCAATCGACTTTGTGCTTCCGGATTGTGTGCTGTTTCACAAGCGGCTCAGGCAATTAGGGCCGGCGAAGGCGATTTATTTATCGCCGGTGGGGTAGAAAATATGACACGTGGTCCATGGGTTTTGAGCAAAGCGACGACTTCCTTTGGACAAGATCAGCACCTTTACGATAGTAGTTTTGGTTGGCGTTTTGTCAATCCGCATTTGCACGCTCATTACGGAACTGATCAAATGGGCGTAACTGCTGAGAATCTGGCTGAAAAATACGGGATTAGTCGCGAAGATCAGGATCTGTACGCTTTTAGATCTCAAATGAAAGCGAACGAGGCGCATACAAAAGGAATTTTTGGAGAAGAAATTGTCGCAGTGGAAATACCACAAAAAAGAGGAGAACCGATTTATTTCTCCCGTGATGAATTTATAAAGCCCAATACTACATTAGAAGGATTAGCTAAATTAAAAACCGCCTTTAAAAAAGAAGGTGGAACTGTTACCGCTGGAAATGCATCCGGACTAAATGATGGCGCAGCAGCCATTTTGATCGCTTCAGAGAAAGCAGTAAACCAATATGGATTAAAGCCTAAAGCAAAAATCCTTTCTTCTGCAGTATTTGGTGTTGAACCCAGAATTATGGGAATCGGCCCTGTTGGTGCAAGTGAAAAAGCATTGATGAGAGCGGGACTGAGCTTGAAAGACATGGATGTGATTGAATTGAACGAAGCTTTTGCTGCTCAGGTTTTAGCATGTACACGAACTATGGGACTTTCCGACGATGATTCGCGGGTCAATCCCAATGGGGGAGCTATTGCACTTGGGCACCCTTTGGGAATGTCTGGTGCGAGAATAATTATTTCTGCCGTAAATCAACTTAGACGATCTAATACCCGATATGCCTTAGCCACAATGTGTATTGGTGTGGGACAAGGTTTTGCCGTGGTTATCGAAAATGCTGAGTAAGTACTAATAATGCCATGCTGCAATAGTTGCGGCAGCGAATATTCCTGCTGTTTCTGTTCGCAGGCGGTTTTTGCCTAAACTTATCCCTTGGAATTTATTTTCGAAGGCCAATTCAATTTCAGACGGACTGAAGTCACCTTCTGGTCCAATGCAAATAAGGTAATCATTTGCAGGATGTTTTATTGCTGTAATAAAAGGTGTGTCGGCATCATTGCAATAGGCAATTGCTTTAGATCCAGTGTAGTCCTTCCATTGTGAAACGAAATCTTTAAAACTACACAAGGGGTGTAATTGTGGCAGAAATGTCTGCAAAGATTGTTTCATAGACGACACCAAAATACTCTCCAGTCTGTCAAGTCTTATTTTATCCCTTTCTGAATGCTGACAAAGTATCGGTGTGATGGAAGTTATGCCGATTTCTGTTACTTTTTCTAAAAACCATTCCAGTCGATCCATGTTCTTGGTTGGAGCAATGGCGATATGCAATCGATAAGGGTTCGGAAGGTAATTTGGTTTGGTTTCAGTAACATGGACGTAGCAGTTTTTTCTTTGGATCGAACTAATTATACCTTGAAACAGATTGCCTTTGCCGTCCGTAAACTGCAGTAAATCTCCTTCCTTTTTACGCAAAACGAATAGATGTCGGGCTTCTTCCTCTTCGAAAATTGCCATTTGCTCTTCAAAACGATGGGTATAAAAAAGATTCATATTCCTTGAGTGGAAAAGTAAAGGCTGTAGCTTTGTTAACTACAGCCTTCTAAAGTGGATTACTTTTTAATGGCATCGGTCATTTCCTTCGAAATTGAAGTAATGGTCATTTTCATAAAAGTGTTGTGATCAACCTCCATTGTAATGATATTGCCATCGATTTTTTTAATCTTACCAATAATGCCACTAGCTGTGCATACTTCAGCCCCGGGCACCAAACTTTTTGCAAAAGCATCTTGTTCTTTTTGTTTTTTCTGTTGTGGACGAATCATGAAGAAGTACATCACGATAGGAATCAGCAATAGAGGCAGTGAACCACCTAAAGCACCGAAAATTCCACCGGCATCAAATAATAATAATGTTTGAATCATAGTTGTTTGTATGTATAAAAAATATAAAAATATTGAATTACTGCTGAAATACAAGCCAATTAATTTTCGAAATGGTTTATTTACGCGCTGACTGAAAATAGGTAATTTATCAGATCAATTGCGTGCACTAATTATGTAATATACTCGTCCAATCAATTCATGCGTAACAAAATTACTCTTTGTAAACTTCACCTTCCATTGCTAATCTGGTTTCGTTCGGGATGGTATTGGCGTAGACGCTGATGTATTTGACTTGCATACTATTTTTGCCTTCTGTATTGAATTTTGCAAGGATAGTGCCGCTCGCACCTGGAGCAATTGGTTCTTTTGGGTATTCTGCCACAGTGCAGCCACAGCTGGCTATTGCATCTTTTATTATTAATGGATTTTTACCGGTGTTTGTGAACTTGAATTCATGTTCCACAATGGTTCCTGCCTTTACCCTCGAAAATTTAAAAATGGTATTATCAAATGAAATAACAGCCGCTTTTTTCGGATCAGTCTTTTCGTCTTTGTATGATGCCGGATTACTGATCATATCTGATATACTGTTGTCTTCAGATTCTGCGGGTTTGTCTGCCTGTGCGCTGTTCTGATTTACATTGCTCTTCGAGTTGCATGAAAATAAAATCGCAATACTAAAAAATACAAAATACCTGAACATAATAAATTGAAAATTGAAAGTTGAAAATTAAGAATTAAGAATTAAGAATTAAGAATTAAGAATTAAGAATTAAGAATTAAGAATTAAGAATCAAGAATTAATATTGAACTTGCCTGTCGGTAGAAAACCTATTAAACCATCTAACGGCGAAGCCTTCAAACCCTTCAAACCAACAAACCCTTTAAACCATTAAACGGCGAAGCCAACAAACGGCGAAGCCAACAAACGGCGAAGCCACCAAACTCATTCTAACTACAATAGAATACCTGCGATAGTAGCAGAAAGGTAAGAAGCCAATGTTCCACAAAGCAGTGCTTTAAGTCCTAGTTTTGCCAAATCGGTCCTTCTACTGGGTTCAAGCGCTGAAATTCCACCAATTTGTATGCCAACTGAACCAAAATTAGCAAAACCACAAAGTGCAAAACTCAGGATGGTGATTGTTTTGGGTGACAATGTACCAAGCATATCTTTCATCTGAAAATAGGCTACAAACTCATTTGCAACTAATTTAGTGCCCATTAACGCCCCGGCTGGTATAATCTCATTAGATGGCACACCCATTGCCCAGGCGAAGCCGGCAAATAAATATCCGAAAATAGTATCCAGGCTGAAGCTTTTGTCACCCCATAACCAACCCAGATGGTGTAATCCAGCGTTGATAAGTGCAATTAGTGCAAGAAATCCAATTAGCATTGCAGCTACATTCAATCCAATTTTCAAACCATCAGCACAACCCGCCGATATTGCATCTACTATATTTGAGAATTGCTTTTCAACTTTTAGCTTAACTTCCCCTTTGGTCTCAGATTCTTCTGTTTCAGGAAACATGATTTTAGCCAATACCAATGCACCGGGAGCAGCCATTATACTGGCAGCTATTAAATATTCTGCTTTAATACCAAATGAAATATAGGCGGCCATGACCCCACCTGAAATACAAGCAAAACTGCCTGTCATCGATGCCATTAGTTCGCTTTTGGTCATGTTCTTCAAGTAGGGTTTGATCATGATCTGAGCTTCGACTTGTCCAACAAATGCACTTGAAATATTCGATAAAGCCTCTGCTCCGCTTACATTCATTAGCCACTTCATGCCCCTAGCCAGCAATTGCACGATGAATTGCATCAATCCAATGTGGTAGGCAATATTAACTAATACCGCTACAAATAAAATTGTAGGAACAATTTTGAAAAAGAAAATAAAGCCATATGCCGGACCAAAAGCTTTTGCCGATACTTCAACATTGGAAAGAGGGCCAAATACGAAAGCTCCACCTGCGTTCGAAAAATCAATTATTTTGGTAACGAACCAACCAATACTCTGAAATATCCATTGACCGATTGGAGTCTTTAGTATAAATATTGCCAGCCCCAATTGCAAAGCCATGCCGACCGCTACGGTTCTGTAGTTAATGGCTTTTCGATTATTAGAAAATAGGAATGCAATGCCTAAAATTAGGGCCACACCAATTAAACCTGTAAAACGATCCATTATTTATCTTTAGTGGTTTGTCTTTTGTGAAATCTTGATTTGTCATTCATTTCTGAAAACCAAGATCATCGCGACCTATGAAATTGAAAGTTAGGCGGCAAATATATACGTATTATCAAAAAAATAGTGGTTTTTTTCTTTTTATTTTACAATTGAAACTTGTTCTGCAGGAATAATATCCATTCTTTTGTAGCAAAGCAAAAGCTGGATTACAGCAAGCACATCTTTTTCACAATACGTAGCAATTCGCGGTAGATTTTTTTCTTCCCAATAAACGCCACCAACCTGCGATCCATCAATATCATCTTTTGGAGATGGAAAACCGAAGACCGCGCACAACAATTTTAACGAAGTATAGTTCTTATTGTCACCGAATTTCCAAAGTTCAAGCGTGTCTAACAAGAATTTAGTTTCCCAAGGTTTCTTGCCCGTGATATCCAGTAATTTTGGTAATTTCATCCGATGTATGGTGAGTCTGCGACATATATAGGGAATATCAAATTCCTTGATATTGTGACCACATAAAAAATTCTTATCCGGATTGTTGTAAGATTTGTCTAATAGTGCACAGAAATCAGCAAGTAACACTTTTTCGTCATCATTGAAAAAAGATTTCAAACGGCATGACATCAGACCGTTAGTCGCATCTGTTGAAACAATGCCAACAGAAATGCAAACTATTTTGCCAAATTCGGCATAGATTCCTGCTCTTTCATAGATTGCTGATACATCTTGATCAGTCAATTCAGCATCGTCTTTGCGCAGAATTGATTTTGCTTTGTGCAGCCACAGCTCTTGAAAAGTTTCATCAAGTTCCTCAAAATGTTTATTTTGAGGAACTGTTTCGATATCCAGAAAAAGTATCTGGCCGAGATTAATTGTCTCTAGCATAAATTTTATTCCATTTAACTTGTTTACAAATGTAATAAATATCCTGTAAAGCAAGTACCTTTACTTATCCCAAAGCCACAAGTAATTATTAGCAAATTCTCTCCCCCAAAAACTTTCAGAATGCGTGCCGTCAGGAAAGTACTTATATCGGCACTGGTTTTGGGTAAATCCCTTCTTGACCATTAAATTATACATTTCCCTGGTTTTGGTAACTACTTCATCAGAGGGCTCTTCATTACCTCCTACCAAAAAGGCTATTTTTGTATTTTTAGGGATTTTTGCCTTTTCTGTATCGTTATATATTTGTTTGTTCCACCAAAAAGAAGGTGAAAAAACCAATACTTTTGAAAAAATTTCAGGGTAGGTCAGCGCTCCATAAAAAGCAAGTAAACCGCCCAGAGAAGCACCACCTATCGCAGTGGAAATTCTTTGCGACCGGGTTCTGTAAGTGCTGTCTATAAATGGTTTTAATGTTTTAACAAGGTAATCTAATGTTGAATTTCCCTGGCCGCCACCATATTTACTATTTTTGTACGGTGTTAACTGGCTGATTCGATTATGGTCACCACCATCAATTCCAATGACAATGCAGCCAGGATCTCTATTGGCTTTTTGCAGGAAATGTAGCGTTTCATCAATTTGCCATTCCTCATTGTATGCATAGAACTTGTCGAAAAGGTTATTACCATCAAACATATACAAGGTATTGTACTTTTTGCGGGGATTGTCATAATATGATTCAGGAAGACAAATCCAAATGCGAGGTGTATTATTTAGCCCTGGTATAGGAAAACTGTCGTTTAGAAGAAAAACAGTCGGGAGCTTGGTGTGCGATTTGACAATCGCTGTGTTTTCCCATCCCAAAATTTGGTTATAAATAGTATCTTTCTTTCCATTTACCAGTAATTTTCTGTTGGCAGCAAACGACTCTTCAATGTTGCCTTCAGCTTGGTTCCATGACCCTCCGGTAAATTTATATTCATAATGACCCGGAGAAAGAAATAATACAATGCTATATTTTCCTGTATTATCTCTTAGCAGCGTATCTTTTCCGGGGTTCCAACCATTAAAATCACCTGCGATACAGATGGGTTGTTTTCGTAAAAATTCAGTAGGGAATTTATCGACAACAATGTAAACTTGAGAGTAATTTACCTTTACACAAAGAAAAAGAAAGACAATTACAGCAAAGGATTTTTTCAATAATTTCATGGAACATTTGCCCTGACTTTAAATTACTTCAGTAGATTTTTAATTTTATTGTATTCCGCGGTGTTTGTTGAAGAACCCGTACAACCCATTGCTTTTGCACGGCTTTCAATGTCTTTTACCCTGTTTTTGGGGTCAGGATGTGTGCTTAAGAATTCCGGAGGGGTCCCGGATTTGCCTTGTATTTTCTTGAAAAAACCTGCAGATCCCGCAGCATTGTAAGAAGTTGGGCAAAGATAAATGACGGATTGTTCATCAGCTTCTGTTTCGTGGTTTCTCGAAAACTTGAGGCCAACTATACTCGCCGTAATTTGTTTAGTCAATTGAACAGTTTGACTATTTGAATTGCCTGTCAAGAGGGAAAGTAAAATATCAACTCCATAAGATTGTGTGATGCTCCGGCCCGTATGTCGTTGAGCAGCGTGTGCTATTTCGTGTCCTAGTACACCGGCCAACTGATCTTCACTATCCAAGTATTTTATTAAACCGGTGTAGACATAAATGTATCCTCCGGGAGTGCAAAAAGCATTTAGTGTTTTATCATCTTGTATAATTTTTATTTCCCAGGCGAATGCTTTGCGGTTGGCCACTTTACCTGTGCTGAGAATTTTGTCAGTCATACTTCTAATGTATGCATACACAAGTTCATTTCCTTTTTCAGCAAGCAAAGGATATTTTTTAGGATCGGCTTCAATTTCAGTTTTCACTTTCTTTCCCAAATCAACTTCCTGTTGTATAGAAAGTAAGTTAATTTCATCTGCTTTTTTGAGCATTTTTTTGAAAAATTGAGCTTCAGAAAAGCAAGGAAGTCCCGTAATTGCAATAAAAAAGATTATTATTTGTTTTTTACTCATGTTGATCGTTTATTAGAATTTCACTGGCTTTATAAACGAGCATAAATACATAAAGTTGTATGCAAAATGCCAAGAGAACAATAAGAATTTGATAAAATTTCGTTAAATATGTTTTGAATTTTAATCTATGATATCATTATATCTACACATATGGTTTTAACTGAATATTAGTTCTGATTTCATCATTTGGAATAAAGAGTAGATTTATATGTTATCCGTTTGCTCTTGTTCCAATGGATAGTGTATCGCTTCCTGTTCGTCCATCGTATGTTCTTCTGGATTTACCGGGAAATCTTCGACTATTCTGATGGTTTTTTTTATTTGTTTTTCGTGTCTTTTGATATGAGCTTCAAAAAAATGCAACATTCCCCATATGTCCATCATGCCAGCTACCGGATGTTTAAAGGTCTCACAATCCAATATTTCCTCATTGAGATCATCGAGTGTATCTCTCAAAGCTTTTCGCTGGGCAAACCATTTGTTTTTTAAATAGTAAAAATTTGATTTTTCAGGAATACCTACAGAATCAATTTCAGGAGCTTTCAGCTTAATTGGCTGTTTCATTGATGTAGTGAGTAATAATGCCCGTAACCTGGAAGCCGCTCCTGCTTTACTTATTTTTCCCTTGCTATTAGATAATCTTCTTTTAACATAACCTATTGAACTTTGCTCACTTAAAATTAGATGGAAAATAATCTGGTTAACTGACCAGGCATCCGGAGAAGGTTTTTTGTTCAATTCTTCATTTGGAAATTGATCCAGAAATTTGAATATCCGCAAAATATCCTTATCTAGCCCGGCCAAAATATTTGTTAATTTTCTATTTTCCATTATCAAGTGGTATGATTAGTCAAGAATATATTGACGTTTATTTCTAAAGTATAGTTTATGCTGTAAGCTTTCAAAAATATAGCTTAAAGGTAAAGTATTATTGAGGAAATAGTTTGACAATGTGTAAACTTTACGTCAATTTAAACTTTTACATTTTTTTACCATTTGCGAATCGCTTACTGTATCACTTTAAGTAAAAAAGTGTACTCCATTGCCACTTCTTTAAACATCTCGTACCTTCCGGAGGCTCCACCGTGCCCCGTGTCCATATTACAATGTAACAACAGCGGCTGCTTGTCCAATTTCAGCGCTCTCAATTTTGCTACCCATTTTGCAGGTTCCCAGTATTGTACTTGTGAATCATGTAGCCCTGTCGTGACTAAGGTAGCAGGGTAGTGCTGGGCTTTAACGTTGTCATAGGGCGAGTAAGATTTGATATATTCATAAAACGGTGGGTCATTTGGATTGCCCCACTCGTCATATTCACCTGTTGTCAAGGGAATTGTATCATCCAGCATTGTTGTTACTACATCGACAAAAGGCACTGCTGCCACTATAGCCTTGAATAAATCAGGTCTCATGTTCATTACAGCTCCCATCAATAATCCACCCGCACTACCTCCCATGGCCGCAAGATGTTCAGCATCAGTATAATTCAATTGAATAAGCTGCTCTGCACATAGGATAAAATCTGAAAACGTATTTTTCTTCCTTAATAATTTCCCATCATCGTACCAGTGGCGTCCCATTTCCTGTCCTCCCCGGACATGGGCAATTGCATAGATCCAACCTCTATCGAGGAGGCTGATTCTGGCTTGACTGAAATATGAATCCATGCTATGACCATAAGAACCATAAGCGTACAAAAGAAGTGCTTGTGGACCGGCATTTCGCATTGATTTGTTGTAAACCAGCGAGATGGGAATCTTAACTCCTTCATCGTTTGCAGCAAAAATTCTGGCACTTTCGTAGTCTGCTGCATTGTAGCCACCAACAATAATTTGCTGCTTTAACAGGTTGCTTTTTCCTGTTTCAACATGATATTCATACACCGAATTGGGAACTTTCATCGACGTATAGGAAAATCGCAGCGCATTTGTTTTAAATTCAGGATTGATTGATGTATAGATGCAGTATGCACCTTCTCCCAAAGTAATATAATGTTTTTCACCGGTTGACCAAGAAACAACGCATAATTCTGAATTTCCATTAATCCGTTCTGAAAGTACATAGAAATCATTGAAAATATCAATATCTTCAAGCAATATTTCTTCTCGATGCGCGATTTGTTCTGTCCAATGTTCCCTTCCTTGCTTTCCAACTGGTGTTTTCATTAACCTGAAATTTCTTGCTTTCCAGTTGCTAACGATGTAGAAATGATCTTCGTGGTGGTCTACTGTGTATTCGTGATCCCTGCTGCGTGGTTCGATTATTTCGAATCGCCCTTCGGGGTCTGTAGCGTCCAGAAATTGAAATTCAGTGGAGACCGTAGCATAAGAACCGATTAGTAAGAATTTTGCAGACCTTGTTTTGGAAACAGCACAAATAAAAGTCTCATCTATTTCTTCAAAGATAAGATCACTATGAGCACTTGGTTCGTCTAAAGCATGTCGCAGAACTTTACAAGAGCGAAGGGATTGTTCATCTTTCACGGTGTAGAAAACATATTTACTATCCTCCGACCATTCAGCGGCTGCGCTGGTGTTTGGAATCGCTTTGTCGAGGGTTTCGCCAGTAACTAAGTTCTTAAACCGCAAGGTGTACTGTCTCCTGCTGACAGTATCTTCACCATATACCAGCCACTTGTTATCGGGACTAATTTTTATCCCTCCAACATGATAGTATTTATGTCCCTCTGCCAATACATTGCAATCCAACAGAATTTGTTCAGGTGCTTCCAGACTTTCCAGTTTTCTGCATATGATTGGATACTCTTTGCCAGCTTCGAAGCGAGTGTAATACCAGTATGCATTATCAAATGTTGGTACTGAAACATCATCTGGTGCAATTCGACCTATGATTTCCTGGTAGATATTGTTTTGCAATTCAGCGTGAGTTCTCATATACTGCTCCGTGTATGAATTTTCAGCCTGCAGATAGGCTATAGTTTCCGGGTTCTCACGATCATTCATCCAATAATAATCGTCAACTCGAATATCGTTGTGCAATTGAAGTTGCTTTGGGTATTTTGGGGCTACCGGTGTTTTCATTTTGATTTTTTTTTTAGGATATTCACAATAAAATACTCTCGCAACTTTTAAGCGAAAGTGGCTGAAAGATATCAATCAAGTGTATATAATATTACCGACCGTATAAACGACAGATTGGTATAAGTAGTATCAACGATTTTGATATATCTCGTTTATTACTGCAAACAAATCTTCCGAAAAGCAATACTATCGCCATTAAATACATTCAAATCGACTGCTTCATTGATCCCTTTTATTCTTCCTTTATCGGAATGTTGCCAAAAGGTCCATTGAGACGAACTATCAATTCTAGGTTTCGATTGATCATACTGCGCAATCCATAAAGGGTATTCATCTAACCTTCCTTTCACAATCCGTTGGTAAAATTTGATATTGGTGTAAATAATTGGTTTTACAGCATAATGCCTTTCCACGATTTTAAGCCATTTTTTACACATCAACGCAACTTCCATATCGGACAAACCTTCACTTGATTCTAAATCAAGCACTGGCGGAAGGTCACCTTTTTTGAGTCTATTGTGAATAATATAATTCCAAGCCTGAAAATTTGCGTTAAATGAAGGACGGAAAAAGTGGTAAGAACCTCTTGTCAGGTTATATCTTCGTGCACTTTGCCAATTGTCATTAAATTCCCGGTCCCGAAAAAACATTCCTTCTGTGGATTTAATGAAAACAAATTGTATTTTGTTACTGTCTAAAACTGCATCTTTTATTTTGGCCCACCAAACTTCTCCATTGTGCTTCGATATGTCAATACCGTGAATACTATATCCCCGGGGAAATACATTCTTTGTTTTTTCATATTTTTTAAACCGCATGGATAGTTCGTCTTCAATAAAATCGATTTTATGAATGCCCTTTTCACTGTGCAGGCACAGCATGAAAATCAAAGCGGCCCATTTCCACGAAAATAACCAATGGCGTTTTTGTTTCATCTGTATATTTCTTAACTTTGAGGCGCTAAACTACTATTTTTTAAATGATTGACTAAAGAGATTTTTATATTTTTTTCTAATGAAGATACTTCTGGTTGCTGCGACAGAATTTGAAATTTTGCCATTTTTAGACAAATCTATTTGGCCCAATTTACATATACTCATCACTGGTGTCGGACAAATGCAAACTGCTTTTCATACCGGTCTTGCGTTGCAGAAAGAAACCTTCGATCTAGCGATCAATGCCGGGATCTGTGGTAGTTTTCGAAAAGATTGGGAACTGGGTAAAGTAGTTCATATTATCTCGGAAAGTTTTGGAGATTTAGGCATCGAAGAGGCCGATGGTTCATTTAAAGATATGTTTGAAATGGGTTTTCTTGAAAGAAATAATCGTCCGTTTCAGGATGCAAAGCTAACCAATGAAAATGCAGCAGGTTTTGTGTTCCTCGAACGGGCCCATGGTCTGACAGTAAATAAAGTTCACGGTTTTCAGCCTTCCATTGACAAAATTAGAAAGACATACCCTGCAGATATTGAGAATATGGAAGGGGCTGGTTTTTTTTACGCCTGCAAGTTACTTGACGTGAGGTTTTTAGAAATCAGGAGTATTTCCAATTATGTAGAAAAAAGAAATCGCGAGAACTGGGAAATCGGTTTGGCTCTGGAAAACTTGCACAAGGTACTTGCAGAAATATTAGCAGTTTTGCATTAATTTAAAATGCACAAGTCGCTCACGATTATTATTACGCTATATTCTATTTGTATTGTACCCTTGCCAATCCTTCTGAAAAATCACGGGCATCCTTAAATTGATCCGCGATTGAAAGTTTGCCAAATTGATTTATATAGCCAAATCCACTGTAACCAACAATTCTTGCAAATCCATGCTTAAAACTCCATGCTAATTTGTAGGTCGGCTGCACCATAATACGCAGTGAACTGTCCATAAATCCCCATAAATCTCCTTTTTGAAATGCAATTTTGTTTTCTGAAATTTGGTAAATCTGTTGGTATTGCAGGGGCAAAACGATTTTTCCTGAGTTTGAAATCAAACCAAACATATTTCCATTTCTTACTTGCCATAAAGTGTCGGCGAAGGCACTGATTTCTTCATACAAACTGTCGACAATCACTTTATTTTTATCGCCGAGAATTCGGAGGGCATTGTTTCGCTCAACCAGAATTGCGTTGGGACGGAAGTATAACACATTGTATCCCCTTGGAAGGTTGAAGTGATCACCATTGGATTTAACAACTACTGTTTTGTCACCTACGAAACAAAGAAAGAAGCCGTTCTTTTGTTTGTTTATTCGTTGGTACTTGTTACTGATCAACCATTGCTCATTTGATTTCAAGATTCCATATTTGCCCTGCAATTTCACTTTCGCAGTTCCTTTTTCGAAAGCACTTGCTTGTTCGAAGGTCTCATTGATCACTTTTTTACCGTTCGAGTTGATATAGATATATCCTTTCTCCGTTTCCACTATTGATTTTCCTTCATCAAAGTCAGTGACGTTTTCAAAATCAGGCCGAATTGCCCATCTCCCTAAACGATCAATAAATCCAATTTTTCCACGATCGTCAAGCGCTCTTGCCAGTCCATTATGAAATGGCCAGACAGCTTGATAAATGGTATCAATCTTCAATTCACCTTTCGGGTTAATAAAACCCCATTTTCCATTGAGCTTGACAGCAGCTAGTTTTTCTGAAAAATTGTCAGCTTCATCAAATTTTTGCTCGATAACAAGGCGGCCAGAACTGTCAATGAAGCCCCATTTTTGTCCGACGCCGGTACTTGGTATACTATCGGTACTGCTTTTGTTTGGTATATTCCCATTTTCAACCGGATTACCTTTGGGTTGGCATCGACTACAAGCACCAATTAGTATAAGTGTAAGAAAAGCAAAGTAAGTAAATTTGGATTTCATTGTAAGTGCAAAAATACACAAATTAGTAATTGATTTTCTTAAAATAAAAATGTCGCCCCAAACTTTAATAGTTGAGGCGACATATAGTTTGTACAACCGAAAATTAGTTGATTTTTACCAATTTCTTTGCCAATAATAATTTACCTTCTGCATTTGTCAGCACCACAATAAAGTTGCCGTTGTTTTGAATTTGAACAGGTACTTGTTGGTAATTTTGAACTTGCTGAGAACTAATAGCTTTCCCGCTGGTATCAAAAATACTTAACGTTAAGACTTCTTCTTTAGGTGCTTCAACAGTAATTAACTTTCCATTTTCAAATGGATTTGCAAATTTCAATTGATAACCTTTTGAAAATACGTCCTCAATACTGACGGCATCTTTGTAGAAAGACCACCAATATCGGTTAATACCGGTAACTATTTCATCTAAACCATCAATCTCGGAAATGATATCAAGCACTTGATTTTTGTTTTTGTCGAATGTAGTAGCTGTTCTTCCTGATAGCACCCATTTAGATGTATTGGAGTCGAAGGTAAAAGTTTCATTTTTACTGATTTTATTGTCAGTATTATAAGTGTTCACACTTCGAGTGCTGTCTCCCCAAACTTTATTATTATCGTCCCACATGCTCCATTCATGTATAGTTGCTACCAAATCTTGAGCGTTGTATTCATATTTTCTCCGATCACTATTCACCCAATTACTATTTAAGTAGTCTTGATCGAGCTCCACAAGTGGATTGTTTTTGCTATTAAATGTATTTAAAGTCCTTTTTGCCTGATTATTCTCGATGTCAAAAGTTGATGCGATTGATGTATTGCCCCTTACATCGAATGTATTGACAACTTTTTGTGTAATTTCATAAAATGCTGGACCAGGCCCTCCGCTGTTGTATGTATAAGTAATCAATGAGTCAGGAGTGTTGTAGGTAGTTTTGTAAACTGATTTATTGTAAGATTCTAGAAATAAATCTGTTGGCTCGTCGCCAGAATAATTTCTTTCTAAAGTCATTCTGCCTTTGCTATCGTAAAAGAAAGAATCTACCCCGATGTAGAAGTATGGGCCAGTCAAACTATCTTTTGCAAAATTATCAGTTTTAACGATTCTGTTTTTCGCTATATCCCAAGTGTTGACCTGCTTTAATAAAAGCGAAAAAAAGAAGATATCAAATGCAATTTCCTGTTCTTTAATTTTTCCGTCAGGCAAGTATTTGAATTTGAAAGAAAATGCTTCAAGACTGTCCTGGCCATCTATGATTGTAATTTTGGTGGAGTCAAGCAAATAAGCTGCCGCACGAGCGCGAGAATTTTGTGCGCTAAGTAGCGACTTTTCGTGAAATTCAGCCTTTTTTTCTGCAATTAGTTGCTTCTTGATTTTTTCTTTAGAAACATTTTGTGCAAATCCGGAAGTGGATAAGAACATTAAAATTGCAATCAGTAGGTTTAATTTTTTCATTAAAATAGGTTTTATAGTTTAAAAAATTTTAGCAAAGATAGAGAAAAGAGTTATAAAAATATATTTTGGTTGCGTCCTGTTAAGATTTTTTCTACGAGCGTTGTGTTTGGATGTACTAATTCAAAGAATACCCTCGGTAAACAGACTTTATGTTTTTCTTAAGAAAGTTATAAAGCCCAACACTAAACAAATCGGAAAAATATGCGTTATTTTGCCATTTCGAATAGACAAAAACTATATGACGACATTGATTATTGCAGGTCAACTGCTTTTGAGCCTAACGATTTTGGTAACTTTGCATGAAATGGGGCACTTTTTCCCTTCAAAATGGTTCAAAACTAGGGTTGACAAATTTTATTTGTTTTTTGATTTTTTATTTCCCATCTCCACAGCACTTCCATATTCTTTACTGCGAGTTGTAAGAAATGCGCCTGAAAAGAAAATTACTTTTTTCAGCGACAAATGTCTGATCAACATCTATCGTACTGGTACAGACGAGACAGAATACGGTTTGGGTTGGTTTCCTTTGGGTGGATATGTTAAAATTGCCGGGATGGTGGACGAAAGTATGGACACGGCAATGTTGGCGCAAGAGCCTCAACCCTGGGAATTTCGTTCAAAGAAACCATGGCAGCGCTTGATCATTATGTTGGGAGGTGTTACGGTTAATTTTATTCTTGGAATTGTAATTTTTGGTTTCCTCTTGTTTGCGTACGGTGAGAAATACATCGTCAACAGTTCGGTTAAGGATGGAATTTATGCAGACTCTTTGGGCATGAAACTAGGCCTGAGAACTGGTGATAAAATTGTTTCTGTTAATGAAAAGCCATTTGTAAAGTTTGATGACAATATCGTTCTGAAGGAAATTGTGATCAATAATGCACAAAATCTGGTTGTGGAAAGAGCGGGACAAGCACAAACTTTATCAGTGCCGCAAGACTTTTCTGCTGAAATTTCCAGTTACAAAAATAAAGACAAGGACTTATTTACACCACGTTTTCCGTTTCTAGTCGGGGATGTGGCGAATGGAAAGGCAGCAAAAGCGGCCGGGGTTCAAAAAGGCGATCGATTTATTTCTCTTAATGGTCAGCCAATGGAATTTGCCGATGAATTCAGAGCAGAATTTCAAAAGCATAAAAATGAGAACATTACAGTAGGAATTCTCAGAAATGAAAGTGAAACCATCACAACCCAAATTCTTGTTTCACCGGAAGGTACAATTGGCATCGCTTTTCCTGAAATGACAAGTTTTTTTGAAGTTAACAGGCAAAAATATAGTTTGCTGGAGGCCTTTCCTGCAGGCACAATGAAGGGTGTCAACTTCATTAATGATCAATTAAAGGCATTTGGTCAGATGTTCAAAGGTAAAATTAAAGCCTCTGAAAGTCTCGGTGGATTAGGATCAATGGCTAAAATGTTTTCTCCGACCTGGGATTGGGAGCATTTTTGGAGAATGACGGCAATTTTATCATTTGTACTTGCTTTCATGAATCTTTTACCCATACCTGGTCTCGACGGAGGTTATGTTGTATTCCTATTGTATGAAATGGTTAGCGGCAGAAAACCAAATGATAAAGTCGTGGAAAGGGCAACGTCGATTGGATTGATGCTTTTGTTAGGTTTAATGTTATATGCCAATGGGCTCGATATAGTAAGAGGTTTTTTTGCTAAGTAAATGCAAGAGAATTTGCAATTTTATTTATATTTCTTAACGATTAAATTATTAGAACGAGACAATGAAACGAATTTTCATCTTTATTCTATTGTGTAATTTCTTTACTGCCTTCGCGCAGAAAGGATATGAGATAAAGGTAAAACTGGACAATTATGCCGAGAAGCAGCTTCTATTAGGTTATCATTTTGGAGAAAAACAGTACATAAAAGATACCACTCAGTTGGGAACGGATGGCTTTTTTACGTTCAAGGGCGATAAACCTTTGGATGGAGGAATGTACCTCGTAATCATGTTGCCGGATAAAAATTATTTCCAAATGGTAATCAGTGATAAGGAGCAAAACTTCACCCTTGCAACTGATGCTGCAAAAGCAGTTGAAAAAGCTAAGTTTAAAAATGCTCCTGATAATGAATTGTTTTTTGGGTACATGAATTGGTTAACTGCTAAAAGGGAGGGCGCCGAAAAAATTAAGGAGGGTATGAAAAAGGACTCTTCTGACATAAAGAAATTAAAAGAATGGCAAGATAAGTTGGATAAGATCGACAAAGAGGTGAAAGATTATCAGTGGGAAATCATAAAAAAGAATCCGACCACCACTACCGCATTACTTCTAAAAGGCTCATTGGATGTGCCAATACTGGAATTCCCTGGAGAAGAAAAAGATGTGCAGGAGAAAAAATACTGGTGGTACAAGGCGCATTATTTTGATCACCTCGATTTTAAAGATACCCGCTTGATTCGTTTACCCATATTGCCGGGTAGGGTAGATTACTACCTCAACAAATACATTGTTCAACACCCTGACACTATTTGTGAAGGAGTGGACAGAATTTTACAAATGGCCAAACCCAATAGTGAATTGTATCGCTATTTTTTGATTCAGATGTTAAATACGTACGCCAAGTCAAATATTGTGGGTCATGATGCCATCTACGTCCATATGGCCTTAAATTATTATGCCAAAGGGGAATGCCCGTGGATTGACAAGGATGAACTCGATAAAATCGTTAAGAATGCCCAAGATCTCGAACCAACACTAATTGGAAAGGTAGGTCAGGATTTAACGCTAGAAAAAAGAGATGGCACCCGTACTAAATTATACGATATTAAGACTCCATACACGATTCTGTTGTTCTGGGCGCCCGACTGTTCTCATTGTCAAAAAGAAATGCCGGACTTCGTAAAGTTTGCTGAAAAATGGAGCAACAAGGGAAAGGTAACCATGATTGGAGTATGTAATAAAGTAACGGATAAGGTTAAGGATTGCTGGAGTTTTATTGATGAACACCCCGGTATGAACAATTGGCTACAATGCGTGGATACTTATTTGCTTTCAAAATATGTGGAGAAATACTACATAAAAAGTACCCCACAAATTTACATTCTAGATAAAGATAAAAAAATCATCATGAAAAAGATAGCTGCAGATCAGCTGGACTCAGTAATGGACGATATCATTAAGACTGATCAGGCAAGGATGGAGCAAGAATTAAAAGATAAGAAGAAGTAAAATTAAGAATTAAGAATTAAGAATTAAGAATTGTCTGGTCGATTTAGACTTTGGAGATTATAGTAAAAACGAAAGCCGCTTGAAGTATAGCTTCTGGCGGCTTTCATTTTTTTTATACTATTGTAATACAATTTAGGCTCAGATTAATTTTATGGGGAGAAGCTTATCTTTGCACCAAAAAAGATA
>JBMOJB010000018.1:0-40337 GCA_049316985.1 Saprospiraceae bacterium | reverse complement strand
TTGTTGCGCTTCGCGCGTTTGATGGCTTCGCCGTTTGTTGCGCTTCGCGCGTTTGTTGCGCTTCGCGGTTTGTTGCGCTTCGCGTGTTTGAAGGCTTCGCCGTTTGCGTTATTGCCACACTTTTCTGAACAGAAATACATTCTAACCTATCACGTTTCAATCTGTAGTACAAAAGCAAACCTCCAAACATGCGAAGCGTAACAAACCTCCAAACATGCGAAGCGTAACAAACCTCCAAACGCGCGCAGCGCAACAAACCTCCAAACGCGCGCAGCGCAACAAACGCGCGCAGCGCTACACTTCAAAAGAAAATCCACTTTCCACCAACTTCTGGTATTTGGCCGGATCAAAGCGGTAAAGTTTAGCAGGGCGATGTGCGACACCTTCTTGTACTTCGTCGAGATCAATGAGTAGATCCATAGAAAGGATTTTTTTTCGAAAATTTCTTTTGTCGATGCTTTTTTCGGGAGGAGGTAGCAAAATAGCGTTGTACAATTGTTGTAAATCTGTCAGTGTGAATTTAGGTGGCAGCAATTCGAATCCTATGGGTTGGACGCGAACCCTACGCTGCAATTTGTTGAAGCAAGCCTCCAGAATCTCGTTGTGGTCGAAGGCAAGTACTCCGATATCTTTCATCGACACCCATTGTGCGCTGGATGCCCAACCTGATGCCTGTAAGGTGAAATCGCTGATCTTAATGAGCGAGAAATAGGCAACGGTAATTACTCTGCCACTTGGGTGGCGATTGGGGTGACCGAAGGATTGAACTTGTTCGAGGTAGACATTCGACAATCCGGTCAGTTCTTTTAATACTCTCGAAGAGGCGAATTTGAGGTCTTCATCCGGATGAGCAAAGTCACCAGGCAAAGCCCATTTTCCCTTAAAAGGGGTTGTTCCCCTTTTGATGAGAAGTATTTTTATTTCAGCATTATCGAAGCCAAAAATGACATTATCAACAGTTATTGCAGAATTGAAAAACCGCTCTTCGCCGAATTCGAACATTATTCATTGATTTTTGGCGAAGTTAGTGATTTTTATATGATCTGACAAGATTCATCGGAAGGTATTGTTTCGTTATTTCCATTCTTGCAGATCATTTCGCAGATAATTTTTAAGTGGATAAGCACTTGCTTTCCCACTTAGTAAAATCAAATTGAGGTATTCCGAGCGGACAATGTTGGCTGTTTTAACCAGATCAATTACTCTTTTTTGGTTGATAATCTGAATATCGATCTTTTCAATGGCTGTGATTTCCGCCATTAATTTAGGATTGCTGAGAATTTGACCTGACATACTATTGTCAAAGGCTTTGCGTTGGCGTTCGTAATCATTTATCATTAGCAATATGCTCTCTGAGCTTAAACTAATATTGTTTTTTAGTTTTTCCTCTTCCAGCTGTTTTCTTAGTTGCAAATCTTTGATGTCAAGGAAAAGCGCATTGTATTTGTATCGATTGTAGGGAATTACAGGGATTTTGACTGCTAGCCTGAAATAAGGGTTTTGCCAGGCAGTGGAGGTGCTATTCTCCTGCACGCCAAGCTGAAAATTACTTACAAGCTGGTTTTCATCTGCTTTTTGTAATCGGTATTCGTTTTGGGCCAGGGCAATCTGCGCGTCGCGCCAGCTTGAATTTGGTGATGCCGGATTAAGATCACTATTATTTTCCAGAAATGAAGCTATTGTATTAATCTGGATGAAATCACTCGTGTCGATTTCTGTCAAGGTTATTCCGCTAAGTATTTTGGCTTTTTGCAGACCTTGTTTGTACAGCAGATTATTTTGTGCCAGATTTTTTTCCAAATCATACTGGTCAGCCTCGTTGAGAATAATATCCTTGATTTTTATATCCAGCCCACGTTCCAGCATGGAGCGCAGAATAAATTTTTTCTGTTCGTATAGTTCATTTAATTTTGTTTGAGCATCACTCAATTCCTGCAAGTAGTAAAATTGCGAAATGAGTAAATAGCGTTCTTGCAGCGCATTCAAAAAAGCGACATCCGCTTCTTTGTCAAAAACGGTGGCTTGCGTCGATTGAAATTTAAATTGCTCTTTTCTTTGCACTAAGGAATTGAATCCGAGCCCGATACCGTATTGTCCCTGAGAAAGACTGGTCTCGTCTGCTCCCGCTCTGAATTCGAGTTTTTGCAGCAAGGGGAGCGCATAATTCAGGCCGCTCACATAGGTCGAAAGCTCCCGCGCATTCTGGTATTTTGGGTCTTTTCTTGCGGTGCGGAGAAAATCAGATATGCTTATTTTCTGAGAAAATAATAAGGCAGGCAGCAGCAAGCTCATCAGTGTAATATAGCTGCTTCTTCTCATTGTTTCGCATTCAATTTGATCTTAATCTTTTCGCCGATATAGAAATTATTGTCTGGAGCAAGTTGTACATAAACTTCTCTTCCCCAGCTTCTGATTTCGGGTGATTTCCTAAGTCTGATCGGAAGCTCTACCATTTCTGGACTTACTCCTATAAAATGTCCTGTCGTTATGATATTGGGTCTGCCTACCGAACTCATCTGAACTGTGTCACCCAACCTGCAACTGATTTCAGCTGTTTCATAAATGAAGCCTTTCACTCTATTGGTACCGGTAGGATTGAGCTTTACCAGAGGTTTTAGCTGAGGTTCGATTGTATTTTCTGTTATAAATACCTGCTCCACGAATCCAGTCATTGGAGCCAACAGGATAAGTTTTTTTCTTTCACTTTCGATGAAATTCAATTCTTGTCCTACATGTGCAATTTTCTGATTGGCGATAGTTTTGTCTGCTTCCTGATTTTGCTTTATACCTGTCTTTTGAACGTTGATCTGTTGCTCTAATGCAGTAATTTGTTCCTTCAACGTGCGAATACGCTCAGATTTGATATTACTACCTGTTGCAGATTGGTTTTTGTCTATTAGATTCAACAATTCGCGTTGTATATTCGATTCTGAAGCCAGCAGTTGCTGCTCATGATTGAGTCCCAATTGCAAAGTACTTTTCTTTGCTTCGAGATTTTTAATTTCAAATTCCTTTTCTTTGAACCTAGCGCTATTTTCAAGCTCGATAGACGCAATTTCATTCTTCTTATCTATGGTTTGGCGATCCAGTTCCGTACGATAGAATATAGCCAGCGTATCCCCTTTTTTGACCATAGCTCCATTTTTAACGAACACTCTTTTCACCAATACAGTATGGTCATAATTCAGTACAATGCCTTCATTTTCTGCAGTACCGAAAAAAGTCGTTTCACTCTCCCCAAAAATATTCTGGAAAAGCCAAATGCAAGCACATAAGGCAATCAACCAGAAAATATATAGAATATTGAATTTCATATCGTATAATAACAAATTGACAATTGACAATTAACAATTAACAATTTGCTCAATTGCGTTAATTTTCTTTTTGCGTTTGGAATATATTGATTTGCATAGAAATATAGACGTTCTTTGATTAGCAGATTTATGATTTTACATCTAAAAAAGTAAAGCTATGAATTTGATAAATATATTTTTTCGCAAATTTAGAATATGCGAAAGGATATGAGTTTAAAAAAATGCCAAAAAGGCAAATATTAAAGGATTCTCAAAACAATCAAAACACTTTTGAACATCAGCATAGTTTTTTTTAAGATCAACAAATTTTCAATTTTCAATTTTCAATTTTCAACTTTCAATTATCTTCTTACTCATCTTCTTTACGTGATAGTTTCACTGTCCTTACATCCAGTTTTTCCAGTTCGCTGATCAATTCATGTTGCATACTGTCGTCTTTCAGTACAATTGAAAACTTATATTCGAAAATTGTTTTTTCGAGATTTCTTTCAGATTCCAGTATTTCTAGTGAATAGGCTTTGCAATATTCTTTGATGATGCCAATCAGATTATTTTCGTCAGGACGATTCTGATTGATTCTGATGTAGAGAAACCATTCGCCGTGATTGCCAAAATGATAAGGTGTAAAACGAAGTACGAAAGCCAGAATACAAAACAAGATAGTGCCTAATGAAGCAATATAAAAGCCATATAGTCCGCAGGAAATGCCTGTACCCAATGCGGCAAACATAAAAATCATATCGCGAGGATTTCGAAGTGCGTTTCTGAATTGAATCACATGCAAAGCGCCCAACATACCGAGACCGGAAGCAACATTGTCGCCAATAGCTTGTAGCACCATTGTGGCAATTATTGCACTCAATATTAGTGCTTGTGTAAAGTTGGTTTTCCTGAAAGTAGTTAGGGTAGTTTTATCGTAGGTAATGGCAATCATTCCCGACAGCAAAAATGCCAAAACAAAGGTGAAGATTACCATTTCAACGGTGGGATTCTGGATTTTGGAATAATTGCTAAAAAAATTTTGTGAAAACACTAGCTCCGAATTTTATATTAAAATCAACTTTAAATGTATATTAAATCAATGTTAAAGCAAAAGTGGTATATTTTTTTGTATTAGTTACGTAGCAGTGTAAGATTTCAAGAACAATTGATGATCTTTTTCCACAAAAGGAGCGGTATTAAATTATTTATTTTCCGAATTTCCATCAAAAGGTTGGATTAAGCTGAATATTTTCTGATTTTTACGCTGTAAATAATGCTTTGTTCCGAAACCAGTTCATGTAAAGTTATTTAATGAAACAAATTTCCAGGTTTTTTATATTCTTCGTACTCTCGATTTCTTTTTTTACCACAATTGCTCAGACCACCGGGCTTGAATCACTTGGCAATGCCAATTGGATCTCGGATCGCCGGTACAGGTTAACCGAAGATGTCAGTTTTCAATATGGTGCGGTTTGGAGTACACGGAAAGTGAGCCTAAAAAGACCTTTCGATTTGTTGGCAAAAGTAAATCTGGGAGACAAAAATATTAGTGGTGCGGAAGGCATTGCCTTCACTTTACACCAGGCGAAAAGCTATTCAAACTTGAGCAGCAGTTCTGATTTCGGAATACCGGCTCTCACTCCGTCCTTGAGCGTTGAGATAGATACGTACAGCAACCCTCCTTACAACGATCCGAATAATGATCATATTGCCATTCAAAAAAATGGCAATTTTATGCATGGTACGCCGGAAAATCTTGCAGGTCCAATCAATGCATTGGCCGGAAGTATCTTCTTGAATATTGAAGACGGTGCAGATCATTTTTTTAGAGTGACCTGGGATCCCGTCGCACAAAACATGAAAGTCTATTTTGATTGCCAGGAAAGATTGTCCCTGGATCATGATATTATTGCCAAAATATTTAACAATGACGAATTTGTTTACTGGGGATTTTCGGCCGGTACCGGCGTAAACAACAACAAACAAGAGGTTGAAATTCTTAGGTGCTCTGCGCTTGACGACTATAATGAAGTGGCTATGTGCACTGCAGGACAAGCGGTGCAATTGAACGCGTCCTATGGTGCTACTTTTGCATGGAGTCCCGCTGTTGGATTGAGCAAAACGGATATTCAGGATCCTGTAGCGACTGTGAATGCACCAACTATATTTGTGGCTACTGTTACGCACGTCTGCGACGTCACTACCTCGTTTACCTTTCAGGATACGTTTGTCGTTAAAATTCCCGACCTCGTTCCACCGGGTTGGAAGACAAGCATTGAAGCATGTGCTGACAAAATCGTAACGCTCGATGCCGGCACACCTGATGCCAACTCATTCAAATGGGATTCTAATGCGGTAAACAGTCCTACACTCGTGGTGACCAAATCTGGAACATATACTGTTACGATCAGTGTCGGAAATTGTACGAATACAGTAAGTGCTGTAGTAAACATTTATCCCTTGCCAGTCTTCAATCTAGGAAAGGATCAAAAGTTTTGTGACAACACTTCCTTGGTGCTCGATCCTAGAGTAGCTGATCCCACACTCAAATATCTTTGGAGTACCGGTGAAACCACCAATCGAATCTATGTAACCACGACAGGTTCTTATTGGGCTGATTTAACAACCGGTAATGGATGTAAGTTTCGGGATACAATTGAAGTATTGGTAAGTGTTTCTTCTCGATTTACAGAGTCAAAAGCCATTTGTCAGGGTACTACGTATCGTTTTCAGGGAAAAGACTACGGGGTGGACACAACGTTAAAAGCAACTTTGGTAGCAATGAACAAATGTGATTCTTTTTACACCTTGAATTTGAAGGTAGTTAAGAACACAGTGCCGACAGTTAACGACCGCTTTTGTCAGGGTTCCTCTTTTACATTTTTTGGTAAAAAATACAGTACACCGGGAGTATTTAATGTCAACACCGGTCTTAAAACCTTCGCAGGTTGTGATTCTATAGTCAATCTGAATTTAAGTGTGATTAGTTCGGATACTACTCGTCAAAGTGCATTTATCTGTAAAGATTCCATATTGATTATAGGTGGTAAATTGTATTCAAAAACAGGCGTTTATACGGAAAAAATATCTAACTCTATTGGCTGCGACAGTTTTTTCATTTTGAATTTGCTGGTAGATACTGGTTTGGGTTATTCAATCAAAGACACAATCTGTGCAGGGGAAACTTATCTTTTTGATGGGAAATTGCTGGCCCAAGAGGGTATGTATGCTTATAAGCTCAAGAATCAGAATGGTTGTGACAGCGTGATTACTTTGCAGTTGACAATCAGTAATATTCCTCAGGTTAAGATATCTGCATCCAAAAAATATTTGTGTTGGGGCGAACAAGCAACATTAACTTCAGATGGCACATTTCTTAATTATCTATGGAACTACAAAAGTCTGGCATCTAGTAGTATCGTTGTGAGCGAAGAAGGATGGTATCGCGTTAGCGTTTCAGATGGTGCCGGTTGTATTGGTTACGATTCAATTAAGGTTTTTACAAGTTTGCCAATGACGCTCAGTGTTAGTAAGAAAACAGCAAGTTGTGCTGGTTTTGTAGATGGGCAGATTAGTCTCGATTCTATTAAGGGAGGAAAAGCACCTTTTACAACAAGCATAGATGGTACTAATTTTAGTGCTGGCAGAATTTACAAGGGCTTGAAAGAAGGAAACTATACGCTGATTGTCCGAGATTCTTTTGGATGCACTACCCAATTGACAGAGAGCCTGTTGAATCCACTTCCCAGAAGAATTAATATCAACGAGCAATTCCGTATTATTGCTTTGGGCGATAGTACGCTCGTATCTATAGTACCCACTTTTACAGATGTGGCATCTATTGTGTGGACGCCATCCAATTCTGTCAATGTTGAGGATTTGGAAGCGTGGCTGAAACCGCTGAGGAATACGCATTATTCGGTAGTAGTGAAAGACAGTTCCGGTTGCGAATTCAAAGACACAGTGACCATTGCAGTGAATAGCAGTTTATTGCTTTTTGTACCCAATATCTTTTCTGCTAATGTGGATGGAACCAACGATATCCTGCGATTGCATGCGGGCAGTTCGGTTGATAAGATTCTCTCATTCCGTGTCTATGACCGCTGGGGTGTGATGGTATTTGAAGCTTTGGATTTTTATCCGACAGAAGATATTGGTTGGGACGGCTCGTTCAGAAATAAACCACAACCAGAGGGTGTCTACATTGCTCATGTCAAAGCTTTGAAGCGAAACGGAGAGTCAGAAGATGTAGTAGTGGAAGTGTTGCTGATCAAGTAATCGAAATGATCAACAATCTGAATTCCAGTAGCAAAAACCAGCTTTCAAGCTTTTTTGTTCAAGATTTATGTTATGTAGCACAACGATTTAGCTTTTTATTACAACGTTTTAGTTATTTACAAAACGTTTGAGCTTTCTATATCAAAAACTTTGTCAATCACTTGAACGTTGGGGGTTCGCCTCGTTCTTGCTCGATACTATTAGCTTTGCTAGCGATATGTATATTTCCTAAATACTGACAGTTGATGAAAACAACTCCAAAGCACATAGCAGAATTTCTTGATAAGCCGTACTTGCTTTCAACGGAACAAATTGAATTTTATCAGGAAAATAAGTTTGTTAAATTGAAGCAAGTCCTAAATAATGAAACTATCGCATTTTTCAATCAGGTGATAACGGATCAAGTGAACGCCATGAATACTGAGGAAACGCCAATTGAAAATCGCAGTACGTACGGAAAAGCATTTTTGCAGTTGTGCAATTTGTGGTGCGAAAACAATGTGGTGAAGGAACTAATATTTAGTAAACGGCTGGCGCAAATAGCTACTGATCTGATGCAAACCAATGGCGTAAGAATTTATCACGACCAGGCACTTTTCAAAGAAGGCGGTGGTGGAATTACACCCTGGCACGCTGACCAGTATTACTGGCCCCTGGAAACAGACAAAACAATTACCGCCTGGATTCCACTGCAGGCAACGCCTTTGGAACTCGGTCCTCTGGAATTCAGCGCCGGAAGCCATCGGATTGTTGAAGGAAGAGATCTGGAAATCAGCGACGAAAGTGAGACCACCATGCAACAAAAATTAAGACTTACTGATTTTAAACATGTCATCGAGCCATTTGATGCAGGTGAGATCAGTTTTCATTCCGGCTGGGTATTTCACCGTGCCGGTTCGAATGTGACAAACCAAATGCGCAAAGTGATGACCATCATTTATATGGACAAAGATATGATTTTGAAAAATCCTGAAAACAAAAATCAAATCTACGATTGGAACAGCTGGTGCCCTGGAGTAAAAGTTGGTGAAATGATCAATTCGCCACTAAATCCGGTTTTGTTTTCTTATTGAGTAGCGATCCTTTAAAAATATACAAAGCATACTGATAAAAGCAAAACCCAAACCAAAATGAAAAAATTGCAGTACTTGTTTTTTCTTTCCTGTCAATTGGCTTTTTCGCAAAATGCAAAGTTTGTGAATGTGTTTATTGGAACAGATGGCACTGGACATACCTTTCCTGGACCATCAAAACCATTTGGAATGGTGCAGCCCGGACCCGATAATCGCGACGAAGGTTGGAATCACACCAGTGGTTATCAATACCGGGATACCTTTCTGATGGGTTTTTCGCAAACCCGTTTTAGCGGTACGGGTATTGCTGAAATGGGCGATATACTATTGCTTCCCTATGCGCCGGAAAAGGTAAAACTTCGAAATGCTAACTATAAAGATAGTGAAAAAGCCAGTGTTGGTTACTATTCGCTCCGGAAAAAAGACAATGTCAAAGTAGAGCTGACTTGTTCCGACAGGGTAGCTTTTCATCGCTATACTTATCCGGAAAAAGAGGCTCGGCTAATCGTCGACTTGCAACATGGATTGCGATTTTTGACGGACAGTCTGGTACTCGAATCTGAAGTATTCATTGAAAACAAGCATACGATCTCGGGTTATTGTAAAACGAAAAATTGGGTGACCCGAAAATATTTTTTTACGATAACATTTGATCAGCCATTTTCAAAATATGAAAGACTAACCGCATCTAAAAAGGACAAAGCACCAAAATATGATTTGTCCTTCGATTTATCAGAAACTAAATTGCTGCAGGTGAAAATTGCCATGTCTTCCGTTTCAGTTGAAGGAGCTAAAAAGAATCTGCTCTCTGAGATTGCGGATTGGGATTTTGAAAAAGTAAGGAAGGATAATGTAAAAGCCTGGAATAACTATCTGAATCGGATTGATATTGAAGCGCCACGAAAACAAAAAGAAATCTTCTACACTTCAATATATCATTTGCTGTTGCAGCCTTCCAATATCGCCGATGTAGATGGAAAATACCGGGGAGCAGACGATCGGATAGCAATCGCTCCAAATAAGGCTTATTATTCAACCCTGTCAATATGGGATATCTACCGCGGTGCTTTTCCCTTACTTCAAATCATCGCTCCTGAAAAAATAGATGGTATCGTCAATTCCATATTGTTGCACCACAAGGCAGCCGGCTTTTTGCCCATCTGGACGGCGTGGGGACAAGACAATTATTGCATGATCGGCAATCATGCCATTCCAATGTTACTGTCGGCTTTCAACAATGGATTCAAAGGCTTTGATGCGCAAGAGGCATTAAAGGCCATGGTGGAAACTTCCACCATAAACCATGTCAATTCCAACTGGGATCTGTACAATCAATACGGGTATTATCCCTTTGACAAACTGGATAATGAAGCCGTTTCCAGAACTTTAGAAAGCGGTGTCGATGATTATTGCGTGGCGCAAATGGCAACTAAGTTAAACGATAAAACCAACTCTCTTGCTTTTCAAAAAAGAGCAAATTACTATAAAAATCTGTTTGATCCGGAAACCCAACTTTTTCGGGGGAAAGATACCAAGGGTAAATTCAGAACGCCGTTTGATCCTTTAGTCGCCACTTCACCTATGAACAATCCCGGTGATTATACCGAAGCCAATGCCTGGCAGTATTTCTGGACACCGGCACAATATGATATGGAAGGAGTAATGGCACTTTTAGGAGGGAAAGATAAATTGACGCATCATCTAAACTCCTTTTTTACTATCGAAAGCCCTAATCCCAATAAGTTTCTAGGACAAGAAGCAATGATAGGACAGTACGCTCATGGCAACGAACCCAGTCACCACATTTTGTATTTGTACGCATTTTCGAATGAACCCAGAACAGGGCAGAAGTACATTCACAAAGTCATTCAAGATTTTCACAACAATACCCCTGATGGGATGATAGGCAATGACGATTGCGGACAAATGAGTGCCTGGTATATTTTATCGACTCTAGGATTTTATCCGGTCAATGCCGGCAGCGGAGAATTTGTATTGGGCTCGCCACAGCTTAAAAAAGCAAGTTTGCATTTTTCAAATGGCAAAAAGTTCGTTATCGAAGCCGGGAATTATTCCAGTTCGGCCATTTACAATGAAAATAGACTGCTGAATGGGAGAAAATTGAATGTACCTGCAATTACATACAGGGAAATCATGGCAAGCGGAAAACTACAGTTTAAAATGACTAAATAAATTAATTGAAAAAGAAATCAATAGTCAAATAACACATAAATTTCATTTTTTGGAAGTACTTCACTTAAGATATTTCCTCATTTTGGTCGAATTGGGGTGCTTTTCACCCAAATAATGTACGTTTTTGTCATTCTTTTTTCTTAGATTTACTACCCAATTCACATGGAACGAAAATAAATAAAATTTTGTTTTTTAGATAAAATCGTACTGTAATGAAAAAATCTATCTTTTTAAGCAGAATCTTTACAATTGTATTGTTGTTTTCTACTTTCTACGTTTATTCAATTCCCTGCGAGGTGACATTTACCAATCCGCAGGTAATATTTGGGGCAACAAATAAGTTTCGGGTCACATTGACAATTACGAGTTTTAGTCCCGATGTCTGGGAATTTGGAAATGCCAATCTGAGGTTTAAATATCCAGCGAATTGCCTTTCCAATCCGACTATAGCCGCATATAACTTATCGGGGACAGGGTTTAGCTACTCTAATCCTACTACTATTGGCTCCAGCCTTTTACAAGGCTTAATGTGTTACAACCTTTCATTGCCTGTCGCACAACATGGTTTTGTTATTCCCAGTACGGGTTATGATATTATGACCGTTGAATGGACAGTAACCAATCTGAGTGCACTATCAGATCCTGCCAATAAATTGCGCTGGCAAAAAGCAGGAAATCCCGGCATTGTAAATCCATATTTGGCGATGGTAACTTCATACCAAACCCAAACCGTAGGTTGTTCAGGAGGCTGTGTCCTTTCGCCATTGACAGCGCCAGATTTAGCACCCTTGTATGCGGGATCTGTCAGCGTTAATGTAAAGGCGATTTTATCAGGTTGTTTTGACAAAACCACTTTGAAAATGATTGATGAGCCAAGGACAGATTTAGTGATGCCGCTGAAAGAACCTTTTACGCAATTTGGTTACCAGTTGAAAAGTGGGATCAATGCGAGCATTACCGATTCTTTGGGTGTATTATCAGATCATGGCGACAATTCCATCGTGGATTGGATACTGTTGGAATTGCGTTCTAAAAATAATCCAGCGCAATTGCTTGCCAGCAAGCCATTGTTGATTCAGATTGATGGCGACATCGTCGAGTTGAATGGCGTCAGCACACCTACCTTTACCAATATGGATGCTGATCAATACTTTGTAGTCGTCAGACATAGAAATCAGCTCAGTGCTAGAACAGCAGCACCGGTGGCGCTTTCATCGACTGTTACTAATCTGAATTTTACCAATAATTCGATACTCTTAAATGGTTCATTTCCGGTAACACAAGTGGCCAATGGTATTTATGGTTTAATTTCCGGCGATGCGAATTACGATGGTTCTGTAGACGCAGCCGTTTCTATTATTTTTGAAATAGAAAATGGGCTATTTCACGAATATTTTATGAATGCTGATTACAATCTTGATAATTCTATCGATGCATTTGATACGATTCAATGGGTGATGAATAATGGAAAGTATGAAGAAATAGATTAAGCTACCCAACCTTTTTTCAATATCGTCGGTCTTTCAAATACAGTAATGATCATTCATGCATTAATTAATTTTGTAAAACCAAATCGTTGAAAAATGACTAGAAATATAATTAAATTAGCACTCCTGCTGACTTTACCTATGCTACTTTTTGTCGGATGTAATCTCGACAAATGCAAAGACACACAAGTATTTACGAAGTACACACCCGTTTATATTTCTTTCGAGGATTTGCGAAAAGATGTCAGCGCTGAGGCAGCGAGAGAAATGAAATCGCCCGGTAAGATGTATTTTTACAACAATTATTTGTTGATTAATGAAGTTCGCGAAGGAATTCATGTGTTTGACAATTCTGACCCTTCTAATCCCAAGCCGGTAACGTTTTTAAAAATACCGGGCAATATCGATATGGCAGTTAGAAATGATATCTTATTTGCAGATAGCTATACGGATTTGATTGCAGTAAACATTTCTAATATACTACAGCCAAAAACCACCGAAAGAAGACAGAATGCTTTCCTTGGTTTTGCCTCCGACCCTGCAAATGGATTGATTAAAGAATATCTGCCAACTCGCGAAAAAGTTACCATAGATTGCAATGATCCCAACTGGGGTAGAGGATGGTTTCCCGGTTCAGGTGGCATTTGGTGGGGTGCAGAGGATTCCGCTGGCGGTGTACTAAATAACGTACCGGTTAAATCAACGGGAGCAGGTGCTGGAACATCGGGATCACCAACTAATATTGGAACACAAGGTTCTCAGGCAAGATTTACACTTTTCGAATCTTATCTGTATACGGTCTCGCAAGGCAGAATGGTCATCTATGATGTCTCCAGTAGATTAACAGAGCTTTCAACGCTAACCACGTGGTGGAATACTGAAACCATTTTTGCGTATGGAAAAGCGCTTTATGTTGGAACACCTAACGGATTAATTATTTTCGATAATTCAAACCCAAGTTTGCCCAAACAAGCCAGTACTGTACAACATATCGTTGGTTGTGACCCTGTTGTAGTGGATGGAAACAAGGCTTATGTTACAATCAGAACAGGTACCACTTGTGCAGGTACGGAGAATTTACTAGAAGTTATAGATGTTAGCAATATTTATGCACCCATTAGAATTGCGCAATACAACATGCAGAATCCACACGGGTTGTCGGTAGAATCTAATAATCTGTATGTTTGTGAAGGTAAATTTGGCTTAAAAGTATTCGATAGATCCAACAATTTGACTATAGATAAAAACAGACTGGCCAATTTTACAGATTTTCATGCGTATGATGTAATTGCTTTGCCGCTTGATTATCCGCTGAAAGATAAAAAGATTGTAATGCTTATCGGAGACGATGGTTTTGTTCAATATGATGCGACAGATATAAAAAATATCAGGAAACTTAGTACGATAAAAGTACAAAAATAGAGATGATGAATATGAAAGGTTTTAAAAATATATGCATCATTTTTCATCTATTAGTATCGAGCACCATTCTGAGTGCACAAAATGTTGATCCCAATGATTTAAAGTACATTGATATCATCAAGTTAAAAGATGGAAGTGTATTTCAAGGTAAAATCAATAAACTTACTGATCAAACTATTGAAATGGAAATTCTTGGTGGAGCAAAAGCAAATTTCTCACGGACGGACATAATGAAGATCGAGCAGCGCTGCTTGAACTGCGGACAAGCTGTAAGAGTGGAAGGGTCTTCTATTACCAAGGTCAAAAGTTTTTACCATCACATAGCTGTTGGATCAATTAGTAGTTCAAGCATCTTACCCGGTGGCAATTTAACCTGGAGTAGCGGGTATCAGATTTATCCCAGAATGGGAGTTGGTGCAGGAATTGGTGTGCAATCATATGGCGATTACCAGAATTCATTTGATCCTTATCCTAAAGCAATTCCTTTTTTTGCTGAAACAAAGCTGTACCTCAAAGATAGTAGACATTCACCATATTTTGATCTTAAAGGAGGGTATAGCATAACTCCTTTTCATAGTGAAGCTAAAGGAGGTTACTTTTTCTTTCCTTCTGTAGGTACCAAATTCGGTAAACTTGAAAACAGTAGTTTCACAGTGAATTTTGGAATGCTGGTTCAAAAAATGTCTTACCACTTTGACAGCCAGAATTCTGATTACCAAATTACTGATCGAAATTTGATTCTTCGGCGCTGGACTTTACAGGTGGGAATGTTATTTTAATCTAAAAGTCACGCATAATAGATTTTTTTAGGGATTGAAAGTTTTATGAGGTACTAATTTTAAAAAGCCACGAAGGTACGAATTGTCTTTGTGGCTTTTACTTTAAGAATGCATTGGTTCTTTGGGATTCTATTTTTTAAAAGCCATAAAGGCACGAATAATCGTTTTGTCTTTGTGGCATTGGAGTTCAATATCAGGAAACTTGAGGGCTAAGATATATTTTATTTTAGAATCCAATATTTGCAACTCTAAGCCTTAGCATCAGATTTTATCTAAGTGATAGGTTTCAATCAGGTACACCAGTTTCGATGCATAATTTTTCTCCTTTGAATAGCCCGCCTTTTCAAGACCTTTTGCCCAGGCTTTGTAATCTTTCTTAGAGATCGAATATAGTTTTTGATAGCGATCTTCTTTGTAGAGTGATTCACTATGTGCTCTGTAGCTTTCCCATGTGCTTTGATAAATTACATAGAAATCTTTATGCGATTCCGGCACTATATTTTTGCAATGACCTTTTTTGCAGTGCTTCGAATGACATACTTTTGAAAAATGGTTATTGGCCAATTTTGCTAGCCTTGTTGTCCCTGCTGCACTTTCAAGTAATCCTTGTGCGATACTGATGCTTGCCGGAATTGCCATTTCTTTCTCTTCAATCTTGGCAACAGCTGCGTATTTTTTAACATACGAAATTACCAATTTGTTATTATTCAGAAATTCTTCTTTTGAAATATTTTTCGTTTTGTCAGCATTTGTAGTAGGTAGTTTAGCTCCATTTGATTTGTTGGCATTGTTCGTTCGCTTATTATTATCAAACATAGAACCCATGCTTGCAGCTACTACTTTTACTT
Organism: Saprospiraceae bacterium; assembly: GCA_049316985.1. Taxonomy (GTDB): domain Bacteria; phylum Bacteroidota; class Bacteroidia; order Chitinophagales; family Saprospiraceae; genus CANHEE01. The sequence goes on along the minus strand of JBMOJB010000018.1, from coordinate 24,961 downwards.
TCTGTGGTTTGGAATATTTCTCATCCCGATTTAATTTATTGGTACCATCTGATTTTTCTCCCAGCAAAGCAAAGAACGCTTGTGAGTGCATAAAGTAGCCAAGGCACACGATCATTAAAATATAAAATGTATTTTTACTGATATTCTCTTCGGTAAAAATTGCAGCGCTTTGTTGTAGTTTTGGTGAATTTGCCATAATGTGTTGAATTTTTAGTGAAGAATCTTCACATGAAAAAATTAAATACTACATTTTGTTTAAATGCAAGACAAAACTAAAACAAATAAGTTTATTTGTCAAGTATAATTGAAAATAATTGTGTTAAAATATTAAATTAATTTTATGTATCGATGATATATCTAGAAAAAAAATTGTTTTACTGATTTTTAGTAAAACAATTTGTATTTTTAAGTATTATTATTTCTATTTTTCATTTTGCTAACCACCTGATTTTGGATTCAACTGTACCGCTTTTTGTTTCATTTCTGCAGCTTTAGCCGGATTGCCCAGCAACCCGTAGGCAATGCTGAGATCATTATATGCTTCGGCATCCTTTGGGTTTTTAGTGATGACCGCGGTGAAATACTCCACAGCTTTCTGATGATCACCTTTTAAACCGGACGCTTTTCCCATCATCCGGATGGCTTCGATGTCATCAGGCTGCAAACGATACATTTCTTCTAAACATCGTACTGCGTTCGGAACGTCTTTTTTTTCTTGTAAAAAGTATGTTCCATAATACCGGTAAGTGATGGCTAAGTTATGGGTGGCATCAGCATTCCCTGGTTCAATTTGCAGGCATTTGTTGTATTTTTCGATGGCTTTTTCGAAGTTTTTCTTGTAGTTGTAGGCATTGCCCAAAAGTAAGTAGGCATTTTGATAGTTGGGGTGAATCTCTGTGGCTTTTTGAAGGTGAACCATTGCTTCATCAAACATGGCTGCCTGTACCTGAGGATTTTTTTCTTTTTGTGCCTGAGCAATCAATTCACCTCCTAACGCATTTCTTAATTTCGCACTATTTTGCGATACTTGAATATCCGTTTTTAATAGAGTGAAATTATCTTTCCAGGCATTGTTTCTGGAAATTGTTTTGTAACTAAATATCAAACAAATAAGGGTAAAAGCCGCTAATATTCCTGTTTTCCATTGGTTTTTAAAGTATGGTGTCAGTAAAAGCACCAATGCAAGACAAAATCCCACTGAGGGCATAAATACAAATCGCTCACCCATATTCGTGCCAATGGGAAAGAATAAATTAGAAACGATAGCGAGTGTTAAACCGAAATATAGTATTGCAAATCCAATTGGGTTTTTAGTTGAAAGCGAACGATAAGAAGCAAATGCCAGCCCCAGGTAAGTAAACAAACTTAACCATACTTCCCAATTTCCAAAATTCATAATGGCTACCTGACGCGGATAGTAATCATGCGTCAATTGCAAAGGGGCAAATAGCAATATTATGTATTTCCCTAAGGTATATATAACTGTCGCCAGTTTCTCAGCGTTATCGAATAATATGTATTTAGCACCATCCCATTTAATAAACGGATTGTTCATTAGCTCAGCTTGTGTAGTTTGAAATTTCCATCCGATGATCGATCCCCTGATCAGTAAAAATAAAATGGCCGGCAAAACGAAATATACACTCTGACTGATAATTTTGGAAGAAGAGGCATCGCTAAAGAAATAATACACTAAGGGCACAATAAAAATAAACATAATGGCATTTTCCTTTGCGGTCATTGCCAAAAAGAAGAGTACACACGCAATTATATTGCTCTTTTTCTCTTGGTCTGAAAAATCAAATGCTTTCAAGGAATACCACAAGGCCGCCAGACTCAACAAAAGAGACATGATTTCATCCCGACCTTTTACATTCGCAATTACTTCAGAATGCAAGGGATGTACGGCGAAAAGCACCGTAGTCAATGCAGCGATCATAAATCGCTCACTGTTGTTTTTGAATAATCTCAGCAACAAAACATACAAAACAATACATGTAACGGCATACCAGAGTATATTGAAAAAATGACCCCAGAATGGGTTATTTCCGAACAATTGCCATCCAGCAGCAAACATCGTCGCCGATAGTGGACGGTAACGGCCTCCGGCCACCAACTGCGCTTTAGATTCTTCTTTGAAGTACCCAAAAAAAGAATCGTGGGTCCAAATGTCTTTGATCCCTGCTAATCCTTTGGTAGTGTACATGTTCTCGGTAATCACGATTGGATCATCTAAGGTGTATTCATGACGCAGCGTATTGGCGTATAAAATAAAAACCAACACCGCTATGCAAATGCCCATTATTCGGGTATTCTGCCACCAAATAATAGGATTACTAATCTCAGAGCTGTTTTTAGTAATACTTTTATTTTGCGCTGAAACAATCGCTGTCTTTTTTGCCATTTTTTGCTTTGCTTTAACTTTGATAAATAATGCGCTAAAGTAAGCAATTATTGAATTTTATGCTTCCGATAAGAATTAAAAAATCGCTTGAATTTAGCAATTCGCTCAGAAATAGGCATTTTATTTACTTAAGCTGCAACCTTTTAAAAGTAAATGCTGACAATAGGAGTATCAATCATTAATTAAACTATTATGAAAAGACATTATATCCGATATTTTTTGCTTTTACTCTTTTTACCGGCTTTTCATGCTTGTGAAAAAGTAACGGAAGATATACCGGCAGTTGTTGTCGACGCAGAAAATAATGGTGCTTCAAAAGTGTTTTACACCCTACAGGAACAAGACATAGCCATTGAACCCGCTCAATTTATTTCGCTTTTGAATGCAAAATCTTTAAAAATAACTTCGAATACCGCATTTGGAACAGCTGTATTCATAGATGAAGGCGCTTTGCTCTACACCCCACAAGAGGGTATAGTTGAAGCAGATGAGCAGATTAAAGTGGAGTTGCTGAAGAATGATGGCAAAGTTATAACGGAAAATATTTTAATAAAGATTTTACCGAAGGATAGCAAAATGCCCTGTTTTCTGGGAGCAGTATCGGACCGGATGAGGGTAGAGATGAACCGCAAAGTCACTTTGGATGTGTTGGCAAATGACCAGTTTTGTGAAGGTAAATTCGCAAGTATCAAGTTGCTCACAACTCCGAAAAACGGAACGGCACTCATTGAAAATGAAAAAGTAGTGTACACACCCAATCAAAACTACAAAGGACTTGATCGGTTTTTCTACCGTATTGAAATAGAAAAACCAGACAAACAAATTGTGAAGCGAATTGCGTCAGTAAACTTTGAAGTTTTTGAAAACAAACCTACCTGTCAGACGCGTTTAATCAAAGACAACTACGTTTTAAAACCGCAATCTTTAAAGGATTCATTTTTTCTAAATGTTTTGAGCAACGATATCATCTGCCCGGAAGATCAAAATGGACCGATTCAGTTGAAATTGCTCAGTAAACCTTTTCTTGGTGTGGCTCAGGTAATTTCTAATAAATTTATCAGTTTTAGATTTACCGTTTCGCCGCTGTTGTTTAATCAAACGCCAAGAGATTCATTTATTTACCAGATAAGTGCAAAATCCGGGATTTACACGTCGAAAGTTTTACTGCTTAATCCAAAGCCCGGCTCTGATTGTAATATAGTTGTCATTGCAGATGACATCATTGTACCATTGAAGGAGGTACAGAATCGAACTTTTATAGAAGTAGATCCACTGCGAAACGATTTCTTGTGTTCGACTAGTACAAGGATTACTAAAGTAACGCCAATATCCCCAGCGGCGGCCAATCTGATAGTATTGCTTAATAATCAGGTGAAATATTCGCCCGCGGGAGGCAAATTTGTAAGAGAAGAGGTGAGATTTCAGTATGAAGTCACTGATGATAAAGGAAAAAAAGCGACAGCAGTCGTCAGGATAAAGTTTGTGGATTAATGTGAATTGTTGGAGCTGCCAAAGGGCGGCTCCACTTTTTGATTGAAACACTTTGATGTGGGAAGAATTCTACCCATTGCCGTTACAAAGTTTCCAGACAAATAAGCATTGCATATTTCTATTTTTTTACCTTTACAAATATGAAGTAAGCCAATTGTAATTTGCTGTTAATTATAAATATGTCACAATCCAATATCCACGAACTAGTAGCTCGTTGTCAGCAGAATGACGAACGTGCCCAGTTTGCTTTATACAACATGAATAAAGCTAAGCTGAAAGGACTGTGTCGGCGTTACGCCCGCAGCGACGAGGACGCTGAGGATATTTTTCAGGAAGCATTTGTACAGGTATTTAAAAGTCTGGCAACCTTACAGAATGTGCTTACTTTAAATGCTTGGATGAGACAAATTTTTGTTCGTACAGCGATAAATTACTACAAAAAACACTTGAAAAATTACGAATATGTCGGAGAAGCACCACTGATGTTCGAGTCTACAAGTGATCATGTTTTGATTGTAAGCGAATTATCTAAGGAAGAATTGCTTAATATCATCAAGAAATTACCGGATGGTTATCGGGTCGTTTTTAACATGTATGCGCTTGATGGATTTTCACATGCAGAAATCGCTGATCATCTTGGTATAACAGAAAGTACTTCAAAATCACAATACTCAAGGGCTAAAGAATGGCTGCGAACTAAACTAGCCAAAGAAGGCATTACTAATATTAGATAAAATTAATGATTTTATTTTGATTTGTATGTTTTTTAAGTGCTATAATTTTAGGTAAAGCAGTTAAGCATCAACATCAATAATCGATAAAAGCAACCAAAATAGTCTTGTTCAAATTTATAAAAACAAGAAAAAAGTATTATTCATGGAACAATTTGACAAATTTGAAAAATTCCTTCAACAGGAATTTGATCATTACGAGGCAGAAACAGCTGATGAATCATGGGAACTGATTCGTGAAAAATTGCATCCAAAACCCAAAAGAAGATTCTTTGGTTTTTGGCTATTTCCTGTAATCGGGCTAATTTCAGTGGCGTACCTGATTCAAACATACTCGCCAGTAGTAATAGGAAGTGGTACGACAGCTTCGTTAATTTCAGCGCGCGCACACAAATCCACCGGGGAAGTTTTTTCAACGAATCCAACTCCGGAGATCAATAGTGAAAATGCTGAAAATCTTTACAATAATGCGGCTAAAAATGGTAATGCTTCCAATACTTTGGCTGTTAATACAGGAGGCGATATGCTGTTCTTAGCCACAAAAGGAAAGCATGGCAACAGATCGCAAATGAAAAATATTGATGATGGCACAAATGCCCCTTTTGCTGAAAGTACGAGATCCGGTTTACAATCTGTGGCAAGTAAAAATCCCAATGTAGTGGAGGAGCGCGCAACTTCAATTGTTGCCGCAACTCGAGAAGCATATTCTTCATGTAGCGCACTTGCAATTTTGGCTCCATCATTTGTTGAATTTACAAACCAGGTCAGCATGAAAAGGAGAGAAAATGATGCGTTAATTGCCCCGATCCATCAACAAAAGAATAAAGGTGTCCGCTTGTATGCTGCTGTAGGAATCAGCAGCAATTACCGCGATATGTCAGCAAATTCATCCGATATCTATTATGTCTCAAACGTTCAGGCACCCGCGCTTACTTCTATCGATCGACTGGGAATACAGGCAAGTTTAGGATTGAAATACCAATTGACTAAGCGCATTGCAATTAGGCCTACAATTAATTATCAAGGATATTACCACAAGCTTGACTATATCGTTTACGAAAATGAACTCAATAGTATCAGCGGACTTGCAAATGGCAGCAATTATGAATTTAGCAATGTGACCTATAAAAATACGCAGGTGAAGGAGCGCGATTTCAATCACAGTATAGGATTGCAAACAGACATCATGTACGCATTCAATAAAACGGATGCCTTGATCGCAGGTGCCGGCTTAGGAAAAATGCTTGGAAATAATGGAGCAACGACGCAATGGTTGAACATTTCCTGGCAGCACAGATTATATCGTTATTCAATAGAACCATTTGTGCAGATGAGTTTGATAAAGCAAACAGCAACAAATAACTATTATTATTACCAACCTTTTTCTTTTGGAATTAAATTTGGTTTTTAGTTTTTATAATATTTCTTTAAATTGGAATTCACTAAATATTTGTAATATAAACGTTAAAAAAAAGTTTAAAATTTTGCTTTTTCAGAAAAGGTATTATTTTTGCAAACTCAAAAGAATAGTTGATGTGCGGTATAGTCCGGTTGGAATGTAATTTTTATTTTTTGCACTTCTTTCCCGACCATACCGTATCTTTTTAACTAAATTATCATTCTTCATTTTTTCGTTTAGCATTTTTGCGATTCAAAAGTAAAGCAGTCAGTATTTTATGAATTGGATAAAGGTGGGTTTCCCGTATAAGCCGGTTGTAATTGGGGTTTTGCTTATAGGTTCTGTGTTGACTTTGACATCATATGTTTTGGATATGGCCAATCCGGCTGACATTCGTAAAATGCAGATGGAAGAAAATGCGAAAAGACTTGCCAACACGACTTGGAAGATAAAATATTACGATTGTGTCAATTGCAATGACAGGGGTGACGATTTGGTGCTTTACGATAATGGTCAGGGTCTATTTGAAAACGTACCTGTTGAATGGAATATCAAAGATGACTCGGTAAGTATCAGTGCAAAAGCTGACTTAGGTTGTACTTTCCCACAGATTTTGCTTTCAGACGAAAATATGATGTTTGGTTCTAATCTTTGCAATGGAGATGAGCGAGCTGCAAAGTTCATTGCAACGAAAATCAGCGCAAGCGGCTCTGAAGATAGAACAATTGAAAATAATAGCAATATCCTTTCCGTTTTTGACAAAAGCTACTTATTTAAACGTGGTTTTGAGCCTGTTTTTGGTTTTAGAAAAGTAGATGCTATTATTATACACTCGTCCTTCTGTGTTCACAGTTCCAACCCGTTTGATTTGTATTGTGTGTTGTCTGAATACAAAAGACATGGCGTTGCTGCACATTATTTGATTGACAGGGAAGGTAATATTCATCGCCTGGTTAACGAAAATAATATTGCATTTCACGCTGGACATGGAAGAATGCCGGACGGTTACAATGCCATCAACCGCCGTTCCCTGGGAATTGAGTTAATCAATTCTGAAACCGAGGCACCTACTGATGCACAGTATGCCGCATTAAGTAAATTGGTTAAGAACATCAAATCACGCCACAACATCAGATATATTAAAGGTCACAACCAGATTTCTCCGGGCAGAAAAACAGATCCCTGGAAATTCAACTGGAAGATGTTCTTTAATTCTATTAACGATGTCACGATGCCTTAGCTACTTTCAATAGCCATATTTGTCTTTCCAAAATGTCCTCATTCTGTTTCTGATTGCATCTTCTGCTGGATTATTGGAGGGTTTGTAAAAAGATTCTCCTTCCAAAGTTTTGGGTAAGAATTCAATATTGACAAAATTATTGTGAAAATCATGGGCATACTTGTATTGTTTACCATAATCCATCGATTTCATCAATTTGGTAGGAGCATTTCTTAAGTGCAATGGCACTGTTCCAATGCCATTCTTGCGTACTTCAGAAAGTGCTTTTTCTATTCCCATATAAGTGCTGTTACTTTTAGCACTGGTTGCCAGGTACACAACGCCTTCAGCCAGGATAATTCTGCTTTCCGGCATACCTACTTGCGTTACAGCTTGAAAAATCGTGCTGGCCATTAGTAAAGCATTCGGATTTGCCAAGCCAATGTCCTCTGCTGCGAGAATCACCATCCTTCTGGCTATAAATTTAATATCTTCCCCGGCTTCCAGCATACATGCCAGATAATACAGCGCTGCATTTGGATCACTTCCTCTGATTGATTTGATAAATGCTGAGATGATATCGTAGTGTTGCTCGCCATTTTTATCATAAAACGCAATATTTTGCTGAACAACCTGCACTACCTTTTCATCAGTGATTAAAATATCTTCTTCCGATGTTGAGCTAATCAGTTCCAGAATATTAAACAGTTTTCGGCCATCACCACCTGAAAGCCGCATTATCGCCTCCGTTTCTTGCAATTCGATCTTCTTATGCCTGAGATATTCATCTTGTTCAATGGCTTTTTGAAGCAGATGTAGGAGCTGTTCCGAATCTAATGATTTTAATGTGTATACTTGACATCGAGAAAGTAAGGCGGAGATGACTTCGAAAGAGGGATTTTCGGTAGTCGCTCCAATCAATGTAATTGTACCTTTCTCAACTGCTCCAAGCAAAGCGTCTTGCTGAGCCTTATTGAATCGATGTATTTCATCTATGAATAAAACAGGATTGGGACGATTGAAAAATCGCTGAGATTCTGCTTTTTCTATAGTGTCTCTCACATCCTTGACTCCGGATGAGATCGCACTCAATTGAAAGAATGGTCTTTCCAGTTGCTTAGCTAATAGTAAAGCCAGCGTTGTTTTTCCTGTACCCGGAGGCCCCCACAATATCATTGATGGAATAAATTTCCGCGCAAGACCTTGCCTTAATGCACCATTTTGTCCCACCAGATGTTCTTGTCCGACATAATCTTCGAGACTGTCTGGTCTCATTCTTTCTGCGAGAGGAAACATAATCAATTTGTAATTAACAATTTATAATTAATATAGGATATGCAATGCAAATATTGATACAAATCTAAGTATTAATTTCAATATTGTTTTTTCATTTACACTTAATAAAAAAAGCCGGGAAAACACGTTTTTTCACGTGCGTTCCCGGCTTGTTACTAATTAATAATTAATAATTTTTAATTACTAGCATTGCTTTCAAATCGATAACCAATTCCTTTAATCGTGCCGATATATTCGTCGCCTAGTTTTTCCCGCAATTTTCGGATATGTACATCTATGGTTCGATCTCCGACAATAACGTCATTGCCCCAAATTTTATGGAAAATTTCGGTTCTGGTATATACTTTACCGGGTCTTGTAATAAGGAGACAAAGAAGTTCAAATTCTTTTTTCGCCAGCGCAATCTCTGTTCCATTTCTATAGACGGAAATTTTTTCCTTATCAATAATTAGGTCGGCGATTTTTATTGTATTGTCAAATTCTGAAACTGCAAAAACGGATTGTTTTTCCAGTCTTCTCAATAGGGCGTATAATCTACTGATAAAGACCCTCAATCGGATGGGCTTGGTTATGTAGTCGTCACCTCCCACATCCAAAGCAGCTACTTGTGTAAAATCTTCATCACGCGCAGTTAGAAATACGATCAAGGTTTGTTTGAAATCGGGGTTTTCTCTAAGTCTTCGACAGACTTCCACACCGTCCATTTTAGGCATCATTATATCCAAACAGATCAGATGCGGATTTTCAGCTTCAGCAATCTGCACCGCTTCTGCTCCATCTTTTGCGGTTAGGACCTGAAAGCCTTCTTTTTTTAAATTGTATTGCAAAAAATCAATAATGTCCGGCTCATCGTCTGCAATCAATATTTTAATTTTTGATGTATCCATTTGGTTAATTTTCACAAAATTATACTATTTTTTCTCGACTAATGTTAATTCAGCTTTAACAAATCATTAATTAAAATATAAGGACGTTGCGAATTTAGCCTTTCTTGAGATGTTAACAATCCAGTACCTCAACGACTTTTACGCTTATCGAGGCTGTCATTTACAATTTTATAAACTTTTTCCATTTCTTCTACATCTGTTTTCAGCATTTCCAGATTTTGTAGAAATTCATCTTCATTTGTTTTATGGATTTCGTAGATCTGCCGATAATATACTTTGATTATACTGTCTTTTTTTGAGCCTTCTTGTTGCGATGCTGCAGCCTCAGCAATATGTAAGTCGGCAATTACAGCTGCCATTCTGACGGAATCGAGCGTATACCTAGCTTGATCTGTACATGAGCACAAAAGTAAAACTACAAAGAATACGCAGAGAATTTTCATGGTTAGTATCAGGCAAAATCTTTTGGACTCCAAAGGTTGGCGAATTTGGCGTGATCAGGATTAAATTTTTTCCAATCTGCCGGCGATTTGGAAACAAACGATACAATGCTACAGGTAGGTAAGATATTGGTTAACTCCGGGGTATATCCATCTGTAAAAATGGAAACGCTAGGGTTGTGGCCAAAAATCAGCACCGTCTGATATTGATTATCAATTGCATGGATCACGTCATACAAATCTGTGGCTGAGGCATCATAAACAGCCATTTCATGTTGAATTTTGTCCAAAGGATAGTTCAGTGCTGTCGCAAAATATTCACAGGTGCTGATTGCCCTTTTTGCCGGACTACTGATGATTAAATCTGGTTGAACATGGTGAAATTTCATGTAGGCAGCCATATATGCGGCATCGTCATGGCCTTTTTCATTTAAAGGGCGATCAAAATCGCGGAGAGAAGGGTCATCTTTCGAAGATTTGGCGTGTCTGATAAGGTACAAAGATTTCATATTATAGGGATTAATGCCAGTTAACAACTTTGTGTAGGTTCAATTTGTACAAAGTTATCAAATTCTTTCTGAATTAAGGTTGAATGCGGAACTAAAACTGGAACAAAGTCTGTCGCACATCAATTTACTGAAAATTTAGGTATGGACAGTATGATACTGTTGTGAAACATCAGCAAAAATACATGTGGCACCATATATTCAATCAAGGGAAAGTGCGAAATCATTTCATAAACCGCATCTTCCGATTCTGCATTTACGATACACCAGAGCATAGTTCTTGTTGCATCCAGGGAGTAAGATACGATTTTGTCCTGTTCCATCAGCTCATTTATTGTGGCACGCTGTTCAGGAATTAACCTGAAAAATTCTACATCTGGCTCGCCGACAATTTTGATTTCCACCATGAATTGATTCATACTTTCAATTATTAAGCTGTAAATATAAAATTTCTACAATTATTATCCGCTAATCAAATCCTTTATTTCTTCAGTTACTTCCAATCCGGCATTTCTTCCTTCTCCTTTGTAGACGGTAATACCATTTTCGATTAACTCGACAAGCACGGTGGCATGCAAACTTTCGTTCACTTTTCCGGTCATTTCTCCGTTTACAGGTGCTTGCAGTTGTGTGCCTTCGTGCCGATCTGCAACGATATGCAGTTGGTATTTGGGATTGATGTAGCTCAAATGCACTTTTTTAGCATCGACATAAAGTTTGAATTTATCTCCTCCGTAAGTAGTAAAAGGATACAATTGTCCATTCAGCCAAAAACCTGCGATAAATCCAATGAATGAAGATCCCAACCATGGAATCTTGGCAACCGAAGCAAATAGGGAAGCTTCCTGAGTGTGAGAAAAGTGATTGGATTGCATCCAGATATACTGCGATGGAAAAGAAGAGCCCCAGTCTTTTTCGATGTAACCCTTACCGCCATTGAAATCTACCAAAATACCATCGACTTCCAGACATCCACTGATACGATGATTCATGCTAATCAAACCATGATAACATTCCATAAATGGCACAAAAGAATACCAGCCCATAATACCGGGAGCTTTCCAGTTGGAAGGCCATGTTATCAATTCGTGAAATTGAAGTTTGCCGTTCAGGTTTGGGAAATTCAGCTCAATATGATCGTTGCTAAACGAATGCGTGGACAGCGAAAGATCGAATACAGTGGGGGAGGGCTTGAAATCAATTGCCGGAAATGAGTAATAATTTGAAACTTGTTTTGAAGAATCCAAAACTTGAATAAAACTATGCTGTTTAGCCATTTTATCCATTGAAATTCCCGGAATAATCGCCAATTTGTATTTTTCACTGGGATCAATTATCTTGAAATACCATCCTTCAAAATAGTTCTTTGCCTGGCCCCAACCATGATACATGTCATGATTCCAAAGGGCTTTCCATTTCTTACTCAGGTTTTGCATTTCAGCATTGGATTTAATAAAGAATGACGACAGAAACCCTTAGAATATGCTTAGATTACCACTTTTCAAGGGTGATTGAAAGGTTTTTAGAAGAAGAATTAAGTGTGAACTTTGCTTCGTCAAAAGAAGGCGCTCTGAATTTTGGTCTGATATTATTGGAGAAACCATAAGCTTCTGTAGGAACTCCAAACATATTGGTATCTAACTGCTGGTTGCGATTGCCATCCTGATAAACAGCAATTGCGTATTCTCCCTCCGGTAAATCGAAACTGAGTCGTAGGGAGTTGGCAGCTGCTGGTAAACTTTTTTCGACAATTCTAGTTTTGAGAAAATTATTTCTATTGTGTACCGCAACCATAACATTTCCTTTTTGTGGTACAACGTTGTTGATGGTCAATTCCAAATTACGAACCGTACTACTTGGAAACAATAAACTATAAATGACTAATAACAATGTTGGCATTAGCTTTTAACCCGATTCCTGAGATAAAGTTCAAGTAAAGTGGCTAATTTTTGTCGCAATTCACTTCTGTTAACAATGAAATCAAGGAAACCTTTTTCAAATAGGAATTCTGCGGTTTGAAATCCCGGTGGCAAATCTCTTTTGATCGTCTCTTTGATTACCCTAGGACCTGCAAAGCCTATTAGTGCACCGGGTTCTGACATATTTATATCTCCAAGCATTGCATAAGAAGCAGTTACACCTCCGGTAGTGGGGTCGGTACAAAGTGAAAAGTAAGGTAGTCTGGCTTTGGCCAACAAAGTGAGTTTGGCAGCGGTCTTGGCCATTTGCATCAGTGAGAATGCTGCTTCCATCATCCGTGCGCCGCCTGATTTAGAAATAATCAGCAAGCCTGCTTCATTTTCAAGAGCTAAATCAATTGCTCTTGAGATTTTTTCACCGACGACAGATCCCATTGAACCACCAATGAATTTGAATTCCATGCAAGCTACAACCAAAGGATACCCTTGTACATGACCCACCGCCACATTCATCGCGTCATTTAATTTTGTCGTGGCATAAGCATCTTTAAGCCTGTCCGGATAAGGTTTCAGATCGACAAACTTCAATGTATCTTTTGATTTCAATTCAGCAAATAGTACTTCATAAGTTTGATCATCAAAAATAATGTCAAAGTATTCCTCTGAGCCAATTCTGATATGATAATCACAATTTACACACTTATAAAAATTTTTCTGTACTTCTTTTGTTGTGGTAGTGTGTTTGCATTGTTTGCAACGGTACCAAATACCATCAGGTGTCTCCCGCTTATTTTTAGTTGCAGTGGATATTCCCTCTTTAAGTCTTTTGAACCAACTCATATGATCAGAAAATTAATTGAATGCAAATAAATGAAAAGTTTCGTGAAACAGAAAATATTCCACGAATTAATGTTCATTCTGCTGGTTCTTTATTCATGACCTACAGTAATAAAACTATGGGGCAGTTTTTCTATTGATTCTTGCTGGTTGGGTTTTGATCACGTTGATCTTTGCGGCATCACCAAAAAGTTCTAAAGATTTTTTGTTGTAAGCGGCAGCTGCATCTTCGGCAGTCTCAAACATGCCAAGGTGAATATGTTTTCGGTTTACAGCAATCACGGCTCGAAATTTTGTACCGTCTTTTGATACACCGGTATAACCGCTTGTTGACCGTGTTTTTCGCTGCCTGCTCATTGTCGCTTTCGATCGCAGCATTAGATTTTCAACGCGGCAATCCAGTTTATCACCATTGATTGCTCCTACTAAATTATCTTTCTCGGTAATTTTATCTGCGAGCCATTTTTCGGCTATGAACTTGTGCAGGTAAATGGTTTCAATTTTGAAACCTCCACCTGCTTTGGGCCAAGATTTTTGAAACACTGCACAACCAGTAGAGTGTTTTCTCAAACGATTAATAAAGTTGATGGATTTGTAAAACACATCATTGGAAAAAAATTCAAAAACGTAGTCATTTAGAATGACATGATCTTCTGCATTGGTGAGTTTGATTTTGTAAAGCACCTGTCGTTTAACGTTATTATTTTACTTCAAAATAGTTTTTCAAGCGGTTTTAGGATGCCACCACGTTGTGGTAGCAGGAGTTGATCGTTTGTTTTTGCACAAAAACTCCTATTTCATCATAGTATGCCTAAGAGTTGGCAAGCAAACGTTCAAAATCCTGCTGGATCGATCCACTTTGAGATTTGCAATATCTTTTTCCTAGCAGCGTATTTGAAGAAAATCGAAAATCAAAATTAATGGATACACATTGTTTAATATTACTTCGGTTCGATTTTGTTGATCTTGCCTTCATCGCCAAAAAGTTCCATAGACTTTTTGTTGTACGCAGCAGCGGCCTCTTCAGGAGTATCAAACATTCCAAGATGGATTGTTGCACCTTTGTTGGAAATCAATGCCCTATACCTAGTGTGTTCTTTGTATACACCCGTGTAACCTGTGGTACTGGTGGTTTTTCGCTGTCTGCTCGCGGCAGAACGAGTACGCCAGGTCAAATTACTAACAACACAATTCAGCTTATTGGCATCAATGGCACTGACTAGATTCTTTTGAGTAGTCCTTTCAGCAGCCAGCCATTTTTCGGCGATAAATTTGTGTGGGTAAATGGTCAACGTAACATATTTTCTTTCTTCATTGTAACCTGCCTTCTGGAAAACCGCACAGCCACTTGAATGTAATCTAAGTTCGTTGACAAAATTTAACTTCTTAAAATAAGGGTCAGTACTAAAGAATTCGTAGACATAATCGTCCATCGAAATCTTTTTTTCGGAGTTTTTTAAATCAATAATTTTTACCACGTTTGGTATGAAAGATTAAAACAAAATTGTTTTGCGAGAACAAATATTGTTTGAGTTAAAAAAATAAGTTTTAATGAAATAATTTCCGCTTTAAGTACTTATATTGAGCAAAGTTATTTTATAAATTTTTGTTTTCATAATTATTCAAAATAAAACATTGAATTTTCTCAATAAGATTATTAAATAATTTAATTTCTTTTTAAAACAGTTTAGTTTCATGAGTAAAAGTGATATTTACATAAAGCGGTGTTTGGATTTGGCGAGAATTTACTGTGGCTATGTACGTATCAATCCATCAGTCGGTGCGGTAATCGTAAACAAAGATAAAGTGATAGGAGAAGGTGCGCATCAACAATATGGTCTTGCGCACGCGGAAGTGAACGCTGTAAAATCGGTGAATGATCGGGAAAAGCTTCCTGAATCCAGCCTTTTTGTCTCTTTGGAACCCTGTTTTCATCAAGGGAAAACTCCACCTTGTGTACAGTTGATTCTTGAAAAAAAAATCCCTCATGTGGAGTTTTCCTGTGAAGATCCAAATCCGTTGGTAGCAGGCAAAAGTTCACAATTGCTCGAAGAGAATGGTGTAGACGTCAAACAAGGTACTTTGCACAGAGCAGGTGCAGAACTTATCAGACCGTTTGTTCGTGGAATGATATCCAAACGGCCCTATATCATTCTGAAATACGCGCAAACTTCCAATTTAAAAATAGGTATGCAAGCGGAACAGGTATGGTTGACTAATATTTTCAGCAAATACCTGGTCCATAAATGGAGGGCAGAGGCTGATGCGATTATGGTAGGTACAAATACGGCAGTATGGGATAATCCATCTTTAAACAATCGCTTGTATTTTGGTAAGAAGCAACTTCTTCGAATTGTGGTTGACAGAACCCTGAAAGTGCCTCCAACACACGGGTTATTAGACGGAGTTGAGAACACGATCGTACTAACTGCTGAAAAGGTTGAAAATGCAACGGGGATTGAATATTTCCAAAGCAATTTCGAGGGAGATTACTTACAGCATTTTTTCGAACAGCTTTATATTCGCGAAATAGGCGTACTAATTGTAGAGGGCGGATCAGCGCTACTACAATCACTCATCGACCAGGGATTATGGGATGAAGCCCGGGTGTTTACAGTCAGTAAGAAACTCGGAAATGAGGCAGTTGCCGCACCAATACTAACCAATGAAAAATTAATTCGAAAAGTGAGTCTGAAAACAGACATCATTCGTCAATACTTCAACATTATGCCAAGCTAATAAGAAAGCAGCTTTTGTAATTGCTTTCTGAAACGATGCTCCGGCATAAAGACTTCTCGTTCTACCGCTCTCGCAAATGGTATCGGGGTATCAAGACCCGCAGCCCGGAGAACAGGAGCATCGAGGTACTCAAACAAATGCTCTGAAATATAAGCTGATAAGTCGGCTCCAATACCTCCTGACATGATATCCTCATGAAGGATCATAACTCTATTTGTTTTTTTGACGGTATTTTCTATTGCAGGGTAGTCAATCGGAGCAAGTGTCCTTAAATCAAGAATATCTGCGTCAATTCCCAATTCGGAGCAGATTTTGATTGCCCAATGTACACCCATTCCATACGTGATTATGGAACAATCTGCTCCTTGTTTGACTAACTTGGCTTTGCCTATTTCTACGGTGTAGAATCCATCAGGGAGCTCACCTGTGACGCTTCTGTACATTGCTTTGTGTTCGAAAAACATAATCGGATTTGGATCTTCGAAAGAGGCGAGTAGAAGCCCTTTTGCATCGTACGGATTGGAAGGATAAACTACCTTTAATCCCGGCGTATGGGTAAACCAGGCTTCATTACTTTGTGAATGGAATGGGCCGGCAGCGGTTGTACCTCCGGTGGGCATTCTGATAACGACATCTGCCTTATGAGCCCAGCGGTAATGTATTTTTGCAAGGTTATTAATGATCTGATTGAAACCACAGGTGACAAAATCGGCAAACTGCATTTCGACCATTGCCTTGTAATTTTTCATGCTTAAACCTAATCCAATACCCACAATCGCACTTTCGCAGAGCGGCGTATTGCGCACTCTTTCTTTGCCAAATTGTTTTACAAAACCGTCAGTAATCTTGAATGCACCACCGTATTCAGCAATGTCTTGTCCCATCAATACGAGTCGGGGATGTCGGCACATTGCCTCTCTCAATCCTTCTGAAATAGCATCAATAAATCTTTTTTCTTCAGTTGCTCTCTGCGGCAATTGTGCAATACCGTTGTGTGGTGCATATACATCAGCGAGTTCAGCTTCTTCAGTTGAATGCACACTCGGAAAGTTCTCTGCTGCTTTAACTGAAGTGTTAATGTAAACAGTATTGGCTTTTCTAATTTCATTGATGCTATTGTCACTTAAAACACCGATTTCCAATAACCATTTTTCAAAGTTAGCTATTGGATCTTTTTTTGCCCAGGTGTCCATCAGCTCTTTGGGAACATATTTCGTACCTGAGGCTTCTTCGTGCCCACGCATGCGGAAGGTGAGGCATTCCAACAAGACAGGGCGAGGTTTTTCTCTCATGGATTTTGCAAGTGCGCTAACCGTTTCGAACACTTCAAGAATATTATTTCCATCTATTGTAAGAGAATCGATACCATAACCAATACCCCGATCGCTCAATTTTTCGCAACGATATTGTTCATTTGTTGCCGTGGAAAGACCATATCCGTTATTTTCGATTACAAAAATAACCGGCAGCTCCCATACTGCAGCTGTATTTAATGCCTCATGAAATTCTCCCTGGCTGGTTGCCCCTTCACCGGTAAACGCAAGAGAAACACGACCTTCTTGATTGAGTTTATGGGCAAGTGCGACACCTGCAGCCAGCGACAATTGTGGCCCCAGGTGTGAGATCATTCCGACTATATGATGTTCCGGTGCACCGAAGTGAAAACTTCTGTCACGGCCATTGGTGTAACCATTCTCTTTTCCTTCCCATTGACAAAGCATTCTGTCAAATGGCATTTCCCTAGTTGTAAAAACGCCGAGATTTCGGTGCATCGTAAATATCATTTCATCCGGCAACAAAGCTGCCGCGCATCCTACACTTATCGCTTCCTGTCCGATTCCGGAGAACCATTTACTAACTTTTTCCTGGCGAAGCAAGATTAGCATTTTCTCTTCGATCATGCGCGGTAGTAAGAGTTTCTTGTAAAGATTCAACAGGGTTTCGTCTGTAAATGTTCCTTTGTCGTATTTGATATTTACCTGTGTCATTCTAATTCTAAAATTTTCGCTGTAAAGATAATTGATTAAAATAATAATGCTTTATTTTGCGTTATATTACATTGTTTATACTTCAAAAATGATAAAATATGGAAAATAACCCCTTTAAGGTTTTAGGAAATGATTTTGTCGCTCAGGAACATAATGCTTCTGAAACGGCTCGCTTTATTACCCGCGTATTTGGGTGGATGTCTATTGCTTTAGTTGTAACGGCATTTACATCTATGTATGTGTTGTCATCCGAGGCATTAATGACTCTGATCTTTGGCAATAAAATCGTGTTTTTTGGTTTGATTATCGCTGAACTTGGATTGGTGGTTTCACTGAGTGGATGGATTAATAAGATGTCAGCTGCAACAGCAACCGCAGTATTTTTATTTTATTCTTGTTTCAACGGATTGACGCTTTCGAGTATTTTTTTAATGTATACTGCAGGGTCGATTGCTAGTACATTTTTTGTGACAGCCGGAACCTTTGCAATTATGGCAGTATACGGTTACACAACTAAAAGTGATCTTACTAAGTTGGGTAATCTTTTATTCATGGCGCTAATTGGTTTGATTTTGGCATCAATCGTAAATTGGTTTTTGGCCAGTTCAATGTTGTATTGGATTATTACCTATGTAGGAGTTTTGATTTTTACCGGTTTGATTGCTTATGATACCCAACAAATAAAAAATATGTACAATTCTGCAACTGAGGGAACAGAAGCATATACCAAGCTGGCTATCTTAGGTGCTTTGAGACTATACCTCGACTTTATCAATCTATTCATCTATTTGCTTCGCATACTTGGAGGAAGAAAAGATTAATTACACAAAATAGGGTTCAAATGCTTTTGAGATGCTTTCCGGTTCTATGTTGTACACGGGAAGCAACTCATTGAGCAACTCGTGAATTAGGTAAAGCAATGATTTAATGTCTTCTTCGTTTAGATGTCTGGTAAGCACAATTCGCATACCGGCGTGTTTGCGAGGTACAACAGGTGAAGAGGCAATATTTACGTAAAATCCGCTCTGTAATAATCTTTGTGAAAACAAAATTGCCAATTCCGATGTGCCAGTACCAATATAAAATATCGGTGAGTCATTATCGGGATTGACTAATGGTATCTCCAGTAATTTGCAGGTCGATGCAAAAACACTGATTAGTTCTTTCAGTTCATTTTGAATTCCTGTCATTTCATTGCTAAGGTGTATTTTAGCGCAAGCGATGTTGGCGCCGATCACTGCATTATTCAGCGGGCTAAGAAAGATATGCTGGGGCGAGGTGTTTTTTACAATATCTCTTTCTTTTTCATTTGGAAAAACTGCTACTCCTCCTTGTCCACCAAATCCTTTGGCCAATGATGCCACAAAATACAATCTTGAATGAAAATAGCTGACTTGATTGAGCGCACTTCCGATTCCTTTTTCACCCGCCCAGCTTAAGCCATGTGCATCATCTACAAATACTTTTAATTTAGGGTATTTGTCCATCAGGTCGTATAGATCCTTCATGTGAACTTTGTCACCGAACATCGAATAAACACCATCTGCCATGTACCAAATGCTCTCATATTTGTCGTATATTGACTGAATGCGCTCCTCCAGAATATCCATTCGGTTGTGTGGAATTATCGAGGTGAATGTGCCTTTTACTCTTGCTGCGTTGACAGAGATATTAACACTGGTATGCACTTGTTGATCTAAAAAGATTGCATCTTTGGAACTAATTCTGGTTGTAATGATTGCGGCTGATGCCAGATTGGTCATTGGCATCAGTAAGCAAGGTTGTCCGAAAATATTTTCAAGAAGGTCTGATAATATTTTACTATCGTTAGTAGACAGGTAGTGTCTCGAACAGGATAGGCAAATACCTTGTCGCGTAATTGCGTCTATAGCTGCAGCTTTTACCCGTGTATCCGTTTCGAGACCCAGGTAACTACAATTACCAAAAAACTTCTTTGGTTTTCCATCTAAGATAATGATCCTGCCATCGAAGGTGTCATTTTCAATAGTGCGAAGACCTATGCCCAATTCGGCACCGCGCTTGGTGAACTCATTAAAACTCTCGTAAGAGGATATCTTAGAATTCATTATGTATACAAATGTGAGTAAGTGAATGTTGTGCACCACTGCAGAGCAGAGCATCCAAAGGTATAGGGTTTTATTAATCCCTACAAATAATTGCACTGTTTATTTTGAGTATATATTTAACTATTCTATTATTTAAACGGTATTTTACTATTTTGTGACATAGCATTATTTTATAATAAATGTATTATATTGCTATAAAAAGCTTTATAAGTTACATAATGTTGAAATATGTATACTTTTATTGAAGTATTAAATTTTTATAATATGTTTGTACACAGGAGTGTGACCTCTTTGTGTACAGGCATTTAGGTTAACATATAAATTTGATTGTCTTAAGAATTGTAAAAAGTAAGTAGTAGAGGAATGTAAAGAGCGTGAGCTAAAGAAGTTGGTCGATGGCTACAATTGCCTGTGCGATTCGTTCGACAGCCGTTCCTTCAATAATTGCATAGTTTACTTTTTTGGCCAACAAAGCAGATTCATATTTTTCAAAAAGTAGTTCCCTGTCGTTGGGGTTTTCACGCAAAGGGTCAGGTTCCCAATCGAAGTCCGGACGACAAAGCAGGTAAAGTTCGTAATGTTGTTTTTCAAAAGCGTCATTAATTAATTTGTCGCAGAATCCGTATCGGTATTCTGACCAGACTTTTATTACAGTCATGTCGGTATCGCAAATTAATATCGCTCCCGAAGAAGAAGTTAAACTCGATTCTGCTTCGAGCTGTCCTTTCGCGATGATATTCAAATCTTCCGGCGTGTACGGTCTATTTAATTTCGAAAGATAGTCTCTTGCAAATTCAGGCACCCAGCTTGTGTGGTAGTGCAAGGCGAGGATTTGTGCAAGCGTGGTCTTGCCTGCTGACTCCGGTCCGGTTATCGCTATTTTTATTGACAAGAAGAGAATCGTTTAATTTAGTTTTTGCAGAAATTCCATTACGTCGACGCCATCCGGGTAATCGAACAATCCGGGCTGTTGGGTAGCACCCAATGGAATGGTCTGCAATCGCTTGAATGGCACCCAGCTGGCCACGCATTGAATTTGATCGGCTATCGATAGCAGGTGTTTTTCAAGATCTTCTACATTGTCGTAATATTCGTAGTGTAGCGCAGCAATCCTCGAATGCAGTGAACTGTCTTCTGAAACGATTAGTCCTCCGGTCGCAAAAAATTTAACTTTATTCAACAAATATAGCGTGTAATTGTAATCGAAATTGTTTTTATATTTATCATGCGTTACAATTTCTTTGAATTCATTGTGCAAAACTTCGAGTAGCGCAACGAGATCAAAATTTCTTGGTATGTATACTTTAGAAACATTCCTACACCCGAGCCCGAAGAAACTGAAAATATCGTTTCCTAAGGCTTTCATCTCGTCGGCAGTTTCATTTCCATCTAATACGGCGACCGCATTTCTATTCTTACGGATAATATTGGGGTATTTGGAGAAATAGGATTCAAAGTAACGGGCGGTGTTATTACTCCCTGTTGCGATATACGCATCTTTATCTTTTAGCATTTCAGAGAAAGTGAAGTATGCTGCTGCTCTGGGATCCCATTCGCAAAGTTTCGCGACTAAAAACGGCAACAAATGCTTGTCTTTGTCAGAACATTTCAAAACAGCATGATGTCCGCTGATGAAAACACATAACACATCGTGAAATCCCACAAGTGGTATATTTCCAGCCATAATTAAGCCAACAGTTTTCATTTTTTCAGGTACAGGAGGTACTTTATAATGTTTTGTCCAGCTACTGATCTTTTCTCGGTCTAAAAAACAAGAACGAATTGCTTCCAGCGCCTTTCTTGTGTTTTCCACCGTAAACCATTTATTATTATTGAAGCTTGCTGTAATGCAATCATCCAATTCTACATCTCCTATGGCAATATAATCGCCCAGTTTGCAAAGTAAATCTATCCGTTCTTCTAGTGCTATAGTACTTAGGTCAGTTTTACTTGAATGTTCGGCGTTACTTTTTGTTTGCATCATCTATCGTTTGAATAAAAGCAAAGATACGTTGTTTTTCGCAAAAGAAATCTGGAGAAGTACTTACATAAAGAAAGCGGAACTTCGACAAGTCACGATAATTAAATTTTAGGAGCAACGCGCATTAATTTGGCATAAGAAACGTAGTGAATTAAAGAATTTAAACTGGAAGTTAAAAAAAAACACCCCTGGTAAAAATACCAGGGGTGTCTGAACTATTCAATTTGAAATTTACAGTTAGTCGAATAAACTATCGTACTGATTGGTTCTTCCGGGGCTGGGCTTAGAACTGGTTGGTGCATCCAGATTGAGTGTACTGGAGCTACTGTTAGCCTGGGCAATCAGCAATTCTTTGTCTTTTCCTAACAACAGGGAAGCTCCTTCTTTTTCCCATTGTTCAAGCATTTTCATTCCCTCTTCCTCGAAAACGCCATTTTGGAGATCAACACTATTCATGAAATTACTGGACATTTCCATAAACCTCTCCATTTCACCTACTTTAGAAGCCACGTCGTCCGCTACTGTTTCCATTGCCATATCGAACATCACCCTTTTGTCATTGTTGCCGTTGATGATATTAATGGCTGATTTCATTGCAGAATGGCTGGCATGTATCGCCGATCTTTCTTGTTCTTTGACAATAACCTGGTCTTTGATATCTTCTTTTAGTATTTCAGAATTTTCATACATTTTTCCAAGTACCCTGTAGAGAATTTCCATTTTTTTGTAGAGATCTTCCAATCGAACGTTGGATTCTTTCATACGTCCGGCACTTCTTGCCTTCAAGACCATAATTGCCTGGTTATTGGTGTCTTTGGCTCTATTCGCCATATTGAGATTGTTGTCAATTTGCTTTTCATTATTGACAATAATTTCTTTTAGCTTGTGCATTTGGCCCCTCAGTTTTCCAATTTGTTGATTCATATTCTTTAGATTATTTTCAAGATCTTCAATATATGATTTGAGGATACCAATTGGGTCAATTTGCACAAAAATACCGGTCAACCAACGCATGAATGATTTGTACATATACCAAACCAGGTTGCGAGCTTTTGGGTCCAACAAGACAAAGAGTAGTGCTCCTATACCAGCCAGGATGAGTCCCAGGTATAGCGTGTTTTCTGCAAGTGAAATTAAAGTCGGAAGCATCTTATAGAAAAGATATCCTCCTGCAATGGCTAATCCTGCCATAAAAATACCACCTGTTACGCCCTCCGGACGTTGCCAGAACGATTTGGGATTCATAGGTGCTGGTGTAAAATCTGCCATTTTAGTTGTTTTTTTATTTAGTTTGAGTTAAAAAAATGAAATAATTCGCATTTGTATTAAAAGAACTTTTCTTTAAGCGCCTGTAAAATACCTGTTAACTTGGTCTTAAATTCCGGACTGACCAAAGCATAAACGCCAACAAAAATAGCAATAAATAATAGAAATGGGAAAATAACTCTCACGATTTTTAACGCCAGAAAAATGATGAGTAGTAAAACTGCGATATAAATTAATTTTTCTCTATTCATTTGATATAATTTTTAATTTTTTCGATATCGGCATTGATTTGTTCAACCATTGCATTATACGTTGTTTGAAAATCTACCTGAGCCTGTGCTATTTTATTGCCTGACTCGGTTATTTGTTTTTTTATTTCTTCAATTTTTT
The DNA here is from genome assembly GCA_049316985.1 of Saprospiraceae bacterium. Lineage (GTDB taxonomy): Bacteria > Bacteroidota > Bacteroidia > Chitinophagales > Saprospiraceae > CANHEE01. The sequence goes on along the minus strand of JBMOJB010000018.1, from coordinate 1,381 downwards.
GCGTATGCTGCTCGATTTCAGTTGAGATTTGTTTGAGCAATTCTGTTTTTTGAGCAATTGCATTTTGTAAGCCTGTAATTTCTTGTTCTTTAGATCCAAGACCGGATTTTTGTTGATTATCAATGGCTTGTTGAAATTTCAAAGACTCATTTTTCAGCACATTCAAGTAATGAGCAGCTGTATCGGTTAATTTATTTGAATCAACGCCCATTGTCTGTGCCATTGCATAAGCCGATTGATAGCGCGTGGCTTCATCCATGGGCATCTTTGACAAAGAAAGTAGGGAAGTTCGAAATTCAAGGTAATCAAATCCCTGAAGATTATTGGATTCAAGTGCTTGAGTCAATGAGTCAAATACTTTCTCGTTGTGCGAACCGGATAGGTCTGCATGGTTTGCATCACTTACAACTGTGGGCATAGGAGTCTCGCTTTTTGTTGATTGCTGTTGTTGAGTTGGAGCAGTTTGATTTGCCTCATCAACAATAAAAAGACCTTTAATTTTTTTTAATATATCATTATTTTCAGCCATAATCATTCGCCTTTGTTGAAGGCTAAGGTAACAGATTTTTATTAGGTGTCAAAGAAATTTTAAAGAAAGATGAGAACTGAGAATTATTTGCATAAAAATCAATTGATAGTTCGATGAACACCAAATTTTGATCTACCAAATGCAATTTAACTAGGATTTAACGGTTTCTGCAATGATTGATCGCTTGGAATTGGAATGAAATTTCTATTTTTGCAAAAAACTTTATTATGCGTATAATGAAACTGAGTGCTTCCCTTTTTATGTTGGTTTTTGTGTTGCTTGTCTCGGCATGCAGTAGCTCGAAGAAATCCAAAACTGCTAAGGCCACTCCGCCAAAAGCAGAAGTGAAAATTGCAACTCCGCCACCACCACCACCGCCTCCTCCGGCAGCGGAAGAAGCGCCTCCTGCTCCCAAGTATGATTATAATGCGAAAAGTCAGCCTGCAGGTGTTCTGACTCCCGTTCAGGATGTTCAATTGGCTCCGATGGAAGAAACAGAAATAATATTGTCACCTGAAAATATTAAGGAGCCAACGAAAGAACAGGAAGAAGCAATGCGGAAAAAACTAGAAAAAGAAAGCGGAAAGAAGAAAAAAGGTTAAATGATTTGAAGATTTGAAAATTTGAAGATTTGATGATATTTTGATCTCCTTCGGAGTCTTAGGCCACCTTTGTCTAACTTTTTTAGATGTATTTAAAATAGGATTTCCTGTGAGAAGAGGAAAAGTATTTTTCGAATTTTGAAATAGAAGCATTCAACGAAGTTGAATACCAAAAATATCATCAAATCTTCAAATCTTGAGTCCCCTCCGAAAAGGTCTCAAATTATATTTTAAAATAATGTATAATATG
>JBMOJB010000017.1:0-40565 GCA_049316985.1 Saprospiraceae bacterium | reverse complement strand
TATTTCGTTGATAATCAAATGCTTATCTTCTCCGAAACTTTAGTTATTAATCATTGATTATTGCTTGCAATCATTTTTCTTATGAATAGAATTAGTGTTTTACCACGTAAGGATTGGCAAAAAAAAGTGGAGTCCCTCGGTTTTGATTTTCACACCATCGGAGATCAATATTGGGATGAATCTGCCTATTACGAATTCGAAATGGAAGAAGTTGAGCACATAGAAAAAGCTACCATTCAATTATGGGATATGTGCCTTGAAGCCGTAGAGCATGTAATTAAAAATAAAAAATACGATCTCTTTCACATTCCTGAATGGTTTGTTCCTCAGATTGAAAAAAGCTGGGAGGGAGATGAACCATCGATTTATGGACGATTTGATTTTCAATATAACAATGGTCAGCTCAAACTATTAGAATTCAATGCTGATACTCCGACTTCATTGTTTGAAGCAAGTATAGTACAGTGGTTTTGGCTACAAGACAGATTTCCGGAAAAGGATCAGTTTAATTCAATTCACGAGAAGTTAATTGCTTATTGGTCTTTTTTGAAAACTTATCTTAATCCGGGAGTGCTTCATTTGACAAGTGTGCGCGATTCAGCGGAAGATTATACCACTGTTCGCTACCTGCAGGACTGCGCCATACAAGCCGGGCTGGAAACTTCCTTTCTATACATTGCTGAGATTGGCTGGGATTCGCAATTTTCCTTGTTTGTCGATCAGAATGACCTTCAAATTCGCAATATCTTTAAATTGTACCCTTATGAATGGTTGCTACACGAAGAATTTGGCAAGAATATCGTGGAAGATAAAAGTAGTACGTTCTGGATTGAACCGGCGTGGAAAATGATTTTGTCCAATAAGGCGCTGCTTCCACTACTTTGGGAATTATTCCCGTATCATCCCTATTTATTGAAATGTTATCACGACAGTCCGCGAGAAATGACTTCTTGGTGTGAAAAGCCAATTTTGTCACGAGAAGGTGCAAATATCAATCTGGTCAAAAATGGAAAAACACTTCTGCAATCCGATGGTGAATATGGAGAAGAAGCGTTTGTCTATCAGGAGTTAGCAGAATTAGCGGAATTTGACGGCAATTATGCCTTGATAGGTAGCTGGATAATCGGACAGGAGTCAGCCGGTATAGGTATCAGGGAATCAAAATCATTGATTACCGACAATACATCGCGATTTATACCCCATATTATTTCGTAGAGACGCAATTTTTTGCGTCTCTACAAATTTTAAGCCTTTAAGAAATAATTTCGGTACGATTTTAAGAACGATTCTCGTGCAAAAAATCATTTCGTTTTTGACAAATAATTATTTGCTGCTGTCGCCCATATATTGATCCCAGGACATTTTTGCGTAGGCATTTTCACCGGTAAATTTTAATTCTTTTATCAATTGTTCCGGTTTTTTGAAGCCCGGTGAAATTACGACACGTTCAAAGCGTTCAGTGAGGTAAACCAAAGTAGGATAGCTCATATTGTTATCCAGCAAAGTGGCTGCAAAACTGTGAACACCTCCATTTCCACTTGCAACAAAGGAGAAAGTTCTGTTGTCAAAAATGATATCTTCCCGCTGCTCTGCATTCAATTTTACAGCATAGTAATTATCATTGACATATTTGATGATTTCAGGCTTTGTAAAGGTCTCTCTGTCCATTACTTTGCACCATCCGCACCAATGGGTGTACACGTCCACAACAATTTTCTTTGGAGTAATCTTATTGGCAGCAACGGCCTCTTCCCAAGTCATCCATTTAATAGCGTCTCCGGCAATACCGGAACCAGAATCAGCCGATGTGGGTAGAAAAGTAAAAGCAGCAAGGCTTAAGCAAAGGATACCGGCACTTGCCAGTAATATATATTTTTTCATTTACTATAATTTATGACAAAAATAATTGAAATTTGTATATCACACAAGTATTTTTGTGGTGGGAGCGTATTAATGTTTGGTTAATACTTCAAATCTCGTTTTATTGGGAGAAACATACCTGGCAAATGGACCTATTTCCTTATATTTTGGTACGAATGGCAGGTTTGCCATTTGATGTGTTGGAAAAATACAACAACAATCCGAATATAGGACAGCTTTATCGGTATTTACAGGAGGATATACAGCATCCGGTTTTGCAAAAGGGAATGTTGTTTTCAAGTATGGATTTTAGTTCCAACCTCTATAAATTTGTAAATAAAGAACCTGAAAATTTCAGGAAAAAGGAATTTAGAAAAGCCATCACGGCTTTAAAGTATTTGAGTCGTTGTGCAACAAAAAGTTCACCTTTTGCTGATTTTTGCACGGTGGGCTTACTGGATATGCATAAAGTTCATGGATTTCAATCGAAAAGTGAGCTGCAAATCAATCTCATTTTCCTTGAGTTTTTCTCTGCATTTATCCTTCAGCATAAAGTTTTACGTGCAGCAGTCGATGTTAGGGTAAATCCTTCGCTTCGACGAGTACCTTCAGAATGGTCATGGATCATGAATTCTGATAACGAAGAGCAGTTGCAAAAAGCAGCACCTAATGAGTTGCTCACGCTTTTAGACGAATTCCTCACCGTTCCTAATTGTTTTTATAAAGTTGAAGCTTACTTGAAGCAGTTTTGTGAAAAAGACGATGATGTTGCGTCTTTTTTAAATCGGCTTATTGATGTGCAATTCATTGTAGTAGACTTTCCTTTTTTTAAAAATCAGGCAGGTTTTTTTCAGCTTCAGCATTGGTTAAACTTGCATGAGCAAGAAAAGTCTGTTGAATCCGACTTCTTGGATTGGCTTTTGGCCATCCGGAAAAATAATCAGCTTTTTTCAGAAGACTTGCTGTTTTATAATTCAATTTGGAAAGCAAAACTGGCATTGCCGATAAGAATGGAGCGTGTTTTCTACAAGAATGTTGCTCACGATACAAGCGCCGAACTTGAATTTGTGCAACGTGTTTATCCTCAATTGCACAATTGTGCATCTATTTATGCTAAAATTGCCGCTTTGATCGAGCCCTTACATATTGATGCTTTGAGGCTTCGAACAAGCGTTTTTCTCGATCAATCAGATGTGTTTCCTATAGCATTAAATGCACTTTACGAAGGAGTTTTTCATAGTGAAGAAAATGGTCATGCTTTGTTGGCCGCGCAGATTGGCAAACTGAGAGCCGATTTTGAAACGTGGCTGGGCGAAAATTTGAAATTTCAATCTGATTCCTTACACTTGGATCTTGATACACTTGCCAAAGCTGATTTGTGGATGGAACAAGCAACCAACATAATAAAACGTTCAATTTCTACATCAGTCAACTTGATTTTGCAAGCCTCAGAATCCGGTATTATGGTCTATGCAGGCGCTTCACCGGGATATGGCAAGCAATTTTTACGTTTTTTGTCTTTATTTCAGGATAATCTGGATTTTAAAGTGTTTGCCTTAGCGGACACATCTGATTTGACTCATCTTGAAATAAATGATGCATCATTTCATACTGCCAACGAGCATTTTCCTATTGCAACCTTTGAACTGGATACGCCAGCCTCACTTGGGAAACAAGAACTGCTGGCTGTTAATGATATTTTCGTAGAGAAATCTAAAGATGGTTTATATATTTTAAAGTCACAGCCCACAGGTATGACATTGCTTCCATTAGATCTTGGACTAGAGCATCCTTCCACTCGATCCCCATTGTATCAATTGTTGGCAACTTTTGCTCCTAGACTTCCTACGATGCAGCTTTTCTTGAATCTGTTAAATAATGCATTTGAAAAGCAGTTTCCGCATGAAAGTGCATATCCTAGAATTAGCATTGCCGATCAATTAGTTTTACAACGCAAGCATTGGTATTTGGATGTAAAAGATATACCTGGTAAAAGTGATCAGTTGGCGTCTTGGGCTAAAAAGCAGAAACTTCCTTTGCAGTTTTTTGTCCGCATCCCTGAAGTTGAAAACGGACAAGAAAGTATGAAGCGTCGACTTTCGTCTGATGACTACAAGCCCCAATTTATTGATTTACGCAATGCCTTGCTAAGTATACTTTTTGTAAAAATAGCAAGCCGTGCACCCGAAGTACTTCTAATAGAAGAACTTCTGCCACCTTCTGAAGAAATACCAAAAATTGGAACGGAGAGACGCGTAATGGAGCTGGTTATTCAGTTTGAAACCAATACTTAGCATTCACTACATTTATATATTTTTTTTCTAATAAATTAGTTTTTATGTCTTCTAAAACGCTTTGATTTTAAGTCAATTAACATTTTTACCCTTTGCTCATTTTTTTTTCCACATTTAGTTATTAACACTGTGGAAAAAATAATTAAAATTATAAATACATGATATTCAGTATATTGCAAAAGTTTTCCACAATATGTGGAAAAACTCTTCTTCTGTATTTTGAATTTCTTTGTAATTTTGATGTACGAAATAAAAGCTAATACGCAAGTCCAGAAAAACACTGAGGATTTACACTTGATCGCTTACGCCACACTCCTTGGACTTGCAAAAACACACCAACGAATAGATTTACAAAGGGATTGGTTCACCTGGAACAAAAATGTTTTGTTCCGAATTTCTGAAGGGAATAAAATTTCATTATGTAAGCACATGATGAATATTGCATTGTGATGAATATACCAAACCAAGATAAATTTTTATAAACAACTATGCATTCTAAAACAAATATTGAACCTATTCTAACCGAAAATCCAAATCGGTTTGTTTTGTTTCCTATTGAGCACAATGACATCTGGCAATTTTACAAACAAGCGGAAGCTTCTTTCTGGACAGCTGAGGAAATAGATCTCGCGCAAGATTCACACGATTGGATACACAAATTGAATGATAACGAAAGGCATTTTGTAAAACATGTACTCGCTTTCTTTGCAGCGAGTGACGGTATTGTAAACGAAAATCTTGCTGAAAATTTCGTTAGTGAAGTGCAATATACCGAAGCCAAATTCTTTTATGGTTTTCAGATAATGATGGAAAACATCCATTCAGAAACTTATTCTTTATTGATTGATACTTATATTCAAGAGGAGGATGAAAAGAATTTCTTGTTCCATGCCATTGACACCCTTCCTTGTGTGACCCGTAAGGCCGAGTGGGCACTGCGGTGGATTAAGAATGCAAGTTTTGCCGAACGTCTCGTTGCTTTTGCAGCCGTGGAGGGAATTTTCTTCTCCGGATCATTTTGTTCAATATTCTGGCTGAAAAAACGGGGTTTGATGCCGGGACTGACCTTTTCCAATGAACTGATTTCACGAGATGAGGGTATGCACTGTGATTTTGCCTGTTTGCTCTACAACCAGCATATAGTTAATAAACTGCCGAAGGAGAGAGTGATAGAGATCATTACCGAAGCTGTTGAAATTGAAAAGGAATTTGTTACAGACGCTATTCCGGTAGATCTAATTGGAATGAATTCCAAATTGATGCGCCAATATATAGAATATGTGTCCGACAGGTTGCTATTATCTCTAGGTTGCAATAAAGTCTATAATTCAGACAATCCTTTTGATTTTATGGATATGATTTCTCTACAAGGAAAAACCAATTTCTTTGAAAAAAGGGTTGGGGATTATCAGAAAGCCGGTATCATGACACATAAAGATGAAGCTGAAATCGTATTTGATGCTGAATTTTAAGGTGTTGGATTAAGGTAGCGACAACTTATCACGAAGAGTAAACAATTTTAGATCACTAATACAAAAAAACGAAAAATGAATTTTATAATTGTATTTGCTGCGGGTTTGATTCCCTTGTTAACTGGATTCCTTTACTACAACAACGCTTTTGGCTTTGGTAAAGCCTGGATGGCTGAAATTGGGCTCACTGAAGAAGATTTAATGAGAGATTTTAATCCATTGAAATTATTTGGACCAGCTTATATTTTGGGTGTAATGATTGCTTTTGCCCTTATGCCAATAGTAATTCACCAATTTGGATTTTTTTCAATGCTCAATGATGTTGAGGGGGTAAATGATGTAAACACTGAAGTTGGGAAAATGTATGCCTTTTTGATGGAGAATTATGGTCAAAACTTTCGCACTTTCAAGCATGGTGCATTACATGGCACAATCAGCGCTATTTTCTATGTTTTTCCAATTCTGGCCATAAATGCACTTTTTGAGCGCAGAAGCTGGAAGTACATCTTTATACATTTGGGATTCTGGGTGCTTACTTTGGCTTTAATGGGTGGTGTTGTTTGCCAATTTGCGGTATTCCCATGATAGAAAGTGAAAGGTTGATCTTAAGATCAGCAACTTTAAATGATGCTGCTTTTGTGCTGGATCTTTTGAATTCACCGAGTTGGTTGGAATATATTGGTGACAGGAATGTGCGAACGATTCAGGAAGCGGAAGATTATTTGTCAACTCGCATGGCCGATAATTATGCTGTTAGCGGTTGTGGACTTTTTACCATCTGGCTAAAAGAACAAGAAATGCCAATAGGCGTTTCGACGCTTTCAAAGCGAGACTACCTCGAAGAGGTAGATTTAGGATACGCCCTTTTGCCGGAATATGAAGGGTTCGGATATGCGTACGAAGCGTCAAAAGCAATTTTAGATTATGCATTAATGGCTTTAAAATTTAAAAATATAGCTGCGATTACACTTAAAAATCATACGAAGTCAATTCATCTTCTCGAAAAGTTGGGATTTCGCTTCAAAAGAAATTTTCGGGAAAGTGGAGATGAAATGATTGAAATGGAATTCAAAAGCATCGAGTAACTATATAATTTGGAAAGCAAGAAAAAAATCGCGAAAGTAATTGGAAAGTTGACAGAAATAATACTTCTGCTCTGCTTTTTTTCCATGATAGCATGTTCGCAAAACGATACAAGCGGTTCATATGAAAACGAACCATTTACAGGAGTAGTCAGAGGCAGGACTAAAACAACTATTTCAAAAGGGAGTTTGAGGTCTTATCCGAATGTACAATCTTTTTTGAAGAGTTTGCCTCCGGATTCACACATGAGAAGTCTCGGAATTAAAAATAATTCCCCGAGGTTAATTGAAGAGGATTACAATATATTGGTAGAAAAGGCTTCCATTTTTGGAATGTCGCTGGAAGAAGATGGGGACGTACACATTGTTATTGGGGATTGGGATACCGAAATCAGTGCAACTTATATAGTGACTGCAGAAATATCGGGTTTGCCAGACGCTTTATTCGATTCTTATGCTGAATTGAAAAAGTCAAGAACAGATTTTTATGCTGAATTTCCTTTTTTCAAAACTAAAAAGTATGTCACTTACAAAAGCAAGTCTAAATCACCGGTAGTAACGATAAAAGGATCTTTATTTTTTGATCATTATCATACTCCTGATAATTCGAGTGAGGCACAATACAGGCATAAACCCAAAACAAGCTTTGAAATTCACCCGGTTACTTCAATTAGAAGAATTGATTAAAAGCATTAAATAACAATATTTACATAAGAGGCTCAGGCCTTGAACATAAACTTTAGCACTTATATACATGCAAGTAGTAAAAAGATCCGGCAAACTGGAGGACGTATCCTTCGACAAAATCACCGCAAGAGTTAAAAAATTAAGTTACGGCTTAGATCCCAATCACGTGGATTCCATTGAAGTGTCAAAAAAGGTAATTTTGGGACTTTATGATGGTGTTTCAACTACAGAACTGGATAATCTGGCTGCTGAAACCGCAGCTGCAATGTCTTCACAACATCCGGACTATGCCATTTTGGCTGCCCGTATTGCGGTCAGTAATTTGCACAAAAATACTGACAAGTCCTTCTCTAAAAACATGAAGGAATTGTACAATTACATCGACCCTAAAAGTGGTGAAAAAGCAGGGCTTATTTCGGATGAATGTTATCAAATTGTTCAAAAATACAAAGAACGACTTGATTCAACCATTATTTATGACCGCGATTTTGATTTCGATTATTTTGGATTCAAAACCTTGGAGAGAAGTTACTTGCTTAGGATGGACAGGCAAGTTGTCGAACGCCCTCAACAGATGTTGATGCGCGTATCGATAGGAATTCATGGTGAAGACATTGAGGCGGCCATTGAAACCTACCACCTGATGTCAGAGAAATGGTTTATCCACGCTACGCCAACATTGTTTAATGCAGGCACTCCAAGACCGCAATTATCATCTTGCTTTTTATTGAGTATGGCGGATGATTCTATTTCAGGAATTTATGAAACACTAACTCGCTGTGCTAAGATATCTCAGTCTGCAGGAGGTATCGGCATTTCAGCACACAATATTCGTGCTAAAGGTTCTTATATTAAAGGAACAGGTGGCCAGTCCAATGGTTTGATACCAATGCTTAAAGTGTATAACGAAACTGCTCGTTATGTTGATCAAGGTGGTGGAAGAAGAAAGGGCTCTTTTGCGGTGTATTTGGAGCCATGGCATGCAGATGTATTTGATTTTCTTGAGCTGAAGAAAAATCACGGTAAAGAAGAAATGAGAGCTCGTGATTTATTTTATGCAATGTGGATTCCCGATCTTTTCATGGAACGTGTAAAGTCAGATGGTGAATGGTCTCTTTTCTGCCCTAATGAAGCTCCAAATCTATATGATGTTCATTCAGAGGAGTTTAACGCTTTGTATGAAAAATACGAAAATGAAGGACGTCAACGCAGAACAATAAAAGCCCGTGAACTTTGGAATAAAATAATAGAAAGCCAGATTGAAACAGGTACTCCGTACTTGCTTTATAAAGATGCTGCCAACAAAAAAAGCAATCAAAAGAATCTCGGAACTATCAGAAGTTCGAATTTATGTACGGAAATTATAGAGTATACTGCTTCTGACGAAGTAGCGGTATGTAATCTGGCTTCTGTCAATTTAAGCAGATTTGTAATTAATGGACAATTTGATTTCCAGAAATTGTATGAGATCGTCAGGGTTATGACAAGAAACCTGAATAAGGTTATTGATATCAATTTCTACCCAATTCCTGAAGCTCGAAAATCCAATATGCGCCACCGTCCAATTGGTTTGGGTGTTCAAGGATTGGCTGATGCGTTCTTAATGCTACGCATGTCTTTTGACAGTGAAGAAGCGAGTACACTAAATCGTGAAATTTTTGAGACGATCTACTATGCAGGAATGATGGAAAGTTGTGAATTGGCTAAGAAAAATGGTGCTTATGAGACATTCCCTGGATCACCTTTAAGTCAGGGTGAATTCCAGTTTGATATGTGGCATGTATTACCAAGCGATAGATGGGATTGGTCAAGCCTGAGAAAAGAAGTGATGAAAAACGGAGTTCGCAATTCATTGCTGCTTGCACCAATGCCAACGGCTTCGACCTCTCAGATTTTAGGTAACAACGAATGTTTTGAACCCTATACTTCAAATATCTATACCAGAAGAACACTTTCTGGTGAATTTATCGTAGTAAACAAGCATTTGCTAAAAGATTTGATTCGTTTAGGACTGTGGGACAATGAAATGAGAGAAATGCTCATTGCGGCCAATGGCTCTATTCAACATATTGATGGATTGCCTGAAGAAATTAAATCCATGTATAAAACAGCCTATGAAATCAGTCAAAAAACGATAATTGATCAAAGTGCGGATCGTGGCGCTTTCATCTGCCAAAGTCAAAGCTTAAATCTTTTTGTCGAAAGTCCTACAGTAAGCAAATTGACTTCTATGCACTTCTACGCATGGCAGAAGGGCTTAAAGACGGGAATCTATTATTTGAGGAGTAAATCTGCAGTCGATCCAATCAAATTTACATTAAGTAGTAAATACCAGCAAAAGTTTGTTGATGAAGATTCGTCGAATACAATTGTAGAGGAACCTAAAACCAGAACACCCTACGTACCCACAGAAAAACCAAAATTTGATGATTTAAGTGTAGAAGATTTTCCGCAAGCTTGTAGTTTAGATGATCCGGATTGTCTTGCTTGCAGCGCATAATTTTTTCAATATATTTATTTTGAAGCCCGGATATTCCCTATATCTCGGGCTTTTTTTGTGATAGTGAAAAAGCCAGAGCGCACACTATTCTAAATTATGGAGAAAAGATAGGTGTATCTACCGCTAAGATTCTATTTCGGATTTTGAGTTGTAAAAAAAAGTTGTATTTTAGCCTCACAACAAATTTGATGATGAAAAAAGTTTTTATTTTAAATGAAAATCCCAGTATTGGATCGAAGGTAATTGGTGACATGAGAGACGTGCAAATCCAAACGGACCGAAAGAAATTTCGGGAAAACATGGAAAGGCTCGGTGAAATACTTGCCTACGAACTTAGTAAGTCTCTTGAATATGTGGAACAAGAAGTGGAAACACCTCTTGGTAGTGCTACCGTGCAACTTCCGAAACATCGAATTGTAATTGGCACTATTTTGAGAGCTGGATTACCGCTTCATCAGGGTGTACTGAATATTTTCGATCAGGCAGATAATGCATTCATTTCTGCCTACAGGAAACACCATCGTGATGGATCATTTGATATTCATATGGAGTATCTGTCTTGCCCGGATCTGACGGATGCTACTTTGATTCTTACCGATGCAATGCTTGCTACAGGTGCATCGGTACACCTGGCGTTGTTGAAATTATTGGAAAATGGACTACCGGCTTCTGTTCATCTTGTAACTGCTATTGGTTCGGCTGAAGGTTTGGACTATATTAAGCGGAAACATCCCAACCTGAAAATCTGGATCGGAGCAGTTGACGATGAATTGACCGCTAAGTCTTATATTGTTCCGGGTCTTGGAGATGCAGGTGATTTGAGCTATGGCGAGAAATTACAGAGTTAGTACATGAACTAAATGATAGCAAGATGGTGTAATTGTTGAGTTATGGAGATGTTTGGTTGTAGTTTGTTCAAGTGCTTAGCATGCTTGAATTCCTACCTTTCTACTTATCTGCTTGCAGATAAAAAACTTTATAATTTTCAACTTTCAATTTTCAATTTTCAATTTTAAATTACACTATCCCTTCTCGCAGCAGGTCATGAATGTGCACCATTCCCAGGTACAGATTGCTATCATCGACAATAATCAACTGTGAAATACTTCGATTTCTCATTAGCTCGAGCGCGCGAATAGCCAACTCATCTTTTTGAAGTGTAACCGGATTTTGTGACATAATAGTCTCTGCATTAAGTGAAGAGAATTCGTCTTTTTTCTCAAGCATTCTTCTTAAGTCACCATCGGTAATGATACCGATTACATGGCGATTGGCATCTAGCACGGCAACAGCTCCCAATCTTTTAGTTGTCATCTCAACTATCGTACTTTGAACGCTGGCGTTGGCCAAGACAGATGGGCTCTGGTGTTGGGTGTAAATATCTGAAACACGCAAATATAGTTGTTTCCCTAAAGCACCACCAGGATGAAATTGCGCAAAATCGCTTGAAGAAAATCCTCTAAGTGCAAGGAGAGAAATTGCCAGTGCGTCACCCATACTCATTTGTGCGGTTGTGCTGGCCGTTGGTGCGAGATTGTTTGGGTCCGCTTCTTTTCCAATTGGAGTCAATAGCAGATAATCTGATGCTTTCGCTAAAAAGGAATCCTGGTTGGCAACCATAGCAATCAAGGGGTTGCCAAAATTTTTCAAAATAGGAACCAAGACTTTTATTTCAGGTGTATCACCGCTTTTTGAAATGCAAATGATGATATCGTCTTGTCTGATCATGCCCAAATCACCATGAATGGCATCTGCGGCATGCATAAAAAGTGCAGCTGTTCCCGTAGAATTCATGGTAGCAACTATTTTTTGAGCTACAATAGCGCTTTTACCAATTCCGGTGACAACCACTCTTCCTTTTCCCTTAAAAATAGCTTTCACTGCTCCGATGAAATCTGCATTAACACTATTTTTCAGATTCAAAAGCGCTTCGATTTCGATATCAAGTGTTTGCAGTGCAATATTTCTTATCTTTTCATCCATTTTTTTGCCTTATCCTGCTCTTTTTGCAAACTTGATTTTATAATCTGCGCGAATTCTCCCGCTGAGAATATCGTTCATCTTGCGCTGAATCAATTTCTTTTTTAGCGGTTTTAGCTTTTCAGTAAAGAGAACGCCATCAATGTGATCATATTCATGTTGAATTACACGAGCATTTATTCCATGAAATGTTTGTTCATGTACCTCAAAATGTTCGTCCTGAAATCTGATTCTTACTGTATCGTGACGTTCCACATCTCCGCGGACGTGAGGAATACTCAGACAGCCCTCTTCATAATTCCACAAACTGCCACTTTCATCTATTTTATGTGCGTTGATGAATACTTTTTTTATGCCAACTTCACCTTTACGCATTTCGTCGTTAATTTGAGTGCTGTCGACCACAAAAAGTCTGATACTTAATCCAATTTGTGGAGCAGCCAAACCCACACCATTAGCTTGATACATCGTATCCCACATATTGTGAATCAAATCTTTTAATTCCGGATAATCGGCTGAAATATCTTTTCCTTCTTGCTTAAGTACTGGATGCCCGTAGGCGTAAATTGGTAATATCATTGTAAGTATTAATGTTTTTTTTCCATATATTCCATTAAGATGATGGTTGCGCTCACTCGATCAACCAAGGCCTTGTCCTGGCGCTGCTTTTTTTTATATCCGGCAGCCAGTATTACTTTTTTAGCCTCCACTGAGGTAAATCGTTCATCCCAGGTACTGACAGGAATATTGGGGAATAACTTATTCAATTCTGCAATAAATTTGTGAATAATCGGCGTAAGGTAGGTTGGGTTTCCATCTATGTGGGTAGGTTCACCAATGACAATGTGCTCCACTTCTTCTACTGAGCAATACTTAATAAGGTAATCGATTACTTTTTCTGTTGCTATGGTATTTAGTGCAGTAGAAATTATTTGAAGTGGATCTGTCACCGCCAGCCCCACCCGTTTCATCCCGTAATCAATCGCCATTATTCTTGCCATATCTTCGGCAAAGGTAAAAAGAGTTTTTTTAAAACAGCTATGGAACAGAAAGAATGTTCGAAGCTCATTTTCCTCTTTGTATTAAATCTGTAAAAGCGATGCTTAGATCTGGAAATTGAAACACGAAACCATGTTGTTCTGCTTTGGCAGATGATACGATCGAGCTTCCCAGAATCATTGCTGCTGATTCACCCAACATTAATTGGAGCACAAATGAGGGAACAGGTAGCAATAGATAAGGTTTTCTCCATGCTTTGGCCAATGATCTTGTAAATTCAAAATTCGATACCGGATTAGGGGAAACAGCATTGAAGATACCGCTCATTTCTTCGTCTTCGATCGCAAGTTGGAACAAGCCACAAAGATCATCTATATGTATCCAGGAATTGTATTGTTTGCCGGAGCCAAAAAAGGTAGCCAAGCCAAATCGGAGCGGTTTGATGGTCTCGGCCATTACGCCACCTTTCGTCGATAATACAAGTCCAATACGGTAAGTTATTGTTCTAGCGCCTGATTCAATCCATTTTTGAATGCCGGCCTCCCACGCAATACAGCATTCAGCTAAAAAACCACCACCTTCCGAAGATTCTTCGTCCAATATTTCTGAACCACGATCACCATAATATCCTATCGCTGATGCTGAAATATAGGTTTTCGGAAAACATTGAAGTCGCTGGCAGGTATCAAATAGTAGTGCTGCTGATTTTGTGCGACTTTCTATCAATTGTTTTTTTCTTTCTTTGGTCCATCTTTCGGCAGCTATGTTTTCACCGGATAAATTTATGATATGATCAGCCCTTAATATTGCGTTTTCATCGATTGAATTATCATCAGTGTCCCAGTGATAGACAGGAATATTGCCATTTGAGTGTTTTCTACGGCTAAGTAGCATTACTTTGTACCCATTTTGAATGAGTATATTGGTTAATCGTTCGCCTACCATTCCAGTTCCACCAGCAATCAGTACCGAGTCAGCTTGTTCCATACATATTATATTGGTAATAAAAAATGTTTTTCATGTTACTAAAACGAAATTAAGCTTAAAAGTTTGAAAGGTAAACAATAAATCAATATTTCTTTTTAAAACTGAATCCAAATTTTCCCACTAGAGACTCATCCTGAGCGAGAATTTTTAATCCGTCACCGTTATTGAATGCATCGATATTGCAGGTCATGGGCTCCAGTGCGATTGATTTTCTGTGTGCTGGAGTAAAAATTTGAATAAAATTGAATTTTTCGTTACCTGTCTCTTGCCAGTATTTTAACGTACCCAGTGCAGAATTCAAAATTGCCTGAAACGGATGCGCTTGATTCAAGATGAAGAAGCAATTGTCAAGTTGTGTGTTAGCGACTTTCTTGCTTGCCACGAATTCATCAAATTTCTTTCTGTTTCCTGTTGGCAACATTCTTTCATTAATTTCAATCATTTCAAGGTCGGAAATTGACAGTTCTACTTCCTCAATGTGATCAGCGATTTTAAAATAAGGATGCCAACCCAATCCTGCCGGCAGATTGCCCAAGCCTTTGTTAATCATAGTCATGTTGATTTCCACCTCGTGATCATCGCTGATCGTAAAATCAATACTGATTTGGAAAGGAAATGGATAAGATGTATTCAGTCCCTCATAGTCATAACGGCAGCAGATTTCTGCATAGTTTTTGCCGCAAACAATACTACTTACGTAAAATGGAGTTTTTTTGTCTAATCCGTGTATCGCATTTTCTGTGGCTACATTGTTTATGGGAAATTTGTAATTTTTGCCCTCAAAAGTGTATTTCCCTCCGTCCAATCGATTGGGAAACGGGAATAATACCAGACTTTTCCCAAATTTCAAATCCTCAAGCTCTGCCGGATCCTGGTATCCATCAATAACCTCTACGCCATTTAGTCGGGCCGATAGCAAAAGTGAACCACAATTAGGGAGGAGTTCTATTTTATTTCCTGAGATTGGATTATGCAAGATGTGTTTTTCGTACACATCAAATTTTTCAACGTGGTGCTCAAACATTTTATTTCAGTTTATTGATGTACTTTTGAAGATCAGGATATTGTACTATATGTTTTTTTGCTGCAATGCCTTCCGATTTCCAGCCTGCCACAAAGGGTACTATTTTTGCATTTTCAACACCTTTTATTTTGAGTTCATTGCAAAGTGATTCTGCTTTGTCAAAATTTGAAAAAAGTCCCAGGCTATAATGATAAGTTGATTCACCTGCATTTTTTTCAATCATCAGATCCGGATATTTATTGACCAGGTCTCCATTGTACATCTGTTTGATTGTAGCGATTTCAACCCTGTAACAAAGGCCCTTGTCCAGATTTTTAAATCTAAAATGTTCACCGGATTGCAGATATTCCGGCACATCAAAAGTGCTCAGGTCAATTTTGATATTTTTAGTTTCATTAAGAAAGTACGGATCTACACGACGGTTTAGTTTCTTTCCTATTTCGCTAGGTGTTCCTTCTTGTGCGTTCAAAGCAATCGGATAATTGGAACCACATCCAAGGAGTTCAATTCTTCCTAATTCTATTTCTTCCTTTGCAAACAGCTCAACTATTTTTTCAAGTCTTTTTATACTGTTAAAAGCATCAATTGCCCCTCCTGAATTGTCATCGCTATGGCTAACCAGTCTGAGCCGAATATTTGGATGCTTTTTTAAAATAGTAATGATCGTGCTAATTGTTTTTTGATTTCTGGCCCCATACAAGTCTGAGTCTTTATCAAAAATCAATGGTTGCAAACTATAGGTAAAAATGGTGTTCAATTTTGTATTGAAAGAACTCGCATTTTGATTGCCTAGTAATTGTTCCTGATAAGCTGCAATTTTAAAAAATAAGTCAGGTTCACTTCGAGTTGATTGACAGGCCAATGAATTCCTGAAGTTGACTGAGTATATGTCCCTCTGTCCATAACATTCTTTTCTGTTTGAAGAGAAGTATGCAAGGGAGCCCGCCGAGTTAGGGCGAAAAAAGGCATCATCACCAGTAGAATTTATGGGCAAACCGACGTTTTCTGGAAGCGTCCAATGCAAAGAGTCATCGACAAAAACAGATTTTAAAATATCAAAACCACCCATACTTTGCGTCGAATTAGAACTGAAGTATAATGTCCTGCCATCTTCAGACAAGAAAGGACAAATTTCGTCATATTCGGAATTTACTTCTCTTCCTAAATTGATAGCATTTTGCCATTGATTATTAATAAGTTGACTGTAGTAAATATCCGAACCGCCAAAACCACCTCCCCTTCTACTTGAAAAAAACAGTAGGGTGTCGTGGAAAAAAAATAGATAATTGTCGCCATGCAGGGCGTCAATTGGACCAATTAAGCGGTGCTTGCCTGTGGTTCTGGATTCAAAAGTTTTAAAAGTATCAACCAGGATTTCACCACTATATAGATTGTATCCCTGGAAGTAGTACATCAGCTTTCCATTTTTACTAAAATCAAGTGCTACATCATATCTTGGTCCATTGAGTAAGTAAGTCAGTGCTTTGATGTCTCCCCATTCTCCATTGTCTAATTCAGCAGAAAAAATATCACTTGAGTAAGTTCCATTCTGCTCGTCTCTCAATCCAGTTTCATTTCTAAGCCCGCCGAAAGAAGTTTCTCGTGCTGATGAAAAGTACAATTTTTCGTCAGAAGCCGGACTTAAGAGCGGGGCAAACTCATCACCTTTTGAGTTAATTGATTCTCCGAGATTTTGCACATAGTTTTCTTCAGGTAGATTCGCGATATTGAGGCCTGTAGCACATCTTTTTATTTCATCTTTTATGGATTCTCTTTTTTTATCCTTTGAGTTGGTTAAAGATAAGTACTTTTTATACCACACGATGGCCTCTTGAAAATCATTTTTTTCATGAAAACAGCGTGCCATGCAAAGCGCGACAATGGGATTCAGCTTTTTTGAAGCTTGCACGATAGCTCGCAGATAATTCAGAGATTCATCTAATTTGCCAACTTCATAGTAACAAACAGCCATTCTTATTCGATCACCGAGCGTAATCTGGTGAAATTTTTGAACCTTAAAATATATATCAAGTGCTTCATCGAATTTTTGTTGATTGAAGTAATCTTTCGCAATTCGCAATTCCGATTTTGCTGATTTTTGTCCAAAAACTAGGTTAATAGAAATGAAAAAAAGTAAAAAGGTATACTGAAGATTCCTATGCATATGACTGTAAAATGAAAAAGGTACATCCGTTGATGAACTACACTTGATTTTGATGTAAATATCAGTAAATTATGGAATTTTATAAAGTATTTGTCTGAAAATATGTGTTTAGCGATTTTTAGAATAGTATTTGAAGTTGAAATTGATATTTTCGCACCATGTTTGTGATAATTGATTAATATAAACGTTTGTGGAGTGCCGGATCAGATCCTTTTTATTTTGTTATTGAGCTATGCTGCTGCGACTTTGGTACAACTCTTGTATTGGCTAGGTATGTTTTCTGCTTTAGTTTTTACTGAAAGAAAAGTACCACAAGAAAAGGAAGATCTCACTAAGGACAGAAATAAAAAACGCAATGAGCCTGTCAAAAACATTAGTATCGTAGTTTGTGCCCGAAATGAGGAAAAAAAAGTTAGACTGAATTTACCCCTTTTACTCAATCAAAACTACCGTTCCTTTGAAATTTTGATCATTGACGACCATTCCAGTGATGGTACTGCAGATGCAGTGATGGAATTTCAAGATAAATACGCTTACCTTCGTATTGTCAAAAACAATAATACAAAAAAAAGTGCAGGGAAAAAAGATGCCCTGACTGTTGGACTTAAGGCCGCAAGATTTGATATTATCGCAGTAACAGATGCCGATTGCGCACCAGGAAGTGAGAATTGGCTTCGAAAGATGTCTGAATTGTTAGATGACGACAAAGACATTGTACTGGGATATGGTCCTTATTTACCTGAAGCCGGACTGCTCAATAAGTTTGTTCGATTTGAAACAGCGATGACCGCCATACAATATTTTTCCTATGCTTTGGCAGGAATACCCTATATGGGTGTAGGGAGAAATATGATGTACAGAAAAAGTTGTTTTGAAGCAAACGATGGATTTCGGTCACATGAGCATATCGCTTCCGGCGATGATGATTTGTTTATCCGCGACATAGCAAACTTGAAAAATGTTGTTATTTCGCTCGATTCTGATACTTTTATATATTCAGCGTCAAAACCAAGCTTACACTCATACCTTCAACAGAAGATGCGACACCTGAGTACCGGGAAACACTACAAATGGTACCATCAGTTTCTTCTTGGGCTCTACGGAGCGAGTCACGCCTGGCATTATTTTGCACTGATAATGTTAATGTTATCAAAATATTTTTTATTATTAACGATTTGTCTCTACTTTTTACGGATATTTACCGTCACATTTATATGTACACATGTCTTTAAGAAGTTACGTGAACAGTCTATTTTGAAAAGTATTGTATGGTTAGACGCTGCGATGAGTATTTATTATATTTTAGCCGCCCCCTTAGCCTACATCACAAAAACCAGAACATGGAAGTAAGGTATTACACTACAACGACAGACCGGTATGGAAAATTAACCGGCAAAGCGCTCGAAGATTATCAACTAGTATTGGATGCTATTGAAGGTTCGGAAAGAGCTTATTCAGAATTATTAAATCGCTATCGTCCCAGCGTATACGCTACATTGCTGAAAATGGTACATAACCGTGAAGATGCTGATGATTTGACTATAGAAGCTTTTGGTAAAGCATTTAATAAATTGCCATCTTATGCACCGCATTATGCGTTTAGCACATGGTTGTTTAAAATTGCGATAAATAACTGTATTGATCACATCAGAAAGAAGCGTATTCAAACGCTTTCAATTGATGACACATTACAGCCGGATAGTGACAATGATTATACAGCCATATTGCGTGGCAATATCTTAGACCCGGAGGAGAAATTCATTCGCGAACAAAGAATTCAATTGATGAGGCATACACTTGCCAAACTCAATCCCAAATATAGAACAATGATTGAGCTGCGGTATTTTGAAGAGCTCAGTTATGAGGAAATCGCTTCAGAATTGCAGCTTCCTTTGGGTACAGTCAAAGCACAATTGTTTAGAGCAAAGGAGTTGATGTTTGAACACTTAAATTCTCCGGCAGCAATGGCTTGTCTTGAAATTACCTCTAAAAGAGAAATGAAGAAATTACGTGGATAATTTTATTTGGGACTTGTTTCAATCGAATGTTGAAACAAGTCCTAAATCTTGTTGGCCACAGTAATTATTTTTTTTTCAATTCCTACTTTTCCATCCTGACTAAAATATTCGAACACTATTGGGTATAAACCCATAGGTATTCTAGTGCCATCGTCGCATTCTCCATCCCAGCGAATTTGTCCTTCTGTCTGCAGCGTCTGATTTAAAATTATCGATTTTTGAAGTTTCCCACTTAAATCGAAAACCCGAATGCTTGCATTAATGCTATTAGGCATTTGGTAACTAATCATGATAAAATCTTCAAAACCATCATTATCCGGCGATATTCTGGTATTTTCAATGCTAAATCTGTTCGTTTCTTGTTGCTTTGTAAGCAGAAACTGTGAGTTTTGCGCAGTTGGAGTAGCGAATCCAACTATTGATGCAGCCGAATGCCAGTTATTTTTGTCAGAACTAATATTATCGGGATTAATTCTTTCCAATGAAACTCCACTTTGGTCTCTAAGTAGAGGATAATGCCATTCTCTCGTGTAATTCAATTGATCTATCACTTTTCTTCCCGGCGCATCTGCCATATAAAGGATGATATTTCCTTCATCATCAGGAAATGGAGGGAGTTCGTTGGCGATAATCTGCTTGTTATTTGCTACCCTATACTTGAGCCTAATATTATCTGCATTTTCACTAATGGAGACATAGCTTCCTGGGAGCAAAAGGTAGTCAGAAGATATTTCAATGGAGGAACCTGGACTTTTTTCATTTTCTATATTCAATCCTTTTAGATTCAGCACTTTTTTTGACCTGTTGAATAATTCCAGGAAATCATAACTACCTGAAAATGGATTGAATAGAATTTCATTAATAACGATATCGGAAATGTCAATTGGTTCCGGGAGTGCAAAGAAAATTGAACCGCTGTCTGCATGATTGCCAATGCAATCCATTAGCTGCTTTCCTGCAGAAATGGAATATTGTGTATTTTTTTTCATAGGCTTTTCGAGTGTTAGCAATACTTGGTTGGGATTGTCTCCTTCTCTAACCAAATTTCCCTTTAGACTACCACTCAATTCGATTGTTGGCACTAAGCTGAGTTGGGGACGGCGATCAAATGTAATTTCCAATGTAAGTGAGTCTTGCGGAAATACTTTGATTATTTGAAGAGCTTGCCGGATAATAGAATCAGATAAAACTGAATTCGCTTTGCCGGGTGTTCCTCCATCCCCACTTCGGGAAGCTATCCAGTTTTCAGCACCTAAGCAGGATGTTTCCGGGTTAATTTTTTCCAGACTATAACCACCACCACTTTTATAAACATCTCTGTAAGTATCCAAAGAATAATGGAATTCATCTATGATGTGGTTTTTTTCGTTAAATAAAAAAACATCGTCGCCAGAAGCATCAAGTGCAAAAAGTGCAGGCAAAGTGAGCGTATCTCCATACTTTCCAAAGGAGTTGATGCTTTCTCTTTTGCTGATTATTAGATATTGTCCGGCCTTTATCATTCTTTCGGGCAAAAAGTAATTTGTTTTTCCTCCATCTCTTAGTGACCAGCCTGACAAATTGATAGACTTGTTGGATCGGTTGTATAATTCGATAAATTCAGCTTTGGGCAGTGCAATCTGTGGCAGAGGGTCGGCCAGTATTTCGTTAATGACGATATCATATTTATCAATGGGTACTTCAAATTCTAAGGTGTTGAATTTCAATATTGCTGCTGCTGAAAAGTTGCCGGAGATGTCAGCCAGGGGCCCAACGAACAGTTCGTAATAGTATTCTGGTAAAAGTGCCGACGCAAGGTATAAGCTTATTTTGTTGAAAGCATATTTTACCGAGTCTACTTGGCTAATTCCTTGATTGATACTGTAATTTGCAGATTTTGAACTGCTAAGGCTATCTACAACTTCACTAAAACCAATATCGACCTGTCGAGCATTTACTGCTTTTGCCCACATAGGGATGGGAGGAGATTTGTCTGGCTCATTTTTACCTGCTTTCAAATCATCGAAGAAAAATTTATCTCTTCTTGTTTCGGTGTATTCGCAAATTATAGAGAATTCGCAAGGCAGCGTGCGCGCCTGAAAACTTCCGTTCTCTTGAAATTCCGCTTCTTTTTTATAATCGAGACCACCTGAATAATCCGCTTCAAGTGACCATAGATGTTGCAGGGTCCTTTTTAGCCTGAGTCTGCAATTCACCTGATTATTCGAAAGACAGATCGTTTTTGCACTAAAAAGAGGAGCGCCGGAAATACTATTCGATTGTAATGCATAGAACCTGATTTTGTCCTCATTGCCATCTTCACCGATTACAATGGCATAATTTTTATCATTTTGTCCTTGTGAGTTGTTAATTTTTTCAAGAAAAATGATGCAGCGGTTGCTTTTTGAAGGTGAAAAATCAAGTCGAATGCTCATTTCCCAAATCATTTCGGGTTCACTTTCATAAGCAGTACTGATTGAAGATTTTCCGGCTACAGCAGCTTTCAGTTGAAGTGTTTTATCTGAATTTATGATGAATGACGATGGATCGGAAGTAATCCATTCGGGATTATTTGAAAAATTGGCATCGGTAAAGTCATCCGAAAAGCCGATTTGCGCATTCAGCTTGGAGATTGCTATAAAAAGCAGGACGAAGAAGATTTGTTTTATCATGTCAATATATTTTGTGAAGCAAAAGTAAACTGGAATTCGCAATCTCCTTTTTAAGGAAATAATAATGTTTTTATAAAAAATAGTTAAAGGCAAATTGAGTTTCTTTTGATAATTTGTTTTGGTACGAACGAAGATTTTGCGGGGCAAAATGTACCTTTGTGCTCGTTTAAAAAATATTCATAGTAAACCACATAAAATTGATAGACAATGAGAGTAGCTGTTGTAGGAGCAACAGGTCTGGTAGGCACCGAGATGATGAAAGTCCTTACCGAGCGCAAATTTAAAATTTCAGCCTTTTATCCGGTAGCTTCAGAGCGGTCTGTGGGTACAGAAGTAATGTTTCGGAAGAAAAATTACAAAGTGATTGGGATGGAAGCAGCTGTTGCTTTGGCACCCGATATCGCAATTTTTTCAGCAGGAGGGAGTACTTCCTTGGAATGGGCGCCTAAATTTGCCGATGCCGGCACCATCGTAATTGACAATTCTTCGGCCTGGAGAATGGATCCTGACAAGCCTTTGGTGGTACCGGAGGTTAACGGCAAGATCCTCAATGCAACAGACAAGATAATCGCTAACCCAAATTGTTCGACAATTCAGTTGGTCGTAGCAATCAATAAATTGCATAAAAAATACAGAATCAAAAGAATTGTTGTTTCAACTTATCAATCTGTCACAGGTACTGGCAAAAAAGCGGTTGATCAATTGATGAACGAAAGAAATGGAATTGACGGCGAAATGGCCTATAAATATCCAATAGATCTCAATCTTATTCCTCAAATTGATGTATTCCTGGACAATGGATATACCAAGGAAGAAATGAAAATGGTGAACGAAACCAAGAAAATTATGGGAGATGACAGTATAAGACTTACAGCGACAACTGTCCGCGTGCCTGTAATTGGTGGACATTCGGAAGCGCTAAATATACAGTTTGCCAGGGAGTTTGATATTGACGATGTTTTTGCAATTTTGAGGAAAACAGACGGAGTTGTTGTTATGGACGATACAAAGAATAATATCTATCCGATGCCAAAGGATGCACATGGTCGGGATGAGGTGTTCGTCGGTCGAATTAGACGGGATGAAACGCAGCCCAAAACGTTGAATATGTGGGTAGTAGCGGATAATCTGAGAAAAGGCGCGGCAACTAATGCAGTTCAAATCGCTGAATATTTGGTAAAAAAGAAATTGGTGGGTTAGAAGTGGGTCAGCCACAAGGGCAGGGCAACCACAAGGGCTGCCCGTACTGGAAAAATTCGTAATTCGTAATTCGTAATTCGTAATTAATAATGTTGATAGTTCAAGACAAGTTGGTGAGTGACGATGTTGTGGAGGTCCAATTCCTTTGCAATCTTTCGGCATGCAAGGGAGCTTGTTGTTGGGAAGGGGATGCCGGTGCACCTTTAGAAATGGAGGAGGTTGATATTCTTGAAAATATTTTTGAAGATATAAAGCCGTTTCTGACGCCGCAGGGTATAAGTGAGATCGAAACAAAAGGGAAGTACTACCTGGATCCGGAAGACAATGAACCGGCTACCATGTTGATTGATGGCGGTCCATGCGCTTACATCAATTACACGGAAGAGGGTATAGCGCAATGTGGTATCGAACAAGCCTGGAAGGCTGGTGTAAGTCCTTTTAGAAAGCCAATCTCGTGTCATTTGTATCCCATCCGAGTCGAAAAAAATGATAAGCTCGGTTTTGAAGCGCTGAATTACCACAAATGGGAGATCTGCAGCCCTGCTTGTAAATCTGGTAAAGCGGCCAAGTTGCCTGTATTTGAATTTTTAAAAGAAGCAATAGTCAGAAAGTATGGTGAGGACTTCTATGAAGAATTGGCAGCCGGGGCAGCGTATATGAAAAGTAAGAAATAAAAACAATTTTGCTATTTGCTTGTTTACCTATGAAATAAATGAGATATGATAACATTAAAAGTAGGTGACAAAGCACCATTTTTCAGTGCTCCAATCGAAACAGGTAAAATTGTTAACTTGGATGAATTTAAAGGTAAAAAGTTAGTATTGTTTTTTTATCCGAAAGATAATACTCCCGGATGTACTGCAGAAGCATGTAGTCTGAAAGAAAGCTATTCAGAATTGAAAATGAAAGGATTTGAATTGCTTGGGATCAGTGCTGATGACGAAAAAAGTCATCAGAAATTCATTGATAAATTCAACCTGCCGTACTCGCTGATTGCGGATACATCCCTCAAGATGCTTAATGATTATGGTGTATGGGGTCCGAAAAAATTTATGGGAAAAGAGTATGATGGTATCCACAGAACCACTTTCGTAGTGGATGAAAATGGATTGATTGAAAGAATCTTTGAAAAAGTAGTCACGAGTGACCACGCTGCACAAATTATGGATTCCTACAATTAATACCATTTGCAGATGCGTAAATTATTTAGCGCTAAACAAATAGATATTTGCGAATACTGTATAGCTGATTTTATAAAATATAGCATCTGAGTTTTCTCCATTCAATGAACAACGGAAGCCATAATTCCGTAAACAAATTTGCATTATTGGAAAAAAAGTACTTAACTTTGGATAAATTTGCAGCCAAAATTTGCGCATAACTTATGAATCACAAGTTGATTGTTGTGGCTGCACCGTCAGGAGCGGGGAAAACAACTATCGTTAAACATCTTTTAAAAACATTTGACAACTTAGCTTTTTCTGTGTCAGCAACGACCCGAGAAAGAAGAAATCATGAGGAACAAGGACGAGATTACTACTATATCTCTGAGGCTGAGTTTCGTCAAAATATTGAAAAAGGTGAATTTCTGGAATGGCAGGAAGTTTATAAGGGTCAGTTTTATGGCACCTTACACAGAGAAATCAAAAGACTTTGGGATTTGCATAAAGTTGTAATTTTTGATATCGATGTCCGAGGGGCGTTGAACATTAAAAAGACTTACCCAAATGAAACCCTTCTGGTTTTTGTGAAACCTCCATCGAAAGAAATATTAATACAACGACTAAAAGATCGGAACACTGAAAGTGAAGAAAGCTTGTCGAAGCGAATCGAAAAAGCATCCTTTGAGCTGGGTTTTGAATCTGAATTTGACGTTGTATTATTGAACGATAAATTGGAGCCTTGTCTCGCTCGGGCGGAAAAAATTGTCAGAGAATATCTGGATTTACCAACTTAGCACAACTAGTTTAACCATGCTTACAGCTACAACTAAAGGAATTAAAATTTCGGTCGAAACATTCTACAATCCCCTCCATTCAAGACCGAGCGAACACAGATATGTGTTTACATATCGCATAACAATCGAAAACACAAGCGACTTTACCGTTCAATTGCTGAAAAGACATTGGTCAATCCTGGATGCCAATGGGACAAAACGGGAGGTCAAAGGTGATGGCGTAGTAGGCGTACAACCGCTGATACCCCAAGGCGAGTCACATCAATATGTGTCATGGGCAAATATGGATACAGATATTGGAAAAATG
This sequence comes from Saprospiraceae bacterium, assembly GCA_049316985.1. GTDB lineage: Bacteria > Bacteroidota > Bacteroidia > Chitinophagales > Saprospiraceae > CANHEE01. The sequence continues at coordinate 15,383 of JBMOJB010000017.1, read as the reverse complement.
TACGGAACTTATTTGATGGAAAGGCATATAGACGGCGAAATGTTTGAGGTAGAGATTCCTGAGTTTCAATTGATTGCTCCTTTCAAAATGAATTAGTCCGCCCCAACGCACATTACATTTTTACCGGATATTCTTGAATACCGTGCGCAGCTTTTTTTTATCCAACTAAGCTATTTAGAGCTGCCTTTCATTCAGAAAGGCAAATATTGGATTATTTGACGATTAAAAAACCCACCTTCCAATCTTTCGCAGAATTGCAAAGCTTATTTTTTCAATAGAATATGCTCTTTTTTGTCAATATTTTGCTAATTTTATCGATGAAACAGCTAAAGGTTTCAATTGATAATGAATCAAATATATAAAATACTGACTTTACTAGGACTGGCATTTCAATTCGGCAGCTTATCCGCCCAAACTCCCTTTTGTATCAGTCATGAATTGATGGAAAAAGACAGTGCCTACTATCAGTCATATCAAAAAATAAATCAGTCGATTTACAAGTACGCTGAGCAGTTTTACAACAATCCACAACGCGGTTCTTTACTTCCGGCCTATACCTTACCGGTGGTCGTGCATTTGATTGTTCCGCCCGGTACTCCCATTGGAAAGGCTAATAATCTGAGCGATGCACAAGTCGAAGCCGGACTGGATTTGCTGAATCAGTCTTTTGCGAACCAAGGTGCTTTCAAAACCGTGGATGGGGTAGACATGAATATTCAATTCTGTCTGGCACGACGAGATCCCAATGGCCTTCCTACCAATGGAATAACCAGGGACGAGAGTATCTTAGTTGCCGAAACTACGCCTTGTACCCCTTTTGGAACCAATTCAGCCAATGATGGAGCAATTAAAAAGCTCAATAATTGGGATTGTAGAAAGTATATTAATATCTGGTTGGTAACTGACCTTTACAACGCCAATTTTGGATGTGGACTGGCAGGTTATGCCTATTTTCCCGGTGCCGGTTGTGCGGTTGATGGGATTGTTCAGGAAAGTCGCTATTGGATTACTGCCGGTGGTACCAGGGTTACTGCACATGAGTTCGGGCATTATTTTAGTTTAAATCATACCTTTTCCGGTGGATGCAACAATGCGAATTGTCTGTTGGATGGTGATCAAATCTGTGATACACCGCCCGATAACAGTCCTAGTTTTGCTGCGTGCAATACCAATTCCTGCGCTACTGACTCTCCCGACCTACCGGACGACAACAGCAATTATATGGACTATACTTCTTGTTCGCCGCCTCATTTTACTGCAGGGCAGAAAGTACGTGCACTTGTAGGACTCGAACAGGGCAGAAGTTCTCTCATTACATCAAATGGCTGTCAGGTTGTTGCCAATACCGATCTGGCATTATTGGGTGTGGATATGGGTAAAACGGGATGCAGTACTTCGTTTTCACCTTTGCTGACTATAAAAAACAGTGGGTTGCAAACGATAACAAGTTTTACAGTCAGTTATTCACTAAATGGTACTGCTCCCGTAACTATTCCATGGACAGGTAGCCTTTCAGCAAATGCATCAGTAGCAATAACTATTCCTACACAGATACTTCCCTTAGGCAACTATACTTTTACAGTGACTATACTGAATCCCAATGGATTCAGTGACGAGTTTGCCTCTGATAATTCTTTCAGCAGTGTTTTTAATATATTTCCTTCACCTCAGATTAGTCTAGTGAAAGTTTTAGGAACGCATTGCATCAGTGACGGTATCGTATCTGTGAAAGGAAGTGGAGGCGTAGCACCTTACTTGTACGATAGCCCGGGGAATGGGCTGACTCAAAACGACGGACTATTTAAGTTGTTGTTAGCCGGTAACCAGCGATTTATCATTTCTGACAGCAACAATTGCCAAGACACTATTGATGTGTTGGTTCCCGACAGTTGTGCGATTCAAATACCCAATCAATTTGTGATTAATGGAGATGCAAACTATCTTGGCGGTGATTGTTACAGACTGACACCGGCGGTTACGGATGCAGGAGGTTCTGTGTGGTACAATAAAAAAATAGATTTAACAAAAGACTTCATTGCTGAATTTGACATGAATCTTGGTTGTATCGATGCCAATGGAGCAGATGGAATAGCATTCGTTTTACAGCCCATCAGTACAGCAATCGGAAACAGAGGTGGAGGACTTGGTTATGCGGGTATTCAGCCTTCTGTAGTAGTGGAATTTGACACTTGGCGGAATTGTTGTAACAATAGCACATCTATTAATTCCCCCGAAGCCAACGACCCTGTGCAGGATCATGTCGCCATTATGAAAAACGGTACGACAAATCACCTCAGCATCAACAATCTCGCCGGTCCTGTCGATATATTGCCGGGAAGAAATGCAGAAGACTGTTCATTTCACAGTGTCAGGGTTAGTTGGAACGCCACCCAGCAGCGTTTGAATGTTATCGTTGATTGTCTGCAAAGACTCAGTTATCAAGGAGATATTGTCAACACTATTTTCAATAAAGACCCTAATGTTTATTTTGGTTTTACAGCAGCAACAGGTGGCGCTATTAATGTACATCAGATTTGCCTGAAGTATATTTCATTTCTGGATAAAATACCTGATGCAACCATTTGTGAAGGCGGAAGTATCCAAATGTCAGCTCCTTCTGATTTTGTAAAATATGATTGGACGCCAACGACAGGTGTAAGCAATCCGGCACTTAGAAATCCGGTGTTTTCACCGGTAAAAAATACCAGCTATATTGTAGCGATGACCAATCAATGTGGAAACACCATTAGAGATACCGTAGACGTAAAAGTCGTTAATCTCGATCTTGATGTGGATACCACTATTTTAAATCCGTGTTCGGCGTTTCCGATATTGAAATTGAGTGCAAAGAGTTCGTTAGCCGGAGTTGATTATGCCATCAACAGCAGCATTTTTTCGTCCAGTAATTTGATTTTCGAGGATTACCAGTACCGGTTTGGCTCACTTTACCTTTTGTACGCACGATTGGGCAATTGTACTATTTCCAGGAAAATTAATGTGACTGCTCCCAAGCCACTTCGAGATAGTCTTATTTTTCAACAAGCTGAATTTTGTGGGGCGAAGGGTTCTGTGCAAATACACGGCATTGATGGAAAGGCACCGTATGAATACAAATTAGATGCGGGACCATATCAGCCTTCGGGAAATTTCTTCGGTTTGAATGCCGGAACGTACACACTTAGCATACGCGATGCGCGGGGATGTACACTTGAAAAGCAAATAAACATAGCCAATTCAGTTAAAACGATCAGCCTGAAGATGGATAGTTCGAGATTAGAAATTGATTGTTTCAATGATAAAGCATTTGCAGCATTTAGTGCATCCGGTACTAACCCTTTCTACTATTTTTCTTTAGACAAGCAAAAGTATAGTTATGAAAATATATTTAATAATCTTAGTGCGGGTAAGCATGTGGTTGTCGCTCGGGATGATTATGGGTGTACCAGTGATACCATTCCTTTTGTGGTAATCAGTCATATTACGAAGGAAGTCCGGACAGATACTATAAAGCGGTGCTTTGGACAAACCTATACGATCAATGGCAAAATTTACACGGTCAATGGGGTGTATTTCGATACATTGAAGACAAGATATGGCTGCGACAGCGTGGTCATAACCAGACTTAAAATAGAATCCAGTTTAGAAACTACATTAACAAAATCAATCTGTTTTGGTGAAAGTATACGGATAGGCAATTCTGTATATGTTACTTCAGGAAAATATGCGGACTTACTCAAATCGAGAGAAGGTTGCGATAGTTTGGTCAACCTCGATCTTACAGTAAAAACCAAAAAGGAAACTAAGATAACAGCACAATTGTGCTCTCCTAAAAATTACATATTGAACAATGTTACCTATACCAGCACCGGTATTTATGTAGTTGTACTTCAAGCATCTGATGGTTGTGATAGCACCATTACACTTGATTTAACAATTAATAGTCCTTCTGTTAAACAACTCGATTTGCAGCTGTGTAGTGGAGAAAGCGTGGTCATTAATCAGAAAACCTATGCTCAGGCCGGTAGTTACAGCGACACATTATTTACAGCAGCTGGATGTGATAGTATCATTAATATTAATCTTGTGATTAATCCCGTTAAGAAAACTACGATTAGTCGCCAGATTTGTCAAGGAGATACGTTCACTTTGAATGGTAAAGGATATAGTAGCACCGGTACTTATTTTGATACATTACTTACAACAGCTGGATGCGATAGTGTACTTGAGATTTATTTAGTGGTTCATCCGAAAAATCTTGTTAAAGAAGTTCGTACCATATGCGAAAATGAGTCTATCGTAATCCGCGATTCCGTCATTACTAAAGCTGGGCAGTACCAGTTTACTTTGAAAAACAAGTTTGGTTGTGACAGTATCTACCAAATGGATCTGACGGTGTTGGACACAACTTCATTTTACCAGGAGTACGTGCTTTGTGATGGGGATACACTCAGGCTGGGAAATAGATTTTATGCATCCAGCGGCAAATATGCCCAGGCACTGCAATCTGGAAATGGATGCGACAGCACCTTGTACCTGACTATCAAACGCGGAAAAACGGATTATTGTGATGACAAATATTGCAGATTATATATTCCCAATATATTTTCACCCAATGGTGATATGCAAAATGATTACTTTGAAGTGTATTCTCCGGTCGTGAGTATTTCGAGATTGCAAATATTTGATCGTTGGGGCGATCTTCAGTATGATGAAATTTCTCCGAATCCAAAATGGGATGGAAATTCGGCAAGCGGTGGACAGATGAACAGTGGGGTTTATGTTTTTGTGCTATACGGTACCTGTAGCAACAAAAAGCCATTTATTAAAAAAGGCGATCTAACACTTATTAGATAAATATTGACTGGCGCTCAAAACGAGAACAATTTATCAGTTTATTGTAGCGATAAATGAATAAGGAATCATATTTCATTTTACTTTTATAGTGAAGTGAAATAGATTCATTAAGTTTGCGCACATTTTACAAAAATAAATTTTCAATGAATAAATCTTTTTGTCTGTTAGTACTTTTTCTATTTTCTGTCAAAATTGCAATTGCGCAAGATACGCTGGTAGTTCCTTCCTTTAATTTCAAATCCTCAACAAAGAAGGACACTATGGTGAATTTTCCGACCGAAGATCATGCGAATTTCGAGAAGATACTGATGCAATATACGATGCGATGCAAAAACGCAGCTGTGTCAACTTCATCTAATCGCAATTTGGGTTGTGGAGAATGGGACTACAGTTGCAATACACTTGTGACAGATTCTACCAGGGTCGATTCCACGAGGGCCACTGCGCCCAACTACATTATTAGTGGGTATAAGGAAGATTTTTTCCCCTATGTCACTCGTCCTACATTTACCTATACCTCGTTTACTTTGAAAGAAATCGATATTATTACTGCAAACAACGAGAAAATTAAAGTCATAGGTAGTGGAAATGCAGCTACTAAGCACCCTTTTGTTGCGGGTACAAAATCTGCCAAAAGTTATTACCTGATAAAAGCCGCCGAGCTGGGAAATACCCTCGGGAATACGCTCAATGGATTGGAATTTGAAATGGACGGAAAACTGGCCGATGTTAACTTTTTAAAAGTTAAAATAAAAGAAACAAAAGCAAATGAATTGTCAGCAGCCGGATTGGAAACCACAAATTTTAGAGAATTATTTTTCAATGATACGAATCTCGGCAATCCAAAGTGGAAAAGACTGCACTTTTATGAACCCTTTGTATGGGATGGAGTATCCAACCTGTTGGTTGAAATAACATACAACAATCCACAGCCTCTTCCGGCTACTCTGTATAGCGAAGGAGAAAGTACGGCTTTCGCCTGTGCTGCATACACCCCGGAAGATGATGCATACATTGTAGCAAATGGAGATACTCGACTGGAATTACCTGTAGATAAAATGTCATCAGTCAGTACTGAAATTACAATAGGATTTTGGTCGAATGGTAATGCATCCAACCTGCCCGCGAATACATCTATTTTTGAAGCTGTTGATGCTAAAAATATCAGACAATTGAATGTTCATTTACCATGGTCAGATTCCAATATTTACTGGGACTGTGGTGGCGACAATGGAGGAACGGATCGCATCAATAAAGTTGCGACAGCTGCAGATTTTGCCGGCAAGTGGAATTACTGGACATTCACTAAGAATACTGTTGCAAAAACCATGAAAATATACCTCAATGGGGTGCTATGGCATTCAGGTACAAGCAAATCAAAGGTTGTTGATATCAAAAAGTTTGTCCTTGGGACCAGTATGAACAACAACAATAGATATTTCGGTCAATTTGATGATTTTTCTGTTTGGAACAAAGAACTTGATTTGCCGACTATTCAACAAATTATGAGACAAAAAATGGAGCCAAGTCATCCCAATTTTTCAAATCTGGTTTGTTATTATAATTTTAATGAAACAACTGTACAAAAAGAAGCCAATGATCTGTCGGTCAATAAGTCGGTCGCTAATTTTGTAGATTTACCTAATAAAAGTATTTTCCAGGGGCGTCTGCTGGAAAAAGGATTTGTTTTCGAATCTCAGCGACCAAACATCAAATTTTACAGTGGAAAGTACACGATAAGTGTTGGCAATAGAGTCGCAATTGATTCCGTTCAAAACTCCCCAAATAAAGTAAGAAGCTTCTTTGTGGAAAACAACAGACTCAAAGAAGGAACCACGTACAACTATTGGCTTGCTGGAGATTTTGATATTCTGGATGAATACGGTAAAGTAGTGGGCACGAAAACTGTGGTTCCGGAAAATGAATTGTCGATTAGTTCACTAGTTTATTTCAACTATTCACCTGCCAAATTTGAACTTTTGTCATTTGTTACACCCTATGGGATTGGACTTGATTTTGGAAAAGAGGGTAAAACCTGGGTTTTCGATGTGACTGATTTGGGGCCTGTATTGAAAGGAAAAAAGAGAATGACAATAGAAAGAGGAGGGCAAAATCAAGAGGAACTAGATATTAAATTCTTGTATATTCGAGGAAAAGCTCCTCGAGATGTCAAAAATGTGCAGCAAATCTGGCCGGTCAATTCGATTCCCTTTGCCAATCTGTTGAACAACAACGCATTCGAGCCAAGGGCTTTACAGATTGCTGGCGATGTAAAGGCTGCTAAGATAAAATCCGCGATAACTGGTCATGGTCAAGAAGGGGAATTCATTCCTCAAATACATTTTTTGAACATCAACGGAGGTGCCAGAGAATTGGAATGGCAGGTTTGGAAAGAATGCTCCAATAATCCCGTTTATCCTCAAGGTGGTACCTGGATTTATGATCGCGCAGGGTGGTGTCCGGGAGCACCTACGGACATTAGAGAATTGGATATTTCCAATATTATCAGTGCACAAAAGGATATCACTGTCGATTATGGAGTAGTGACAGCATCTGGCGATTCGCGCTATATCATCAGTAATCAACTCGTGACCTACGGCAGTCCGAATTTTAAAACAGATGCCGCAATCACTCGGGTAATTAAACCCACTGTAGAAATTGAGAATGGCCGTTTTAATCCTGTATGTATGAATCCTGAGATTGAGATCAGAAATACCGGTGAGGAAGCACTTACCTCTTTGCTAATCACATATGGGGTCAAAGGCGGATCTGCAAAAAATTATAACTGGACAGGAAACCTTGGTTTTTTACAAACTGCCCGAGTAATACTCCCGACATTTGATTTATCCGATTGGCCTAAAAGCAATCTCTTTCAAGTGTCAATCTCAATGCCAAATGGAAAAACTGACGAATACGATAACAACAATAGCATTGAGTCGAGATTTAATCAAGTAGCAAAGTGGAATTCTTCTGTAATAATCCAAATGCGAACCAATAACGCTCCCACTGAAACCTCCTGGGAACTGACTGATATGGATGGTAAAGTATTGAAGTCTCGCAAAAATGGCCTTGTTGCCAACAGATCTTATAATGATACCCTACATAATTTGAATGGCTGTTATCAACTAAGAGTCTTGGACAATGGTGATGATGGAATTAGCTTTTGGAACAACGGAGATGGTGCCGGGAGCATCGGAATTAGAAATCTGGGTGGAGTGCTCAGCACTTTTAATCCCGATTTTGGGAGAGAAATCAGGTATCAGTTTATGGCAGGCAATACGATTGCCGCTACTGATATTCAATACACACCTGAATTGACTGTTTATCCGAATCCAACCGCAGGAAGTTTTACCTTGCAGATCGAGGGTTTCAGTGAAGAAGGACTAATAGTTGTCACAGATGTTCAAGGTAAAGAAGTTTACCGGAATATACTCAACAACGTCGGTGAGATTCGTCGGGAAATTCCGATTGATCTGGGTGCTGCAGCTGCCGGCATGTATTTTGTTCAGGTGCGCAGCCAGAAAATGATCTGTACTGCTAAATTAATCAAATGGTAGTTTTTCAATAAAATACTATAAAGCCTCTGTTCGATGAACAGGGGCTTTTTTGTAAATGCTTTTTACTTAGACTATTTTGCTAATGCAAGTTATTAACCATTTCTACTCATCTTCCGCAAATGTCAAAACATAGTTATTGATGTCCAGGATAGAAAATTCCGTTGCACCGTAGAAGGTTTTCTCGAGTCCGCTGATGACGTCTACCTTATCCTTGATGCGATCGTAGAATTTTCTGATTTCTTTGATCTTTATGTAAAGCAGGAGTGAGCCTCCATCCCGGCGACTGATTTGCGGTAGTTCAGATCCCAGATTGGCATATGACTGAAACATAAAAGTAACCGTTCCGCAGTTCATCATTGCCCAGTCGTAGGCTCCGGTTTCGGGTACGGTCATCGTGAGTTCAAACCCAAGGTGTTGGTAGTATTCGATGGTTGAATTAATGTCTTTTACAAAGATATTTGGCGTTAGTGATTCCATAATGGTGTTTTTATTTGTTGTAATATTCAATTTAAAGAGAGATTCCTTTTTCAACCGTACGAATTATTCGTACTGTTCACAAGTAGAGGTCAGCTTTTATTAATATTAATCAATTTCATCAAATTTACCGTTGTTCGTCTCCCATAATATAGAATCGATGGCATCTACAGATCCATCCAGGTTGTAATCTGCCCGGTTCAGATAATCGTCGAATAATCCATTTTGATTTTCCCAGTTGATGGAATCCAGTGCATCTACCGATCCATCGCTGTTGGCATCTCCTGAAATCATGGCATAGGTAGTGCCTGAAATGATTGTTGTCGGCGTAACTCCGTTGAGCGCGATGGAGTTGTTGGTGAAATTCAGTGTCACCGGATTGGTGCTTAGTGCAATAGTATTGGCCGTTCTGAATCCGAGGTGATTTCTGTGACGCACGACAATGTAATAATTGTCGGCAGGTGCTGCCTTGAAGGATACTGGTGAACTGCCGTCCATGTCCACAATATCGCCATCTTTTTGCAAAAGTGCTGATCGAGTGAATAATCTTATTGACGGATTGGTTTTGGACCTCAATTCAAGGAAGATCCATTCAATGATCGAATTATTGCCATTGGATGGATTCAATACCGCCGCCGTGGTGTTTTCACCACCACTTCCCAGCTGTGCATAACCAATTGCTGTATAGGGCTGTGCGGTAGGAAGTAAATTGCCTTGTCCGAAATTGTTGTCCATAACTCCATTACTGCCATTAAAAGCACCTTGTAAAAATGCCTTAGCCGCCAGTCTGACGCCGGGTGTTTCAAATACGGCGAATTGGCTGAAGGAGTTCAAAGTTAATCCGGTATTGAATGTCACCGTGCCGTTTGCGCCAGTTGTGACGAGGTCGGCATTGTCTACGAAGGTCCAGTTGTTGAGGTGTTCATTGCTGCTTCTTTTGTACAGCTTATAATTTGCCGCTGTTGGGCTGATGATGTTGAGACCTGAAAATTTCATTTCATTGACCACGCCGGTAAAAGTACTGTTGCTGCCGTGATTGTTTACAATCCAGTATTTGCTTCCGAAGGTATTGAAATTGGACAAGGTACTATCCGGCAATGCATCCAGCCGATTGGCCACCAGATCACCGTTCGGATAGGTTCCTGCGCCGGCAAACGTGATGCTGAGGTTAGGAGTAGCAAAGGTTTTCAGACCAGCGCTGCTCACGCTCATTCTTTGACTAGCACCAATCGCTGCAGGAGCGGTTGAGATGGCTCTGGAAGCTCCTCCGGTCAGACTGCTTGACTGTGCATTCACTTTATTCCAGACCAGATTGTTGCTTTCGTTGAACTGGAAATAGCCTTTTAGTGAGTTGTCGGTAATCGGTGCTTTGATCAGGTGCATTTTTTCCCTGATTTCATCTCTGGAAAGCGCACGATTGTAAAAGCAGGCTTCATCCATCATTCCTTTGAAGGTGCGGCTGCTATTGCCCCGGTCAATTCCCAGGTACCAGGGTTTTCCGGAAAGGTTGAGTTCAACTGGATTCACGTTGTCGATTGCTTCTTTGCCATTAAGGTAGAGCTTAAGGGTAGTGCCTGCAGCCACTAGTGCTACATGTGACCATTGATTGGGCGGAACGATCAGACCACTGGACCACCACCACTCGGAGTCGTTCCAGTGCAGACCCAATTCGTTGTTGTCGCGAAAATTTAGGTTGACCGTCACACCATTGCAGGAAAGTATGCCGGCATAACTGCTTTGGATGCCATTTGGCAGTATCCAGGCCATGATAGTAATTGAATCAGTTGAAGCCCCGTTGTTTCTGTTGAGATTTATCGGAGTACTCTGCACATATTGTCCGGTAGCGGTGCTCGACATGGCTTTACCGATGACCAGATCGGCTTCACATTCATTGCTAGCGCTGAGCAGTATCATATTCGGAATCGATTTGGAACTTGTACCGTTCACATCAGTAACTGTTAATGTGACGGAATAATTTCCGGCAGAACCAAATACTACTTTGGGGTTTTCAGCACTGCTGCTGCTGACATACTGCGGAGCAGGAGAAAATTGCCAGCTGAAAGTGGCATTCCCATAATGGGCCGAGTAATCGGCAAAATAGAATGTATCTTTGGTACAGGTAGAAGTGAATTTGTCTACCATGGGCTGCGCCTGCGGCTGCTCGATTTCATACAACGGTGTTTCCCATACGCTTTGATTGCCGGCGTTGCGCAGTTTGCCTTCTTTGTACCAGGGAAAGAGTCGCGTGCAGCTCATTACTGCCGGTAGTCCGGTATCAAACTGCACCCAATTGCTCATCGTTTTATTTCTATAAAAAACACTGCGTCGAGTGCCCAGATACACTCCACCATTTGTTCCTCGTTGATGAATGATTGTGCTAACAGATTCGTTGGCGATCAGTGATGTTGTCCAATCTGTCCAGCTTGCACCTCCGTTGGATGAGTAAAATACCTTGTGGGTGTTTTCTCCGTACCAGCCATACCGATGAGTTGTAGCCATCCATACATCCTGACTATTTGAGCCCAGTGTGATATCGAAATACATATCTTCATGATAACCAAGAGCGGTATTGGATGGCGTCACATTCGTCCAGGTTGTACCTCTGTCTACACTTTTCCAGATTACTTTTGGGTCGTATAATCCCAGTACAGTGCTTACCCAGATCACATTTGGATTGTCCCAGGCCACTTCAATATCCGCGACATTCATGGAACCAAAATTGTATTTTAAATTCCAGTTGACACCATCATCCTCGCTGTACCAAAGATCGGCTCCTGTACCGGTGTAGAGGCAATTGTAGCAGCGCGGATCCCAGGTAATTTTACTTTCAGGGTCGGTATTGGGCAATTTGCTCAAAGTCAATGCAGTTGGTGAAATGGTTCTGCTATTAGGCAAAAGATCTCTTCTGCTGTCGTTGTAGACCAGCTTTGGTTTTCCGGGATTGACGAATCCGCGGGTGCCATCGGCACTGCCCGTGTAGGATACCCAGCCATTGAGGTAGACGTTGTTGTTTTTCATCAAATGAGAATTGTGGTAGGTACCACCCAGCATGACATTCGCATCTTTGTGGCCCATGCCGAATCCCCAGAAATCGGTGCCGGCAATGCCGTACATCCGTCGGTTGAAGTTGGTTTTTCCGCTGTCCTGCGACATAAACAAACCTCCGTCAGAATTGATCCACACTTCGTTGCCGTAAATGTGGATACCGTGAATATCAGCGTGGACATATTCGGCATCATCGGGCCAGGACCATTTCGCAGGCATATTGAAAGTAGTGCCTCCATCTACCGAAAACCAGTGGTTGATGCCGGCGATGTGTACTTTATCGCCGTTGCCCGGATCAGCGTCCATGGCCAGGTCGTAATAGTATTGTCCTCCTTCCGAACTGCCGGTTTCGGAATAACCGAGCATATTGGCATTGGTACTCGGAGATGTTTGTCCGACAACTGTAGTGGCGATGGCAGCTCCGCCAGGGCCACTACCGCAGCATTTGTGTGTCCAGCTAACTCCGGCATCATCACTAACATAGACACCGTATAAGCCCGAGCCACCGTTTGCTGCACCGGCGAGTAAGGCGTAAACGCGGTTGGGCTTGGCGGCTGTAACTGAAATTTCTGCCCGTTTTTGTTCGTCAGTGCCGCTCAGATTTGTAGCGGAACTGAAATTCTGGGTAGAAAGTAAAGCCATGCTGCCGATAATAGTGCCGTTGTTGCTCGCTTTTTCATCGATGAGTACATTGCTGCCGACGCTGTTGCATTTGTAGTAATGCAGCAAATTGGCATAATTGGGGTGAGCTGCTGTAATGTCTGTAGCGACATTGGAACTCACTGTTGCTGCAGGCAGGGCAGTATTCCATATTCGGATATCATCGACATCCAGGTTGAATCCGCCGTAGTTCAGGCTGCCGTCTCTGCCCAGAATCATGGGCAGGCCGGTATTGGTCATCGTAATATTGCTGGTACTTGAAGCGACCAGCACGCCATCTTTGTACATTTCTTTGGTACCACTTGCCCGATATACGACAGTGATGTGGTGCCAGAGGTTATCCCAGATTCCACTTGACAGCAGTTCAATCCGGGAAGATCCGGAGCCGACATTGAACATAAGTTCACCGGTGTACCTTGCGGCGAGCGTCCAACCATTGTTGGCGCCGGAGCTCCAGTTTTTATTGGCCAGGATGGCCTTGTCTGCAATGGAGTTGGGAACCCTGATCCGCATTTCCAGCGTGAAGTTGGGATTGGATGCCGTACCCAGGTTGTCGTTGGAAAGGCTCGCATAACTGTTGTTGCTGCCGAGTCGATTGATGTAATTATAGGTCGTTGCAGAAGCTGAGGAGATGACCGGCCAGCCATTCAACAGATTGAAACTGAGTCCGCCGTCAGTAGATTTGTAAAACTCCGTGTATTTATCAGCCACACCCGATTGAATCACATAGAGGGTATTGGGGTCATTGGGTTTGAATTCTATTTCGCTGAAATAAGAAGCAGTGGAGGCATTGCTGTGGATAATGCGCGTGAAATTATTGCCTCCGTCGCTGGAACGGAAAAATCCCTTGTCGGATGCCACAAAAAGCACATTGGGGTTGCCCGGCTGCAAAGCCAAGTCGTCGATGCTGTGTGAAAAAGTGTTGAATACCGCATCGCCCGAGGTTGACCAGTTGTTGCCTCCGTCGATGGTTTTGTAAATTCTGTTGTTGGCGCCGATCCACACGATATTGGGGTCGAAAGGGTGGATCTCCAGAGCATTACAATAATTGAAAGGCAAATTTTTGGAAATGCAGGTCCAGTTGAGTCCCTTGTCGACCGTTTTCCAGACTCCTGCGGTGGCAGTTCCGCAATACAGTATATTGCCGTTGGAGGGTGCTCTTTCGACTGTATAAACATGTGCTGCTCCGGGTGCATGACTTCTGCCTGCGGCATCTTTGTCAAAGTCAAATGGGCCAATACAAGTCCAATTGGCAGCAGCTGCGGCACTTCGTTGTCTTTGAGGGGCGGCGGCATCAGCTTTATTTGACAGAAAATCATCAAAATTGCGGTCATAGGATGCTTTGGAAGGAGGTCTGATAAAACCGTCTTTATTGACAAAAGCAGCCACATTTTTTTTCCAGCGTTTGTAATACTGCGTATGCTGGTTTTTCACCAGTTCATGTGTCTGGTAGTAGGCGTTGTACAATTGTTCCACTTCGAAAACATTGGGATCGGCCGCGTACATTTTGCGCACCCAATCCGGAAGGGTAGGGTCATCAGCTGAACCGTATTTCATTTCTTTTTCGTAAGAACTGACCGTGTTTTCGGTTTGGGAACTGCCCTTTACTGCAGAGATCAACATCAGCAGGGCAATGAGGCAATATTTTATCATTGTTCGGAGAAGCGTATTTTTGTGTAAAAATAGTATAATCCGGGTTTTATTGGAATAAAAGGAATGGAAATTCAGGAAGAAGATGGGGTGATTTTATGACAAAAGCTAAAGGTGAATGGGTAACCAACAAAACAAATATACAAGTATACCAACGATTTCTCTTTTTTCTTTCCTTTTCTATTCCGATCAATACAGCAAACAAGATATTTCATTTGCAAATTTAACCAGGCTTGCAACCAGACCAAGCTCCTTAGGAGTGTTCTGGTTGTAGAAACAATTCCAGCCCATAAATTTGAGCTCCATCGGAGCGACCTGAAAGACAGCATTTATTCTTATAGATATTGCATTGAGGATACAGGTCGCTCCCAAGGAGCTCATCATCATCGGATACCTATTTTGCTACAGACAGATTGCTCCCAGGGAGCAGCAACTAATCCTAATGGTCAAATTTTATCTAAAACAGCTTTTTGTGGCACAAGTCATTCCGTTCAATAGTGGGTATTTTGAAGCCCCTTCTCAGTAGCCGCATCAATCGAATTCTGAGCAAAATATCATTTTAATTTGCAAATTCGGCCAAGCTTGCAAGCAGAAAAAGCTCCTTAGGAGCGTTCTGTTTGTAGAAACAATTCCATCCCATAAAATTGAGCTCCATCGGAGCGACCTGCAAGATAGCATTTATCTGTTTCGATATTGCATTGAGGATACAGGTCGCTCCCAAGGAGTTCATCATTATCGGATACCTATTATTCTACAAACGGATTGCTCCGACGGAGCAGTAATTAATCCAGAAGGTCAATATTTATCTAAATTAGCTCTATGTGGTACATGTCACTTTCCCGTTCAATTGTGGGGTATTTTGAATCCCCTTCGGTGTAGCCGCATCAATCGAATTCTAAGCAAAATATCATTTTAATTTGCAAATTCAAACAGGCTTGCAACCAGACCAAGCTCCTTAGGAGCGTTCTGTTTGTAGAAACAATTCCAGACCGTATTATTGAGCTCCATCGGAGCGACCTGAAAGACAGCATTTATTCTTATCGATATTGCATTGAGGATACAGGTCGCGCCCAAGGAGCTCATCATTTTCGGATACCTATTATTCTACAAACGGATTGCTCCGACGGAGCAGTAATTAATCCA